>NZ_CP049801.1:3246401-3571042 GCF_011578045.1 Acinetobacter shaoyimingii
AATTTCACGCATCAATTGTGGTTCTGCTTTGACCACCAGCGCATTTTGCGCATTGTCCGCAATAATACTGACACCATTTGCATTAAAGCTACTGATGTTATTCTGATTATTGCGATTTGAACCGCTTAAGTTAATCGCTGGTGTAGAAATACCTGAACCACTATTGCCAGAATTGTTGCTATTGTTTTGCGCAGCATTGATGTTCGAGCTATTAATAGCGTTATTATTTGAATTGTTGTCGTACTGATTATTGCCAGTATTCGAATTGACAGACTGGCCCGTCACTAAACCTTGCAAAATATCTGATAAATTTTTTGCACTGGCATATTTGAGTTTAAATACTTTCATCCCACCTAAACGCTCTGCAGAAGGCACATCCAGTGTTTCCACCATCTGGCGAATTCGTTTACGTGTATTGGGATCACCTTTAATCAGAATTCGATTGGTTCGAGCATCAGCAACAATACGCACCCGCGAACCTGTCATATCTTTTGATGAGCCTGTCGATGACATGGTTTCTAAGAGTGCGATCACCTCTTCAGCTTGGCTCGACTGTAACGAAACAGCTTCGATGTCATTTTGCCCAGTACCATCTAGATTACGAATAATGGTTTCAAGTTGATAAATATTGGTTGCACGGTCAGAAATAATCAGTGCATTCGTACCTTGTACTGCAGCCAAATGTGCAAATTGAGGCATCAGTGGGCGTAATGCTGGGATCAGATCATTAGGATTGGTATTTTCTAACCAAATGACACGTGTAACAACTTGATCACCTTGTGCTCTTCGTTTTGCGTCGTAAGGAACACCTGCATTTTTAACATTGCTGTCTGGAACTAGACGAATGGTGTTACCTGATGGAATGGCGACAACACCATTGACATTTAAGACGCCCAAAAATAAATCATATACTTCATTTTTATTGAGTGGTTTATTTGAAATTACAGTCACATTGCCACGCACCCGTGGATCGACAGCAAAATTTTTACCTGTTATATCTGCAACTTCATTAATAAAAGCGGTTAGATCAGCGTCACGTAAGTTAATTTTCCAAGTTTGAGCATAGGTCGAGCTACTCACCACAGCGAGAACTGGAGTCGCAATTGCTATAGCTAAAACCGAATGATTAAAATTTTTAAAATACATAACTTATTGTCTTTCCTAAATTTGTCTTATCTTTAGACACTTATAAATCTTGTTGAAAGGTCATCACCTGATCACCACGTTTTACTTCTATTTTGACTTTGCCTTCTTTTTTTACCTGTTCTAACAGCTGCGCTTCCGTTTGTCCTTGACCCACCGTTTGTCCATTTAATGAAAGAATGCGATCCCCCGCTCTAAGCCCCAATTTATTTCTTAACGCTACTGGAGTTTGATCAGAAACTTCATAGCCTTGCCCATTGGTTGCATTTACCCCCATATTTTTTAAATACTGTTCCCTATTTTCTTCAATCTGATTGATCGCATTGCCTAAAATATTTTGATTGCTATTATTTTGGTTTTGATTTATCTGTCCTGCAGGTGCATTGGGATTTACAGGAGATGCAGAACCTTTGTTTTGATCTAGCGTGATGGGCTGATCTAAGTTTTCAATGCCTTGAAATTTAATTTCTTTTATTGCACCACTGCTACTGGTCAATACAATATGATCCCAATATACCTCTGAAAGTTCATAAGCACTACCCTCAATTTTATCCCCAATCACATAACGGTCTGGCACATCATTGACCTTGATGACTGCTGAAGAAAGCGTTCGAGGAACACCTATCACCACCCCTTGTAACTGAAAATTTAAATTTTCATTGATCTGCGATTCTTCTTGAAATAAAGCAAAACTCGAAATATTGGGAATTTGAGCTTGCTGAGAACCTAAAACAACAGGTTCAGCTTGAATTACTTGAGGCGGAGCGATAATCCACCAAAACAATGATGCGAGTTTCCAGCACAGCATTAAAATTAGAACAAATAACACTAAGGGAGCGAGTACATCTATTTTTTGCCAGTTTAAATGCTCAAGACTGTTTTTTATTTTATTCATTAGAAGCCACCACGCATTAATGGCTGTCTAGAACTGACCACGTAGGTGTCTAGTCCTGCTTTACCTGTATAAGACGCCACATTTTGCAATAGTCTTTGTGTCAATTGCACATCTAGCATCATATTACTTTCCAAGCTCAGATTTGCCATCTTTTGGCCACGCTGATCCGTCAAAGCAATCAATAATTTACCATTATCATCACTGATATTTCCATCGAGCTGCGGAATATCCATGCGCTCTTGTCGTTGTGAAAATTCATAAATTAAAGGACCACCAGCCCATCGAATTTCACCTGAAGCGTCACTAAAACCCTTTTCACGATGTAAGCTAAACGATGTATTTGAAACTTGGATATTATTTGTGGGCCATTGCCAAGAGACTACTGATCTTAGACTTTCAGGGGCGATTTGACCTTGTATATCTTTAATGATGATTTTTTTGCCTAGGCTATAACCCGCAATACCATTGAGTTGTGTTTTACCACTATTAATATCGAGATGAGCGCCAATACGTAATAACAAAAGATCAAGTGGTCGTGTTTTCCAAGTGACTGAACCACGCAAATTACCTTGTTGCCAATCTGCTTGACCCTGCCAAATATTGCCACTGACATTCTTTAAAATTTGATTATTTTTATAAAATTTTGAAATCAACCACGATGCAGGAATCTGCAAAACAATAAACACCAGCAAAGCGACAATTGCCCCTCCCCACCACATCATTTGCTTTGATTTTACATTCATGTAGTTATTACCAATATTATTGTCATTTATTATCCGTAATAGATATCACCCTCATCTGTCACATTATGCACATATTTTATGCGCCGCCAATTCAATAAAACAAAAAAACCAAGCAAAAATGCTTGGTTTTTCAATTTTAAAACAATGAATGAATCATTGGTAAAATTAGATTACAAAATCTTCTAGTTTTGCACCTTTCTCTAACTCTGCAACCAACCAACGTGGTTGTTTACCACGACCAGTCCAAGTTTCAGCGCTGTTGTTTTTGTTACGATAACGTGGCTCTACAGCTTTACGTGTTGTTTTCTTACGCTTATGAGAACCGTATTCAATAAACTGTTCTAATGTATAACCTACAGATTCAGCAATTTTAACAATTTCATTATAAGCATCTTCAACAGCTTGACCTTTTTTAGATTCAATCAAAGCTTCAGCTTCAGCTGTTAATTTTTTCAATTCTTCAACTGAAAGATTGCTAATATCTGGCATTACTCTTACTCCATATATATATAAATAAACATAATTAATTATTAGAAATCAAAAATTCCTTGCATATAATATTTTTATAATTTTATTTTAGCAACCTTATAATGGAAAGCTAAACATAAAAAATACAAACATTAAATAAAATTAATTTTTAAATAAATCATTATTGACCGTTTTCTCTAAACGAATAATCTTATTTTTAATATATTCAGGAATTAATACTTTTGTCATTTCAAGTTTATCTACACAAACAACAACAGCCTCTCCCTCTGCCACGATACATTCTTGCTGATGACTGTATAGTTCATATTTCATTCTAAAGGCTGAATTTCTTATTTCCACAACCCCAGAGTAAATCGATAAATGGTCAGGATAAAATACAGGTTTAATATATTTACATTGACTAGAAGCGACAACTGTTCCCACTTCTGAATTTAAAATATCTAGTTTTGAAAAATAATCAATTCGAGCACTTTCCATATATCGATAATAGATCACATTGTTCACATGACCAAAGGCATCCATATCTCCCCAAGCAACCTTTTGCTCAGATTTTACAGGGTATTTTTCTGATAAATTCATTTCTACACTCAAATTTTAACAGGTATAAAATTCATATTTTTTTCAAAAACAGTATTCAGCTGCTGGATACGTTCTTCATCACCCATTAATGTCGATTTAATTCTTAAATAATTCATTAATGCATGATCTGGATATAATGTCAGCAATTCAGCAGCTTCATGCTCTCGCTGTGTCGCCTGATATATATGCCATTTTGTAAAACTAAATAGCGGCATACTAGGATATTTTTCTTCCAACCGGTTAATTTGCTTTTCAACTTCATAATAATCAGGTAATTGCTTGAGTAATTGTTGTTGAAACCAAAGGTAAAACACATCTTGATCAAAACGCTCATTGAGCAAATTTAATGACAAGATGCCTTGTTGCTCCGCCATCTCTGGCATACGGGCCAATACCTTCAACCAAAGCAGTTTGGTTTCGAATTCCAAATGATCCATCCGCTCTAATTGCTGTAAATATTTTTCTGACAATAACTGAATATCTTCAATCGTTGCAGAATCAAACTGACTTAATAACTGAGATAGCCATTTTTGTTTGGCTTTTTCATTTAAGTGCCCATATTCTGTGGCTTTTAAATACAACCAAGGATATTGGGTCGCCAACTTACCCCAAAGCTTTTCAATGCGCTGATCATACAAATCTCTCAGTGGTTCTAACCAAGGCGATAAAATATGTCCAGATAAGAACTCTAAATGTGTTAAGGCTTGATGTGGATCATTTTGTGCCAAATAAATTTCAACTCGTTGTATTTCTGCAAGTTCAAAAACCGAAGCTGGACTTTTTTGTAATTCATCCATCGCCTCAGCAAATTGTTCCTGTTTAAATAAAATTCGTGCTTGTATAATGTTTTTTAATAACACTGAAGATTCAAATACAGGTTGAATAATGTCTTTTTTTAAAGCCTCACCTTCTAATAACCATGCTACACCCAACTGTTCATAAGTATGCAACTCATTAAAACTAACCAATTCATATTGCTTTCTTTTATTTTGATTAATGGCACGTTTAATCAACACAAAACTGCTTTGCAAAATAAAACTAATAAAAATAATAACAAAGGCAACAAGCCAGACATTGGTTTGTATTTGAATCCCTCGCCATAAAACATAAACATAACCACTGCCCGAACCAAAACTTAAAATACTTAATATTGCGAAAATGACTAAAAAAAGTAATCCATAGGCCATTAATATTTTTTTCATCGTATTACCCCAAAATTGTAAAACTGATGAGTTTAGCTTCTGGAAGCATTTTGATTTGTTTTAGTTTTTGAACCTCTTTGACTATTTTTTTAGCGTTTTGATCAGGTAATTGTTTTAATTCACCAATTGCATGATCTAACATATTTTGATATTCAAGCACTTGTCCTTTTTCTAGGTTTTGTTTTGCCAATAAAACTCTAAGCTCTGCTTCTTTTAAAATCATGCGACGATGAACAATCTCAGGCGTATTTAAATCCACACGATCAACTTTAATCCATTGACTCCAAAACCCTGATTTCTCATTTTTGGGTGATTGAATATTCGGGTTGTTTTGTTCGCTTTTAAGCAATTGATCGATATGTGTTAACACCGCTTGTAACTGCTGAATTTGATTATTTTCAGCAAGTATAAATTGTTGTAGATTTTTTTTATCTTGTTGTAGGGCTGCATGCAAAGAATCTTGAATCGCTGCTGCCAAATTATAATGATCTAGAGATTGATCTAACAGATTGATTTTATCTAAGGCAAATATAAATTGACGCTGTTGAATCGCAAATTGAATCAATTCCAATTGCGACTTAACCATATTGGCTGGTTGTAAATGCGTTTGTGACAACTGTGGACTTTGACTCTGCGGTTTAACTTGTGAGGTCTGCTCATTTTCAGGTTTTTTTTGACGTTGCACCGCCACCAATTGATCATTCAAATTGGCATTTTTTTGCTCACTTTGACGCAGATCATTTTGCAAACTCAGCAAATCTTTAGATAAACCATAATCGTCATAGCTTAACTTTGCCAACCAAACCAAAATGATCAATACCAATAGTGAAAAAATTTTCTTCATATCTGCCTTTGCGCTAGCCCCATAATATGCAATATGGTTTGCGGATTTAAATCTTGGATTTGTATTACATCAAAATTGTATTTCAACTTATCTTTATCATTGATCAATACATTATACAAACGCTCTCCCAAAACTAAATAATGACAATGCTCAACAATATATTGCTGATTTTCAAATAATTTAAGCCAATTTTTCCAACTTGCCTCGCTACTAATACAGACCCAGCAAGGCACACATGACTGTTTTATTTTTAAAAGAATGTCAGGAACTTTAGCTTGACTTTCAACAGGGCACTCACGCTCATATAAAACAAAGTTCAACACTTCAACATTGTTTTGCAAGCATTGCTGCATCATAAATTGCCGACCGCCTTCTCCACGCCAAAATGCGATTTTTTTCAAATTTGCGATTGATTTGAAAATAGGCAGACTCAGCATCCCTTCAGACGTTTCAACGTCAGGCACATGTGCGCTAATACCTTGCTCAGCCAAATGCAAGGCTGTTGTTTTCCCAACAGCAAGCCATTGCACATGCGCAATGTGTTGAATGGTCAATCCAGCACGTTTTAAGTATTCCATCCCAATATCAACAGCAGTTGGACTGACAACGACAATCATCTGAGTACTCAGCAACTGTTGATAAAGCGTATGTAATTCCTGATCAAAAACCCGAGCCTTTAACACCAATAATGGCAAATCGATAACATCATAACCGTGTGCCATTAAGCTATGGGTCAGATTTCGAGCTCGATCTAAAGGTCGGGTATTGATAAAAAGCACGCGAACTTCCTATTGATAAAGTGCCTTCAATAACTCACCCGCACCTTGATCCAACAAAGCTTTTGCAAGTGATATGCCTAATTGTTCGGCATCTTCAGGTTGGCTGGTTTGAGTTGCTTTGAGTAGAGTTTTTCCATCAACACTACCTACACGTCCTTCAAGGGTTAATACACCTTGATTTAAGGTCGCAAAGCCTGCGATTGGCACTTGGCATCCACCTTCAAGATACGCATTAAATGCACGTTCAGCACGCACACAGACATTGGTCTCAGCATGCATTAACGGTTGGATCAAATCCAAGACATCTTGGTCATTCGATCTGCACTCAAGACCAAGCGCTCCTTGTCCTACAGCAGGAAGACTCAATTCAGGTGCTAAAGTATGTAATATACGAGAGGCAAGCCCTAAACGCTTTAAACCTGCACTCGCCAGAATAATGGCATCATATTGACCGTCATCAAGCTTGGACAAACGTGTGCCGACGTTTCCACGTAAATCAATCACATCTAGATCTGGTCGTTTTTTCAAAATTTGACATTTACGGCGTAAACTTGATGTGCCTAATTTTGCACCTTGAGGTAAGTCATCAAAAGTTTTGTAGTGATTTGACACAAAAGCATCGAAAGGATCTTCACGCTCACAAATCACTGCAAGCTCTAAACCCTCAGGAAGATGCATAGGAACATCTTTCATTGAATGTACAGCCAAATCTGCACGACCATCCATTAAAGCAGCTTCAAGCTCTTTAACAAACAAACCTTTACCGCCAATTTTTGCCAATGGTGTATCTAAGATTTTGTCACCTTGGGTAACAAAGGTCACCAATTCGACTTTTAAACCTTGATGCAAGGTTTCAAGACGATCACGAATATGTTCTGCCTGCCAAAGTGCAAGAGGACTCTGACGTGTTGCGATTTTTAAGGTCTTCATCATTTCAGCGCTGCCAAACTTTAAACACCCTAAAATTACCCTGCTATGTCAAAATTGCAAGTAAATTATTACTTCAACGTCATCTATGTCATTTTGAAATGAGATTAGAAGTTTTGCATCCGCTCTCTAAGAATAGGTAAATGACGACGGCTCACTGCAAGTTTTTCATCCAGATCACGACAACGAACTTGATATTGTCCTGTAGCCACCAACTCTAAACCATCTAAATAATCGAGAGAAATAAGAGCATTACGATGAATACGAATAAATTTATTGGTAAATTCTTGTTCTAAATCTTTTAAAGTCTCATCGATCAGAACGGTGCCATTTTTATGGCGCACAGTGACATATTTTTGATCCGCTAAAAAGTAATAAATATTTTCTGTAGGTATCAGTTCTAAACCGCGATAAGTTTTAGCAGCAATTTGCTGTCTTTGTATTTTTTCTTCCATGGCTTCTTTTTTTTCTATGTTAGATACTTGGGCTTGAGTTAAGCGTGTTAATGTTGTTAATACTTGTTCTAAATCATATTTTGCAATGGGTTTTAATAAATAGCCTTGTGCATGCGACTGAATCGCAGAGAGCGCATGCTCATCATAGGCCGTACAAAATACCACAGCAGGCATAGGGTCAAGTGCTCTTAAATGCTGAGCACAACTGATCCCATCCATTTCCGGCATCTGGATGTCGAGTAAAACCACATCAGGTTCATATTGCTTTACAAATTCAATGGCTTGTTTGCCATGTTCTGCTGTGGCTACAACATGATGACCTAACTGATTGACTAAACGGGATAAGCGCTCAACAGCAAGTGGCTCATCATCACAAATTAAGATGTCCATTATTCCTCCTTGCCTGAGTTAACGATGGTTATTGTAATAAGTTAACTCGACTCTTTTATTTATATTGGTATTGCACGACGGTTGTAAATATTCCATTGCCAGCATGACTTCTTAATTGTACCGAATGCCCGAAGTGTGCCTTCAACCGTTGCTTGACGTTATTCAAAGCAATACCATTTCCTTCTCTATGCATTATTTTATCTTTTATAAATGGGTTAGTAATGACTATACTGACTTGATTTTCCAATATTTCGACCAGTACGGCAATCTTTGCATTGATCATTTTTTGTTCCACACCATGAAAAATACTATTTTCTAGCAAAGGTTGCAAGGTTAACAATGGAATGGGAACTTTATGTAATTCATCACTTTTTTCAATATTCCACTCAATCTTCAAACGTTCCCCCAAGCGAATTTTCTCAATCGCCAAATATTGCTGACAGAGCTCAATTTCCTCTTTCAAGCTGACCACTCGTAATTCTTGAAAACTGGCCCGAAATAATTTGGAAAGATCAATCAGTACATGCTCTGCTTTATCAGGATCACTACCTATAAGACTGACCACGCTGTTTAAACTGTTGAATAAAAAATGTGGATGGATACGTGCTTGCATCACCTGAACTCGTGCATTTAATTCACTATTTTTCTGTTTGACCCATTCATCTCGCACATAAATATAGCGTAAGCAAAATGCACCCAAAAGCATGGCATAACTCATATGAAGAACTAAAAAATTCAACAAAATAGCCCAAGAAAAATTTTGTAAGGAAAAATGTGATCCCCAGTAAAACAACACATTTAAACTCGTTGTGGTTAATATCACAATCAGTTGTAATAAAAAAAATCCCACTATCGATGCCATTAAGGCACTGAGTTTATTAAATTGAACTTCAAATAATTCAATCACTGCAATAAATACTAAAATCACCCAATTGATATATAGAAAGTATTTCACAACCTCATTCAAAGTCAGCGCAGACCACGATTGTGCTTCAGCCAAGGTCAATAATAAGGTTAAAACAATACTGGCAATAAACAGCTCTAACCAATACTTCCAGTTGCCCTTTTGCCTAAAAAAGTGCGACTCAGCATTGCCCTGATGTTGTTTTAAGTAAGATTCCCTGTTCAAGCCTTCGGCAAGTGAATCTGAATTTGTTATACTCTTCCCCAAATCACTGCTTTTCATTTTATTGAGCCGATATGACCACATCTTCTAATTCCTCAAATCCGTCACAAGCCCAAACTTCGGGTATGTGGGGCGGTCGTTTCTCTGAAGCTACTGACGCATTTGTTGCTGAATTTACAGCATCTGTTCAATTTGACCAACGCTTTTATAAACAAGATATTGCAGGTTCTATTGCACATGCAACTATGCTTGCAAAAGTTGGCGTTTTAACTGAACAAGAGCGTGATGACATCATTGAAGGCTTGACTGCAATTAAAGCAGACATCGAGTCTGGAAATTTCGAATGGCGCATCGATTTAGAAGATGTACATATGAACATTGAGTCTCGTTTGACTCAACGTATTGGCATCACAGGTAAAAAACTACACACAGGTCGTAGCCGTAACGACCAAGTGGCAACTGACATTCGTTTATATGTACGTGATGAAATTGATGCCATTCTAGAATTATTGCAAAAATTACAAAAAGGCATTTTGGGCTTAGCTGCGAAAAACACCAACACCATCATGCCAGGTTTTACTCATCTGCAAACTGCACAGCCAGTGACTTTTGGTCATCATTTAATGGCGTGGTTCGAAATGTTAGTACGTGACTCTGAACGCCTGATTGACTGCCGTAAACGTACCAATCGTATGCCACTTGGTTCTGCTGCCCTTGCGGGTACGACTTATCCAATCGACCGTGCTTACACTGCAGAACTTTTAGGTTTTGAAGCGGTTGCTGAAAACTCACTTGATGCTGTTTCTGACCGTGATTTCGGTATTGAATTCAATGCCGCTGCGTCTTTGATTATGATGCATTTATCACGTATGTCTGAGGAAATGATTCTTTGGACTTCTGCTCAGTTCAAATTCGTAAATATTCCTGATCGTTTCTGTACTGGCTCTTCAATCATGCCACAAAAGAAAAACCCAGATGTACCTGAGCTGATTCGAGGTAAAACAGGTCGTGTCTATGGTGACTTAATGAGCCTATTAACACTCATGAAAGGTCAACCATTGGCATATAACAAAGACAACCAAGAAGACAAAGAGCCTTTGTTCGATGCCATTGATACCGTTCGTGGTTCACTCATGGCGTTTGCTGACATGATTCCTGCATTGGTTCCAAACATCGAAATCATGCGTGAAGCAGCGCTCCGTGGTTTCTCAACTGCAACTGATCTAGCAGATTACCTTGTAAAAAATGGTGTTGCTTTCCGTGATGCGCATGAAATTGTCGGTAAAGCAGTTGCACTTGGTGTTCAAGAAGGTAAAGATTTATCTGAATTAACACTTGAGCAACTTCAACAATTCTCTGATTTAATTCAAGCTGATGTATTTGAAAAAGCACTTACACTTGAAGCTTCTGTAAATGCACGTAACCATATTGGTGGTACAGCGCCTGCACAAGTAGAAGCAGCGATTGAACGTGCCCACGCTCGCTTAGAACAACTTTACGCTTAAGGAAAAACGATATGTCTCGACAAGTATTTTGCCGTAAATATCAACAAGAGATGGAAGGCTTAGATTTTGCCCCGTTCCCAGGTGCAAAAGGTCAAGAGTTCTTTGAAAACGTGTCTAAACAAGCTTGGGGTGAATGGCTTAAACACCAAACGACGTTGATCAATGAAAAGCGTTTAAATGTGTTTGAACCTGATGCGAAAAAGTTTCTTGAAGAACAACGTGAAAAATTTTTCAGCAATGACGAAAGCCTAGAAAAAGCCGAAGGCCTAAAGCCTGAGTGAGGATCAGTGGAGCACTGCTCCACCCGAACGCAAGGCAAAGGCTCTGCCTGAGCAGAAAAATAAAGCGCTGCTTTAAGTTTTACGCAAGACAAGGACGAAGTCCGCGTAGGCTTAAATTAAAAAAGAATCTCCATTATTTGGGGATTTTTTTTTAATGCTCTAAAAATTACACAAGACAAACACCGCAGGTGTGCGTAGGCTTTAATCGAAAAGAATCTTTTATGAGGCTCTTTTTTGTAAGAGCACCGCTCCACCCGAACGCAAGGCGAAGGTTCGGCCTGAGCAGAAAAATAAAGCGCTGCTTTAAATTTACGCAAGACGAGGACGAAGTCCGCGTAGGCTTTAATAGAAAAAGCTCCCACATGGGGGCTTTTCTTTTTTATGATTAGCGTCCTTTTATAGCTTGTAGCAAGCTACACTCTAAATTTCTGATCAACAAATCAACTTACAGCTAAGCATTAAGTATGCTTAAATTTTGTACTTAACACTTAAGTCTAGGTCTGGTTCAAATCAAAAAGATTTGGTTTTAAACTGAGAATAAAAGATGTCCTTAATTTTTATCTGCATGTATAAGATCAAATCTTAATCAGATTACAAAATTAAATTCTGGTTACATTTTGTACATATATCCTTACATTAATTCACATTAATGTGAGTGACACAAAACTTTTTTATAGTTATATTAAACACATCACAGAATATTAAGTTAAAGACAAAACGCTCTAACTTAAAAATACAGTGTTAAAAATATAATAATAACATCGTACTGATTACTCAGTTTTCCTTCCTAGATTTCCCCCAAAATCTAGGAATTTTTTTGTCTAATTTTTCTTCAAAAAAATTCAAATATTAAAAACAAACCTAAAAAAATAAGAGGCCAAGTGATGGAACTAGACCTCTATTTTAATCTCTACAATTTAGAAAATTAGCGAATACTGCCTTGCACCTTTTCTTCAATTTCTTCGACACTGGTATGACGAACATCGAATCCTTTGGCCATATAGATTACTTGTTCAGAAATATTTCGTGCATGATCACCAATCCGTTCGAGTGAGCGAAGCACCCACATAACATTGATCACTCTAGAAATATGACGAGGATCTTCCATCATATAAGTCATGAGCGTCCGGGTAGCCGATTGATATTCACGATCAATATCTGCATCTGCGAGCAGGACTTTAAGCGCTTGTTCTGCATCTACACGAGCGAAGGCATCTAAAGCATCATGAATCATCACACGCACCTGATTGCCAATATGACGTGTTTCCATATATCCACGTGGTGACTCACCATCTTCACACAAGTTCTGAGCAATACGGGCAATTTTAGCAGCCTCATCACCAATGCGTTCCAAATCTGTATTGGCTTTACTCATGGCAATCACCATACGCAAATCACTGGCTGCAGGATGACGTCGAACCAGGATCAAGGTTAAACCTTCATCAATTTCACGTTCATAACGATTGACGGTGTTGTCTTGGAACTGAACATCTATAGCCAAATTCACATCAGTATCAAGTAGTGCATGGACTGCATTTGCAACTTGTTGCTCAACCAGCCCACCCATGGTCATAAATTTGGTATGAACATCCTGTAAATCTTCATTAAATTGCGAAGAAATATGATGGCTTAAAACAGGATTCGTCGGGCTCAAATTCAGTTACTCCACATCGGGCTTGTTGATGATTTTTGACCATTTAAACATAAACATTATGAACATATGATGACAAAATCATCTGTTCATATTTTGACCCATAAAGCATATTCTATTTATAAGTCAACCATGCATTCATTTGTGCAAGTTCTTGTTCGTTGAGTTGTCCAATCGCAGCCTTCAACCGCAACACATTGAGTATGTAATCATATTGTGTATTCACATATTGTTGCTTGGCAGAGAATGCATTGCGCTGAGCAAGCAACACATCCACCATACTCTTTAGTCCCTCGTTATATTGTGCTTGAGATGCACTCGACACTAAAGCCGATGAATCCATCGCTGTTTTTCTTGCTTGTAAAGTCGATTGATCCGTTTCGACTTGCATATATGACTTTTTCACATCTGTGGTTGCTTTACGAATGATCGCACTCAATTGTGAATCGGTTTTCTTCACATTAAGTTTTGCTTTTTGTATGTTGGCCTTGGTTCTACCGCTGGTAAAAACATTCCAGTTCATTTCTACGCCAATCTGATTAAATTGACCATCATTGGAAATTAAGCTATTCGGAGATTGCGCAGTATATCCATATGAGCCAACTGCATCGATTGTTGGATATCGAGCAGCTTGTTCAATGCGACGCTGATCTTCCGCAACCTTGAGTTGTAACTTTCCTTGTAAGACTTCCAAATTATGTGTTTCAGCCAAATTGGCCCATTCATTCAAAGAAGCTGGAACTGGTTTTTGATACTGAAAATCATCACGTAAAACCGCTAATTTATCTTGATAAGTGCCTATCAGTTGCGCTAATTGTTCCTGTGCCAAAACCAATTGAACACCTGTAGCAATTCGGTTTGCTCGTGCATTCTGATATTGTGCATTGGCTTCCCCCACATCGCTACGTGAGACCAGGCCTTCTTTTTGGCGCGCATTCATAGCCCTTAATTGCTCATATAATGCTTTTTCTTCTTGCAAGTTTGTTGCTGTTAAAGCTTGTTGACGAAGCACATTAAAATAAGCTTCAGAGACATTAAGCAAATGCTTTTGGCGTTGTAACTTTAAGGTTACTTCGCTTAATTCCAATGACGTTTTAACCTGTTTATAGCCTTGCCAAGCTTCCAAACGGAATAAAGGCTGGCGCACAGAAATTGCCGCTTGCTTGGTTGTCGTTGTAGTCGGCATAAGATCCAGAGTATTCAGCACACGATTCCATGTATTTGAATCATCCAGTTCTTGATGTCTACGTGTGACACTACCACCAACGGTCACAGTCGGAAGTAAGTTTGCTTTTGCCACACCTAAATTTTGTTGTTCTGATTCATACTGATAAAGATTGGCTTGCCAATTTGGATCATTTCTTTTCGCAAGTTCATAAGCCTCTACCAAATCAAGGGCAAAACAAAATGGGCTGAATAAAATTAAACTTGTCGTGACCAATGTCTTTTTCATCATTTTCTTCTTATAACAATCTCAAACTTAAAGTATTTAAATTTAGATAAAAATATTATTTAGAATTCTGATATTAAAGATATCACAGCAATTATTCGTATGTTTTTTATTACTTTTAGTCAAAACATATTATGACAAATCGATATTTTATCCATAGTTTTGCATATGGTTACAATAAAAACACAGTACATGCCATAGCCCAGCCCATTCAACATCTTGTATTCATTTATACATGTCGGATTGCTAAAGTTTTCAAAAACAAAGTTTAATTCAGTCTAGGTTACAAATCATTTCATATTATTCAAACAAAATAAGTAAAAATAACCAGATTACATTCATGCATTTCCATAGCTATCTGACAATCTGACTGATGCATTTTTTGACTCGATTTCGAAGTATCCTGCTTATCGTGGTAATTTTGGGTGCGTGTTATTTTATTCCAACATGCAGTAGCCCTATGCCTGAGCTTCTACATTCATCCAATGACAATAAAAAAAATATAACGCAGGATCAACAAAATTTAACTTTTGACTGTCAAAAACTTCCTCAGGAAATGCAACAAATTTCACCACAAAGGACAACCTTCGCCTTAGAGCAGATCAATAAGTATTTAGGTATGTGTTTACCAGATATGACTTTGGCTCAGAAGAAAGACATCATGGTGAAGTCTGATCAAATGTATGCACAATTTTTAACGATTAATCGTACACCAGAT
Source organism: Acinetobacter shaoyimingii (assembly GCF_011578045.1). NCBI lineage: Bacteria > Pseudomonadati > Pseudomonadota > Gammaproteobacteria > Moraxellales > Moraxellaceae > Acinetobacter > Acinetobacter shaoyimingii. Next base: position 3,261,579 of record NZ_CP049801.1, read on the forward strand.
CAGCAAAAAGCATTTGAGACTTATGTAGTCGATAAAGCGCAAATCCCCAATATTCAGCAGACCTTCTTTGAAAAATTGAATCAAAGAGATCAATATTTATTACGCCATCAGGGACAAGGTTATTTAGAAATTGTTGAAGCCAATGATGGACATTTAGTCTATCGACGTAGTCCACAATACTTAGCCAATATATTCGCTCCTTTTTTCCCGGAGGCTGAAAAAGTCTTTATGCAAGAGCTGGCACAACAAAATAAAGAACCATTACTCAGTAATAATAAATTCAAGATCTCAGCACAAGAAATTACGCGACGTGCATTATTTTGGGAAAACTATCTAAAACACTACCCCAATACAAGCTATCAAAAAGACGCTTCATATTTATTAAAATTTTATAGCACCTTGTTATTTATAGGAACTGAAATACAGCCTGTATCTACACGCTATGAAGATAACCTTGATATTCAAATTTCGAATTTAATGGAAATTGAAGCCTTAGCAAAACACAAAAATAGTCGTCTTGCTGATCAAGCACGCAAGTTTTTAACATTTATCGCAATGAACGAAGAACAGCGTGAAAAAGACATTCCTCTATCAGCAAAAGTCATGGATACAGCTTCACAATCAGAACATGATCTCGCTGTTGCCCAATTGGCACAATTCTTAGGCTTAACTCTTTTCCCGCTATCTGAAATCGAAAAGCGTAACTGCTTTAATGACGCCATCTGTCATGATTGATAATATTGTTAAAATTTTTAAGATAAAAATCGCTTCAAAAATATTTTAAAAAAATGCCTATCACTACCTATAAAACAGAATGACAACATCACATAAATAAGCTTTAGCAATGCATGATCAACAAAGCTAATCTTTTCTTTTACAATATATTTTATCGATTTAAAACACATTAAAATACACGAAATATCACGAATTGAGATTTCATGTGATTCTCAGCATTCCCGTAAAATATGAAATATTAAAGCAATACGCCTCAAAAAAATTAATTTGCCTTTGGCTATTTCTCAGTTAGGATGAATTCAATTGTTTTTTATTTTAAACCACACGAATGAAAATTCTTGAACAAGCCACTTATAACAAAAACGATTTTAAAATAGAGAATCGTCAATATATTTATAATGGATTCATTAAAGTTGAAAAAGTCAGCTTAAAACATCGTTTGTTTAATCAAGCAGAATATACACCTCCAATCAGTCGAGAACTTATTCGACGTAAAGAAGCTGCTGGTGTTTTAATTTATGATGATCAACAGCAACGCTTTGCTTTAATTGAACAATTTCGCGTCGGCGCAATTGATGATACGATATCACCATGGCAACTTGAAATCATTGCAGGTGTTTTGGATGGCGATGAAACCCCTGAAACTTGCGTACGCCGTGAAAGTTTAGAAGAGTCAGGATGTGAAATTACACATTTAGAACATCTTTTTACATTCTACCCTTCGGCTGGTGCATGTGATGAACGTTTTCATCTCTTTGTTGCAGAATCAACATTGCCAGAACATGGGGGAATTTACGGTATGCCAGATGAAGGTGAAAATATTCAATTACATATCATTCCGTATAAAGAATTAGATGCTTTATTTGGAAGCCAGCGATTATGCAATGCTCCCGTTATTATGGCTTTACAATGGCTTAAACAACATATTGTGACTTTAAAAGCCTAGGGGAAACAGCAATGGGCTCAGATGAAAAGCAATTAGAAGTAAAAGAAAAAATCATCATTCAAATTACAGATACGCATTTAATGGATGATCCAAATGCTGACTTTGTTCAAGTCAATCCTGAGCAAAGTTTTCATGCTGTCATTGAAGATATAGTAGCAAAATTTCCCCATATCGATGCCATTGTGCATACTGGGGATTTAGCACAAGTTGCAAAACCTGAGACTTATCAACGTTATCAGGCATTTATGACCAAACTCAATATTCCTTTTTATCAAGTTCCTGGCAATCACGACCACCCTGCTTTTTTCCCATTCTATCAACCAGAACCCAATGTAGGTGTACTCAGCTTTGGCAATTGGCGTATTTGTCTAATCAATACAGCAGTCCATGGAAAAATTGATGGTTGGATTCAGTCTGAACAACTGCAGCAATTGAAAATTATTCTACAAAATCAACAGAACACACATGTGATTTTGGCCTGTCATCATCATCCACTCGACATGCAATCGAAATGGATTGATCGACATAAATTAAAAAATACACATGAATTGCAACAGATATTGACGGAATTTGACAATATTAAGCTGGTCATTTGTGGTCATGTGCATCAAGATTCTTTGCATGCGTGGAAAACAATACAATTTTTTTCTACGCCTTCAACCTCAGTGCAGTTCAAGCCCTTGAGTGATGATTTTGCACTTGATAATATTGCACCGGGTTACCGAAGTTTGCACTTAAAAGAAAATGGCGAATTTACAACACAAGTACATCGTTTACAAAATTTCGTACAACATATAAATAAAGAAATTTCAGGCTATTAGCTTTCTTTTTATGTTTTTTTCGATTAAGTTATTCCTCCAAAAGGATTTACGCAAAGTCAAAACACGATATTCATGGCTTTCATCTTTGGTAAAAAATCTATATGATGACGCCCCCGATAGACTAATCTATCGGTAGAGATAAAAACACTTGCATATCACCATATTTTTTGCGTATTGATATACGTATATGATGAGGATAGCCCTTTATGGCGAATGACAACCAAGATCAAGTCTTGCAAGACAGTAACGTACTAGCTGACGATAAAGTCACTAAACGCGTTCGTAAGACCAAGCCAAAGACTGCTGAAGGTGGCACAACAGCGAGTCTATTTGGAATCGAGCCTTATCAGCCGAAGAAAAATGAAGAATACATGTCTGAAGGACAACTTGAGCATTTCCGCAAAATTTTATTGGCGTGGAAAGAAGAGCTTATGTCTGAAGTAGACCGCACCTTAAACACTATGCAAGATGAGAATACAGCTCTTCCTGACGTGAATGACCGTGCGACTCAAGAAGAAGAATTTGCGATTGAACTACGAACACGTGACCGCGAACGCAAATTAATTCGCAAGATCGAGCAATCATTAGATGCAATCAAGAATGATGACTACGGTTTCTGCGAAACTTGTGGTATCGAAATCGGTTTACGTCGTTTAGAAGCTCGTCCAACAGCAACGTTATGTATCGACTGCAAAACTTTGGCTGAGATCAAAGAGAAACAAAACAACGGTTAATCGTGACAGTTGACAACATTCTAGTCGAGCAGCAGCGAAACGATGTTTCGCTGAATCGCTACTCAGGTCGGTTTGCGCCATCGCCAACCGGCCCTTTGCATTTTGGGTCTTTAATCACTGCTGTAGCCAGTTATTGCGATGCAAAGTCGCATGATGGTCAATGGATTGTACGCATTGAAGATACCGACATCCCTCGTATTTATCCAGGCAGTGAAGATCATATTTTAAAATGCCTTGAAGCATTTGAATTTGAATCTGATGCAACAATCATCTTCCAAAAAGATCGTTTAGATATTTATGAATCGGTGCTTAAGGACTTGCACGATCAAGGGTTGGTCTATGCCTGTCAATGTACCCGAAAAATGCTTGGGTCAAATCATATTTACGCAGGTACTTGTCGAGAACTTCATCTTCCCCTTGAACATCAAGCCATTCGTGTAAAAGTTCATGATGAAAATATCTGTTTTGAGGATATTTTACAGGGTCAACATTGTTCGAACTTAGAATACGATCTAGGTGACTTCGTCCTTAAACGTCGTGATGGGATTATCAATTATCAATTGGCTGTCGTGGTCGATGACTACCTACAAGGGATCACGCATGTGGTTCGCGGAGCAGACCTGTTAGACAATACTGAACGCCAAATCTATTTAGCCCAAATTCTTGGCTATCCTCAACTTGAATATATGCATTTGCCTTTGGCCATGAATGAACATGGTACAAAGCTGTCCAAACAGAACCTTGCGCAAGCACTGGATACAGCCCAAGCACCTCAACTGTTAAGTCAGGCCATTCTGGCATTAGGTCAACTGCCTGTAGATCTTGATCGTCCATCTGTTATGCTTAAGCAAGCTGTTGCTCAATGGGATCGAAATAGTATTCCTAAAGGCACAGAAATTTCAGGTTTTTTTAAATAAATTAGATCTTTGAAAATAAAATACTGATTTTAATTCCTCCGCCTATACTTGAAATCACTACAACATTACCCTTGCATAAACCTATCGAATTTTGTTCAATCAAAATCAATCTAAACATGATTCGAATGAGCATCATTATGTTTTTTATTTTTGGTATTGGACCTAAAACCATCAAAACCGATTCAGGACAATTTCACTGCCCTGTCTGCAAGACATTCGCGACATATATTATTCAACAGCAACGCCAGTATTTTTCTCTGTTTTTCATTCGCTTAATTCCGTTGTCCAAACCCAAATACGGCCATGTAGAATGCCAAAATTGTGGCACAAAAATGCCGATGTCTGTGTTGCAAAATACAAGATGAAATATCTGTAGAATGCATCAGATCATCGGCTATTAAAAAATCAAAGCTCAAAAATTAGAAACTCGATTCCTCTTTAGAAGGATTCTTCACTTGCGTTGTTTCTTCAATTTTTAAAATGAGTGCAATCATCACTGCACACATAATCAATGATGAACCACCATAACTAATAAACGGTAAGGTTAAACCTTTGGTTGGTAGCATGCCCATATTCATGCCTGCATTTACCATGATTTGTAGCAAGAAGATGATACTGATGCCATAAGCCAAGTATCCTGCACGTAAGTAATGATGTTTCAATGCACGATGACCAATACGGATACAGCAAATCACCATCACGAATGATAGCGCCAGTACCGTAATAATCCCAAAGAAACCAAATTCTTCTGCAAAAATAGCCAACATAAAGTCAGTATGTGCTTCAGGCAAATACGACATTTTCTGGATACTGTGTCCTAACCCTTCACCAAACCAGCCACCACGGCCAAAGGCCATCAATGCATTGGTCAACTGATAACCTGAACCTAAAGGATCTGCCCATGGGTTGGTAAATGAAATCAAACGTTCAAAACGGTATGGCTCAAACAAGATTAAGAATACAAACGCACTTAAAATTGCACCGAGTGCTATACCAAATTGAATCAGTGGAGCCCCTGCTAAGAAGAACACGCCTAGCATGGTCAAGGCAATCACCACTGTTGCCCCTAAATCGGGTTCAGCAATGATCAAACCAACGGTAAGCAACATGATTACACCTAAGCGAACCAAGCCTTTGATGTTATTTCGTACTTCTTCGGCACGACGTACAACATAGTCCGCGGTAAAAATCGCCATCATCAATTTTGCAGCTTCAGTTGGCTGGAAGGTAAAACCTGCGATACGAATCCAACGTGTAGAACCATTGACCTCAGAGCCAATCACCAATACAGCGATCAATAAAATAATGGTGATGAGCCATAAAGGAAAGGTATTTTTAAACCACGTATTCAAGGATATTCGATACGCCAACACAGCAGCAACAAAGGCCACCACAATTGAGATTAAATGTCGAATCACGTAGTGAAATGGATCTTCATGTAAGCGCTCTGCATAAGGCATAGACGCAGAGCCGACCATCACCGTGCCAATACACAGCAAAGCAATTACACAGAAAATCAGAACATTTCTGGGTGTAATTTCGCTGGGCACTTTCGGCAACCAGCGATCATACACTTGTGTCAATTTATCTATCGTTGTCTGAGCTAACCCAGCCATAACTTATTCCTTATTATTGTTTAAGTCAGTTCGTTGACAATTGCGACAAACTGATGACCTCGTTCTGGATAACCCGAGAACATATCAAAACTTGCGCATGCTGGCGATAATAATACGACATCTTTACTGTGGCTATGCTGCTGACATAATTCCACTGCTTGCTTCAATGTTTCCGCATGAATAAGTTGAGTTGTCCCCTCAATGGCTTGTTCAATGACTGGGCGATCTTCACCAATCAGCACAGCCACTTTTGCGTATTTGGTGAGAGAGTCACGTAAAGCGGTAAAATCCTGACCTTTGCCTTGACCACCCAAAATAATCGCAACTTTTCCGCCTTGAGCTTCAATGGCAGCACCTAAACCATCTAGTGCAGCTAAAGTCGCGCCGATATTAGTACCCTTGGAATCGTTATAATAACGAACACCTTGAACTTCTTTCACAAATTCACAGCGATGTTCTAAGCCCTTAAACGTTTTTAAAGTTTCAAGCATCACATCCAAAGGTAAACCAATCGCTTCACCCAATGCTAAACACGCTAAAGCATTGGCAACATTGTGTGTACCTTGAATATACATCTCTGAGCTTTTTAATAAACGCTCACGACCACGCGCCAACCAAATCGTGCCATCCGTATCTCTAAGTACGCCATACTGATTCATGTCTGGTGCATTTAAACCAAAACTTTGCATTGGGGTTGCATCTGGAACCAACGGACGGGTTAATGAGTCATCACGGTTAAATACGACTTTTTTCACCCCTTGGAAAATGCGATGTTTAGCCGTGTGATACCCCATCATATCGCCGTGACGGTCTAGATGATCCTCACTCATATTCAGTACAACCGCAACTTCAGCTTCTAAGTTTGAAGTGGTCTCCAGCTGAAAACTCGATAGTTCCAAGATATAAAGTTCAGGATCATCTTTGGTTAAATCCAAAGCTGGACGACCTAAGTTACCTCCCACAGCAACTTTTTTACCTGCATCTTGCGCCATTACTCCCATCAGCGTGGTCACTGTGCTTTTAGCATTTGAGCCTGTAATCGCAACAATGGGTTTGTCTGTGGCACGGCGTAAAATTTGAATTTCGCTTACCACAGGAATGCCTTTGGCAATGGCTGCCTGAATTTCTGGAAGTTTAGGATCAAGCCCCGGGCTAATGATAATTTCTTCAGCACTGAGCAATAAGTCTTGATCGAATTGTCCGAAATAGGTTTGAACTTCACTTGGAATTTTGTCGTGACCTGGGGGTACAGCACGTGAATCTGTTACAGCAACACGATAACCATGATCATGTAAGAAATTTACTGCGGAAACACCTGAAATTCCGAGTCCAGCAACAACTTTTAATCCACCGCGTTGTATTAGCATTTTGCCCCACCAGCATTGATATTTTTAAATCTACAAAATGTTAGCACTTTGCCGTTTTGAATGCTTTTTTTGTTTTCAATTTATCTGATTTTTTTGTGTTGTTGCGTAAAAAAAACGATGATGGTTGAATCAGCGGTATTCTTTGGTTTCCTCAACAATTACATGAGTGTGGTTTTATTGAGATACAGCGCTAGTTTAGTTTAAATGCTGATGAAAATTAAATTTTTTCTCCCAAGACAAAAGACCAATAAAAGGAATTATGCAAGTCCTCTAATCTATGTTTTAATAGACTTTAATAATCGTGAATAAAATGAAAAATCGAATAAAAATGAAATATGCATTAATGATTATGGCGTGTTTAGTGAGCCAACCAATATGGGCTTCAAAATTAATCACGTTAAAAAAGACTGAATTCTCCAAATCCAAAAAATGCCAATTATTAAATGAAATTTCGCTCAGTGATAATTTGAGTGATTTAGAGAAAAGTAAAAAATTCTCTATGCGAGATGAAGACTTCTTAACCATTTCTTTGCTCAACAAAGCAAAGCAACCTTGCTTTACTTTTAAATATACACCCAAAATTTCGCCTTATTTAAATCTACAATTAAGCAATAAAGAAATCACCATTAAAGAAATTCATGGTTCGACACTCAGCGGAAACTGGTTAGAAAGAAAATATAGAATCGATTTGAAAAAACAAAAACTCTACCTCCTGTCAGGTTTTCATACCTCGTTTTCAGCCGATGCAGATGGCAATATTATGAAGACAGTCACACGCTGGCAATAAAAAAAGCCCTACATCAGATGTAAGGCTTTATGCGGTTTGTAATGCTTTACTATGTCTAATGTATTGTTATTTCCACTTTACCGCTTGAGTTTCAACTTTTTGGGTCGTTGTATCTTGAGTCGCTGAACAACCACAACTTCCACCACAGCCCGAAACCATAGTAGGCTTCAACCACTTGGCTAAAGCCATCCAACCGTGTTTCGCACAGAAATTTGATAAGCGTGTGAAGACTGAGTTTGATGTTTGTGGAAAAACCTTTTTAAACACCACAACAGCACTCCAAATGACCAACAAAGCAACCACTAGAATTTCAATCATCTCAGTCTCCTCTTGTATTTGAACTTGAATTAGCCCAAATAATGTGACGCAACTTGGTAGGTAATGAACGACATCAAATAAGCCAAACCAAACAAATAAATGGTCATAAAGCTTACTGTCTTCCAAGACCCAGTTTCGCGTCTTACCGTTGCAAGGGTTGCCAAACAATGTGGCGCATAGATAAACCACACCAACAATGACAGACCAGTTGCAACCGACCAACTTAAATCACCACCATTGCTGATGAGTGATGCTAAGCCTTCAGACATTGCATCGTCATCGACAGCAGACAGCGCATAGACAGTACCAAGTGCTGCCACCACAACTTCACGTGCTGCCATCGCTGGAATCAATGCGATACAGATTTGCCAGTTAAAACCAAGCGGCGCAAAGATCGGATGCATTAAGTGACCTAACATTCCCGCGAATGAATAATCAATTGCAGGCAAAGTCGCACCTTCTGGTGGTTGTGGGAAAGTACATAAGAACCAAAGTAAAATAGAAAGCGCGAAGATAATACCACCAACACGTTTCAAGAAAATCTTGGCACGGTCCAGCAATCCAATCCAAATACTTTTTACATCAGGCAAACGATAACTAGGTAATTCCATTAATAGCATATGCTGAGATTTATCTTTTTGGAAAAATTTCAACACAAAAGATACGATTAATGCACTAAAAATGCCGGCCATATATAAAGCAAATAACACCAGACCTTGCAGATTGAATAGGCCCCAAATCATGGTTTTTGGAATAAATGCAGCGATCAATAAAGCATAAACGGGTAAACGTGCTGAACAGGTCATCAATGGCGCAACAAAAATCGTGGTTAAACGATCTCTTGGATCACTGATGCTTCGTGTTGCCATAATCCCTGGAATTGCGCAGGCAAAACTTGAAAGTAAAGGAATAAAGGCACGACCACTTAAACCAGCTTTAAACATCAGTTTATCGAGCAAGAAAGCTGCACGTGGTAAATAGCCCGACTCTTCTAAAACCAGAATAAAGAAGAATAGGATTAAAATCTGAGGCAGGAAGACCACCACCCCACCAGCACCCGCAATAACACCATCCACCACTAAGCTATTGAGTAATGGATGTGAGATGTGTTGGCCAACAAATTCTCCAAACCACCCGAAGAATGATTCGATCCCATCCATAAAAGGTGCTGCCCAAGCAAATACCGCTTGGAACACAATAAACATCATCACAGCTAAACTGACTAAACCCCATACTGGATGTAAAAAGATTTTGTCTAGGAAATCTGTACGTTTGTCTTCGTGATCGATGTACTGAACAACGTCTTTTAAAAGCTGGTCAATTTTTTCATGATTGGCACCGCTGAGTTTCACATCACTGAGTTCTTGATGTGGCTTGGTAAATTTTTTATGTTCCAATGCATTCATCAAATTATCAATGCCTGCATTTCTCACAGCCACAGTTTCAATGATTGGCACACCTAAGCGCTGAGAAAGTTTTTGAACATTGATCTGCATGCCACGGCGACGTGCTTCATCCATCATATTCAATACAAGCAAGATCGGACGATCAAGCTCAATCATCTCAAGAACTAAACCCAAATGTAGCTTTAGGTTGGTCGCATCAACAATACATAAAAATGCATCTTGATCACCTTCTTCGGCAATTTTGCCTTGTACTACATCACGGGTAATGACTTCGTCAGGACTGGTTGCATTTAGACTATATGTACCTGGTAAATCTAAAACACGTACAGCTTGACCAGAAGCTAAAGTGAACTGCCCTACTTTACGTTCAACCGTCACCCCTGCATAGTTTGCGACCTTTTGACGAGTCCCTGTCAGATGATTAAATAAAGATGTTTTACCGCAGTTTGGGTTACCTACTAGGGCAATACGCAGCGCATCACTCATGCAGGTGCTCCGTCAAGATTAATTTCTATTTTTTCAGCTTCAACTTTTCGTAGTGCAAATCGGGTAAATCCAACTTGGATTAAAATCGGGTCACCACCAAAAATACCTTTAGTAATCACTTGCACTTGTGCGCCAGGTACAAAACCTAAAGTTTCTAAACGACTTGCAACAAGATCGTTCTGCCCTACGCTATCATCAGTATTACGAGTGACTTTACCAATGATAGCCGTCTGTTTCACTTTCAATTCTGACAAACGCACGATGAAAATTCCTAAAAAATTTTGAACAGTATACAAACAAATGAGAATAATTACCAAATCAAGATAGTTTCAATTCTCATCTATAGCTTAACATCGACAGACAGAAAAATTTGGTCTACATTGAAGCTCTTTGAGGAAATTCCCTTATTCATCGTCTATTTGTAGAAGATCCATGCTAAATAAAAAACCACGTATCCCCTCCTCAGTTGTGATTCCTGACCAACTGAGCTTTTTGCAAGGATTTCGTGACTATCTTATTGCTCAAACTGTCAGCCCACATACGCGAAATGCTTATTTATCTGATCTGATTCAATGCAGTGAATGCGTACCAAAGTCGATGTTAGATTGGACACATGATGATATTTCAGATGTACTGATTCAATTGACCAAACAGTCAAAAAGCCCACGCTCTATTGCACGTTGCTTATCTGCATTACGCTCTTTTTATAAATTTTTGCGTGAACAAAATATACGAACGGACAATCCAGTCGCATCCCATAAAACACCTAAACTTGGACGTGCACTCCCCAAAGATTTATCCGAAAAAGATGTAGAAGCATTACTTTATGCACCTGACACCACAACAGCACTGGGTCTTCGCGATCGTGCAATGCTAGAGGTACTTTATGCCTGTGGTTTACGGGTCACTGAGCTAATTAACCTACGAATTGATCTAATCAATTTGAATCAAGGCTTCTTACGCATTTTGGGTAAAGGCAATAAAGAACGTTTGGTACCATTAGGTGAAATGGCACGTGAATGGATTGAAAAATATATTCAAGATGCTCGACCACATTTGTATAAAACAGCGACTGATTATCTGTTTTTAACGCAACATGGTGGAATCATGAGTCGCCAAAACTTTTGGTATGCCATTAAGCGCTATGCCCTACAAGCCAATATACAAAGTGAATTGTCTCCACATACATTACGACATGCTTTTGCAACTCATCTACTCAATCACGGCGCAGATTTGCGTGTTGTACAAATGCTTTTAGGTCATAGTGATTTATCTACTACACAAATTTATACCCATGTTGCTCAAGTCAGAATGCAACAGTTGCATTCCACCTATCACCCCAGGGCTTAATCGATTTTTAAGCTTTATTTTTCTATGTATACAATGCATTCATCATAAAATTTACAAGCACGAACAAGATTTTATGAATCACGATCTTATTTTTGCTATGCTAAGACACAAAATAATGTCCAAATACTTAAAGGGTTGTTTATGCAATTTACCCGTTCAAAATTACTGACCATGTGCCTGCTTGCTTCAAGCTTAACTTTAACTGCTTGTTCAAAATCAGAGAATGCTCAAAAAGACGATACTTTAACAGCAACTGCCCCAGCCACTGGACAAGCCTCTAATATTACTGAACGTAATGCACAGCAACGCTTAATCAGTACTTTGGAAAAGAATTTAAAAGCCTCTAATATCAACGTTAAAATTTTAGATATTAAGACTACTGAAGTTCCGAATTTATATTGGGCGACACTTGAAGGTTTACCGCCTGTTTACGTCACCAACGATGGTAAATACATCATTCAAGGTGAAGTGATTCGTATTGGAGACAAAGAGCTTCACAACGTGAGCGAACCACTTCAAGCTGAGCTGAATAAAAAACATTTCAGTTCATTAAAGACTGAAGATCTGATTGTTTATCCGGCCAAAGGTAAAGCAAAACATGTGGTCTATGTCTTTACCGATGCAAGTTGTCCTTATTGCCATAAACTGCATGAGCAAATGGATGATATCAATGCCAAAGGAATTGAGGTTCGTTACATTGCTTGGCCACGTGGCGATCAATTTATGCCAACCATGGAAAGTATTTGGTGTAGTGCTGATCGCAAAACCGCATTTGATCAAGCCATTGCAGGTGTTCAACTTGCGCCAGCCAACTGTAAAAATCCAGTTAAACAGCAATATCAATTGGGTCAAACAATTGGGGTTAATGGTACGCCAGCGATCTACAATTCAAATGGCGTTTACTTAGGTGGATACTTATCTGCAAGTGAATTGGCGAGCCGTTTAAATAACTAATATTTATGCGTTAAATTACTCTAATTTATACGTATAGAATAAATGATATATAGGCTAGAGTCTGGCTTGTTTTTTAGCTATGATCTAGCCTCAACTAAGTAATCAATATCTTTGGAGTGTGACGTGAAACCAGTTCGTCTGGCTATACTCGGTCTAGGAACCGTAGGTGGTGGAGCCCTTAAACTATTACAAGAAAACGCTGCTGAAATTAGACGTCGCACCGATCGTGAAATTCAAATTACCCATGTCGGCACTCGCCGTCCCCGCCCAGATCTTAATCTTGCTGATTCAGTCAAACAAAGTGCTGACTTGATGGACATCGTCCGTCAACCGGATGTGGATATTGTGGTTGAAGTGATGGGAGGCATTCATCCAGCGTATGAACTCATCATGGAAGCGATGAAGCATGGCAAACATGTAGTGACTGCAAACAAAGCTTTGCTCGCTGAACATGGTACTGCGTTATTTAAAGCTGCTGATGAGTATAAAGTTCAAATTGCTTATGAAGCTGCCGTTGCTGGTGGTATTCCAATCATTAAAGTGATTCGTGAAGGTCTGGCTGCCAACCGTATTGATTGGTTAGCAGGGATTATCAATGGTACAGGCAACTTCATTCTTTCAGAAATGCGTGAAAAAGGTCGTGCTTTCCCAGACGTTTTAAAAGAAGCACAAGAACTTGGTTATGCAGAAGCAGATCCGACATTTGACGTTGAAGGCATTGATGCTGCACATAAACTGACATTGCTTGCTTCTATTGCTTTTGGTATTCCATTGCAATTTGACAAAGTATTTACGGAAGGCATCAGCAAAATTACTGCACAAGATGTGAAATATGCTGAAGAGCTTGGTTTCCGTATTAAGCATTTAGGTATTGCACGTCGTGCTGAAAAAGGCATTGAGCTTCGTGTTCACCCAACACTGATTCCTGCTGAAGAATTATTGGCAAATGTCAATGGTGTTAAAAATGCAGTATTGGTTCAATCAAATGCTGTAGGACCGACATTGTATTATGGCGCAGGTGCTGGTGCAGGACCAACAGCTTCTGCTGTCGTTGCAGATGTGGTCGATATTGTCCGTGACATTATCTATACCGAAGATGGTGCAGGTACGATTCCTCAATTGGCATTTGAAAACTTAACAGACTTGCCAATTTTAAGCCGTGAACAAATGACGACTGGACACTACATCCGTATTAATGCCGAAGATCAAACAGGTGTGTTAGCAGATGTAACAACAATTCTCAGCCGTGCAGGTATCAGTATTGATGCCATTATGCAACAACCACGCTTAAAAGATTTGATTCCTATTGTGATTTTGACTGATCCAATTGTGGAATCTGTCATGGATGAAGCTTTAGCACAAATTCAAGCATTGCCTGCTATTCATGGCGAAATTGTGCGAATTCGTTTAGAATCGCTTGATAATTAATCGGGTTGAGGGGATATTCGCCCCCTTGCCAAGCTCTACATACAATTGGATCATCATCATGTCTAATGCAAACCGTTATACTGGTTTAGTTGACCGCTATCGCGACCGTTTACCTGTATCTGCAACAACTCGTGCAATTTCTTTGGGTGAAGGTAATACACCACTGATTAAGCTTGAGAATATCCCAGGCATTATTGGTAAAGATGTTGAAATTTATGTGAAGTACGAGGGCTTAAACCCGACTGGTTCATTTAAAGACCGTGGTATGACCATGGCTGTTACAAAAGCAGTTGAAGAAGGTTCTAAAGCGATTATCTGTGCATCTACAGGTAATACTTCTGCTGCAGCTGCGGCTTATGCAGCTCGTGCAGGCATCAAAGCGTTCGTTTTAATCCCTGAAGGCAAAATTGCCATGGGTAAAATGGCTCAAGCGATGATGTACGGTGCGATCACGATGCAAATTCGTGGTAACTTCGATGACGGTATGCGTCTGGTTAAAGAAGTTGCAGATCAAGCACCTGTAACGATTGTAAACTCAATCAACCCATACCGTTTGCAAGGTCAAAAAACCATTGCTTACGAAATCGTTGAAGCTTTAGGTCGCGCACCTGATTACCACTGTCTACCAGTAGGTAATGCGGGCAACATCACTGCACACTGGATGGGTTATACCGAAGCAGTTGCTAATCAGCCGAAAGAACAGTTTGAGCAAGTGGTTTATGATGCTGCTACTGATCAATTTACAGGTCCTAAACCAGCTGGTTTACCGATCATGGCTGGTTATCAAGCGTCTGGTGCAGCTCCGTTCTTACGTGGTGGCCCAGTTGAGAACCCTGAAACAGTTGCAACGGCTATTCGTATTGGTAATCCACAAAGCTGGAACCATGCCAAAGCAGTGGTACGTGATTCAAATGGTTGGTTCGATGAACTGACTGATGCTGAAATTTTAGAAGCTCAACGTCTACTTTCAATGTACGAAGGTGTATTTGTAGAGCCTGCTTCTGCTGCTTCTGTCGGTGGTGCAATCCGTGACATTAAAGCGGGTAAAATCAAAGAAGGTTCAGTGATTGTTTGTACTGTGACTGGTAATGGTCTGAAAGATCCAGATACTGCAATCAAACAATGTTCAGATGCAGTAATGTTGTCAATTGATGCAACAATGGATCAAGTGAAAGATTCAATTCTTTCAAATATGACAAAATAATTTATCGCAAAAATAGTGATTAATATTTTGTTGAAAAGCCCTGCATCTGCAGGGCTTTTTATTGGATGTTATAGAATTAGCATTCAACTTGAATAAAATAGATAAGTTCTATGAACAGGATTCTGGTTTTAACTTTTCACTAATATCACTGTCAATTTTACAGTTCCATTGCCCAGCAGCCGTTCTTCCCAAATCTATACGAACGCCGTTGATTTTTGAAAATCCCTTTAAAACACATGATATTGCTTGCGGTTGTACACCAAAATTATTCGGCGGATTCACATGTATATCACAACGTGAAGTTGAAGCTTTTAATCCCAAATTATCGTGAGTAAAATCTTCAGGATTGTTATCTTTATTGATCAAAATTTCATATTGAGTTTTTGCAGAATAAACTTCTGCAAGCCCAGCGGCAATATATGTTCGCGCCATATAATTTTGATATTGCGGAATGGCAACTAAAGCTAAAATTCCAATAATTGCGATTACAATCATCAGTTCAACCAAAGTAAACCCTGTTATTTTTTTCGTTAATTTTATTGTTTTCATTATCGTATTTTTCTGAAATTTCCCAATAACAACAATACCATAACCAATTGAAAAGAAAAATAAAATGAGTCATTAGATTTAATTAATAAATTAAATTCAGCCAAATTAACAATCTTAAGCATTCGCAGGTGTGGATATCCTATGCACTTATGCACAATTCGAAATAATCATTCTATATCTCAATAAAAAATCCCCTATTTCCAAGGGGATTTTAATCATCATTCAGTCAAAAACTCGTCTAATGACTCACTGAAACTTCAAACCGATTAAATACGTTTTGGTAATTGACTCACCCAACTCATAAGACGCGTTGCATCGTTAGTTCGAGCTTGTGAAGTCGGCGCACCTAAAAGCACCACCACAGCAGGACGGTTATTTAATGTGGTATGCATCACCACACAACGACCTGCCTCATTGATATAACCTGTTTTAGAAATATTGATATTCCAGCCCCCGTTACGAACCAATGCATTGGTATTATTCGATTTTAATACACGATAACCTAAATTAAAATCATAGCTAGGTGTGGTTGAAAATTGACGAATTAAACTATATTGAGAAGCCGCACTGACTAAAATCCCTAGGTCACGTGCAGAAGATACATTTCGAGGGTGCAAACCTGTTGACTCAACATAATGTGTTGAATGCATACCTAATGACTTTGCCTTTGCATTCATAGCAGCGAAAAATGCAGTTCGACCACCTGGATAGGTTCGAGCTAGAGCTGATGCAGCAGGGTTTTCAGATTTCATTAAAGCAACCAATAACGCTTCAGCTCGATTCATCGAATCGCCTGCGCGAAGTGTTGAACTTGAACTCTTACAGCCTGAACAAGAAAAATCACTTTGTTGTAACGTGATTTCTTCAGACATATTTAAATTGGCATCTGCAATCACCACAGCAGTCATCAGCTTTGTGATCGATGCAATCGGCATAGCAGTATTGGTATTTTTGCTGTAAAGCACCTCACCTGTTTGCGCATCCATCACCAATGCTGCACGTGCATTGACTGAAGGTTGATTGCTATATTTGCTGGTATCAAAAATCTGAACCTTTTGAGGTTGTGGATTTGTATTGACGACCCCATTTGATTTACGGATAGTGGTAGAAATCGTCGTTGAACCTTGAATGGCAGGTTCATCATCAAAATCTATAACATTACTATCGGAGTTTAAAAGCTTACTTGCATCATCAGATGACCAATTAATAGATGCTTGACCCGATGATCCACCGGAGTGATTAACAAGTTCTGCAAAGCTCAATGAGCTTAGACTGAGTAGCACTGATGCTGACAGTACATTCATTAACGTTTTGGTCGACTTTTTCACGATAACTTACTCATCTCAAGGAGGTTTTTTTGCATAATTGCTAAACACCTCAAATATAACTTACATTTACACTTAAACGTGATTAATATTAAACCACGTAATTATGCATAATAATTTGGTTAAGATTAGGAATAGGATTGCTATTTTTGTTACTACAAAGCAAGCATTTTTTGCATCATGTAACAAAAATCTTGCTTTTTTAAATCATTTTAGGAGGTCTCTGTGGTCACAGTTTTAGTTGTGGACGACCATGAATTGGTACGTACTGGTATTTGCAGAATGTTAGAAGACCAGTCTGATATCCAAGTGATTGGACAAGCTGAATCTGGTGAAGAAGCGATTTCTTTAGTACGACAGCATCATCCTAATGTGGTTCTTTTAGATGTCAATATGCCAGGAATTGGCGGTGTTGAAACCACGCGTCGCTTGTTGCAGATTGCGCCAGACACAAAAGTACTTGCTGTGAGCGGACTCGCTGAAGAACCCTACCCTTCACTGTTATTGAAAGCAGGAGCTCGAGGCTATATCACCAAAGGTGCGCCCATTACTGAAATGGTCAGAGCAATCAATAAAGTGATGCAAGGTGGTAAATATTTTAGTGCCGATATTGCTGAACAGTTAGCAAGCTCTTATTTATCAGATACACAAACTTCACCATTCGATGCATTATCTGAACGTGAAATGCAAGTTGCAATGATGGTGGTCAACTGTATAAGTGCACAAGAGATTTCAGATAAACTTTTTGTGAGTGTAAAAACGGTCAATACTTATCGTTATCGTATTTTTGAAAAACTGGGGATCGATAGTGATGTCAAATTGACTCATCTTGCTATTCGTTATGGGCTCATTAAACCCTGATTTTTGATATGCTATATTTTAAAATGAGAGTAATGCTATGTCGCCTAAGGTCTCCGTACCTATATTTCAAACAATTTACCGTTTAGGCATTTCATATACCAACTATCGAGTCGTTTTGGCGTTTAGCTTAACCTTACTCTTTTTACTCACCATTAATATTCAAACCGATTATTACCAATATCCAAACTTATATTTTTATTCACTTATTGCATATATCGGTAGCAGTATTATACAAAATGTATTGCTCCGATATTTTCATCACGGCATTACCAAACAGTTTTTAGCCCTATTTTATATTGACCTCATTTTTTTGAGTTCATTGTCTTTTGCATTGGGTGGTCCCAATATTTCTATTGGTTTACTGTTTGTCATTGCTGTATTTGCAGCAAACTTTTTGCTCAGCAAAAATCAGGCATTGGTGATCACACTTATTGCTGTCATTAGTGTGATTTACCAACAACTGTTTGGAAATCTATTTTCAATTACCACGTTAAATAATATTGGTAACAGTGCGCTTTTAGGGGCTTTATTTTTTGTCTTTTATGGAATTGGACAAGTCTCCATTCAACGCTTTCAAGTTTTAGAATCATTGAATACACATCAATCCAATGAATTATTCAAACTTCAAAATATTAACCGTTATATTTTAGAACAAATTGAAGTGGGTTATTTGGTACTCGATGATCATTTTAAAATCATCGTGATCAATCCAGCTGCCTGTTCGTTATTGGGAATTTCAGCGCTGTATAGCCATCAACCGTTTCATCTGATGACTTTTCAATCTGACCTTTATAACATGTTGAATACAACGTTAATTTCTGATGGTCATCGCTTTCAGTTTAAGTCTTCTCAGTCATCTTATACTGTTGATGTTCGTGTACAAAAACTGATTGTGCCTCATCAGGCACTGACTTTACTGATTTTAGAAGATGCACAAAAACTCAATCAAAAGGTTCAACAATTAAAATTGGCTGCTTTAGGCCAACTCTCGGCCAGTATAGCCCATGAAATTCGCAATCCTCTTGCGGCGATCGTACAAGCCAATGAACTTAGCCAACAAAGCGATGTTGAACAACAACACATTTTAAGGGAAATGATCTCAAAACAAGCCAATCGTATTGATAATATTATTAAAGATACTTTAGATATGGCGAAGAACAGGAAAGTCTTTTCCACCAAAATTAATTTACATCTCTTTATGCATGAATTTCTTCAACAAGATGTTTATGACATTAAAGATAAAATTTTGCTGAATATTTCAGATCGTCCCAATATTGATTTTGATGAATCACAACTACGTCAAGTACTGATTAATTTAGTACGCAATGCCATTCGCCATAATGCAGCTGATGCCGAGCATATTGAGATTAATATCTATCCAAAACTCAACTTTATCTACATTGATGTGGTCGATTTTGGTCATGGTATAGATAAATCTGATCAATCAAAACTATTTCAGCCTTTTTTTAGTACCGAAATTAATGGAACTGGTTTAGGATTGTATTTATCTCATAGTATTTGTGAAGCAAATCAAGCGAAACTGATCTATGTAGAGCAAAAAAAACAAGGGGCATGTTTTAGAATAGAGTGCCCTATTAAAGATTAATTTAGGTATTATTTTTTGGGGTTAGGGTGAAACAGCAACCATTAGTGTTATTGGTCGATGATGAGCCAGATTTATGCATGCTGATGCAAATGACTTTGTCACGCATGGGTATTAAAACGCATATGGCGCATCATTTAAAACAAGCAAAGCACTTCTTTACTGAGTATAAATATGATGCATGTATTACAGATTTAAACCTACCCGATGGTAGTGGTTTAGACCTCGTCAAACATGTGGTACAGCATTATCCTAAAACCCCGATTGCTGTACTGACCGCTTATGGCAATATGGATATTGCGATTGCTGCCCTCAAAGCGGGTGCTTTCGATTTTATGAACAAACCCATTAACCAACAACATTTGCATCAGGTTTTACAAAAAGCCCTCCACGTTCCAGAAAGTGCATTAAATACAGCAGATTCACCAATAGAAGAGCGCGTCTTGATTGGTCATTCTGCGCCAATGAAAAAACTCAGATCGTCCATCCAAAAAATTGCACGTTCGCAAGCACCCGTATGTATCACTGGTGAATCAGGCACGGGCAAAGATGTGGTTGCCAATCTCATTCATTTATTGAGTAATCGTAGTGATGCACCTTTTGTCGTCATTAACTGTGGAGCCATCTCTGAAGAGCTACTTGAAAGTGAATTATTTGGCCATGTTAAAGGCTGTTTCTCTGGGGCCTTAGAAGACAAAGTTGGTCTGATTCAGTTGGCTGACGGCGGCAGTTTATTTTTAGATGAAATCGCTGAACTTTCATTGGCTATGCAAGCAAAGCTATTGCGTGCGGTGCAAGAGAAAAAAATACGGCCTTTGGGCAGTGACAAAGAAATTGATGTTGATTTTCGCATTATCAGTGCCAGTCATCAAAATCTTGAACATTTAGTCCAACAAGGCAAATTTCGACATGATCTATTTTTCCGTATTCATGTCATGGACATTACCATTCCCCCATTACGTGAACGTGGGCAAGACATTTTGCTCTTGGCAAATCATTTCATTGCTAAAATATGTTCCGAATGGGGAATCGAACTTAAGAAACTCAATGAGGATGCTGAAGCGTTTCTCATGAAGCAGTACTATTTAGGCAATGTCAGAGAACTGCAAAATATCATTGAAAGAGGTATCACCTTAAGTGATGATCAACTGATTGATATTGCCCATTTACAAACATCCACCATTCGCCCTATTCCTCAACCCGTTCCGATTGAACACACGCAATCTATCGAAATACAAGCATCACCTCAAACCACAATGATTGCAGATAACAAGTTGCCTGAAGAAGGTTTAGAGGAATACTTGGAAAAAGTGGAAAAAGAAGTGCTTATGAATGCCTTAAACTCAACGCATTGGAATCGAACTCTTGCAGCTAAAAAGCTTCGAATGTCGTTTAGATCCTTGCGTTATCGTTTAAAGAAATTTGGACTTGATACCGATGATGAATAAGGTTGAATACACCCATTTCATCTTAAATTTTAGATTTGAGTAATTGTTCTGCGGCATGATTCAGATAATTTTCTTCTTTCATTTCCGCAGTCAAAGGCAATTCAATATTCGGGCGAATCCCTTGACCATCAATCAAATTGCCTTTCGGTGTAAAGTAATGAGAGACCGTCATTTGTAATGCTGCGCCATCTGATAATGGGAACAACTTTTGTACAACCCCCTTACCATAACTCTTTTCACCAATAATCACCGCACGTTGATGTTCTTTCATTGCTGCTGTAAACACTTCAGCCGCTGATGCAGATCGTCCATTGATGAGTACACCGAGTTTTAATTGACTAAATTCATTGCCCGGTAAAGCTTGAAACTCTTGATCACCTTCTGAACGACTTTTTGTAGATACAATTAAGCCTTGGTTCAAAAATAAATCTGCTGACTCGACTGCAGAGGACAACAATCCACCTGGATTATTTCTTAAATCAAGTAAGACACCTTTAATTTTATTTGATTGATATTCATCAATAATTTTTTTCAATTGATTTGCTGTATCTTGCTGAAAAACTTTTACTTTAATGACTAAAATTTGGTTATTGAGCAGGATCGGTTGAATATCAGCAACATCTAACTTCTTATTACGCACTAAGGTAAATACACGACTAGAGGCTGTTTGCTGAACTTGAACCGTACTTCCGATAGAACCATCAAGTAAGTCTTTGACTTGATGCTGATTTAAATTTTTAATTTCTTGACTGTCAATTTTATAAATAGTTGAGCCATTTTTTAAACCCAATTTATATGAATCTGCATCTTCAGTTAAATTTCTGATGATCCATTGCGACTTCGTTGCATCAAAAAACACATTAAAATCAACAGTTGCTAAATCGCCTTCCGTGTATTGAATCAACTGGCGATATTCTTCTGGACTTAAATATCTTGAGTAGCGATCTAGACCACTGACCAAACCCTTTGTGGCTTGTAAAAATAACGCATCATCAGATTTTTCACTGACATAATTTTGTTTTACAACACCGTAAATTTGTACAAACTGCTGTATGGATTCAACAGGGACTTCAGCAACATCATCCACCCATTGATCATCCAAATTTGAGGCTACGGGAGCTTTTGCTTCCGCAGCCCAGACCAAATGACATCCACCCAAAAGTAAGCCTACAAATAAGGCACGATGTTTCCACGTCAATGTCATTCAGTTTTCCTATTGTTCTAATTGTCGTAATACATATTTTACGATTTTAAAGTCACCAAGTTACGGCCTTTCATTTCAGCAGGCACCGCAATGTTCATCAAGGTCAATAATGTTGGTGCAACATCTGCCAATACACCACCGTCTGCAATTTCTGCTGAAGTTGGACCGACATAAATAAAAGGAACATGTTCAGTCGTGTGCTGAGTATGCACTTGACCACTGACATAGTCCTGCATTTGTTCAACATTACCATGGTCAGCTGTAATCAGCATATGGCCTTTGTTCGCCATAACTGCATCATATACACGACCCAAACTTACATCGACTGCTTCAACGGCTTTCACAGCAGCATCAAACACACCTGTATGCCCAACCATATCACCATTGGCATAGTTCACAACCAGTAAATCAAACTCACCAGAGTTAATCGCAGCGACGAGTTCATCAGTCACTTCATAAGCACTCATCTCTGGTTTTAAATCATATGTTGCCACGTTTGGTGATGGGATCAAAATACGCTTTTCACCAGGGTATTCATCTTCACGACCACCACTGAAGAAGAAGGTCACATGAGCATATTTTTCAGTTTCAGCAATTCGTAATTGTGTCTTACCTAAGTTAGAAAGGTATTCACCAATTGAGTTCACTAAAGGTTCTGGCATATAAGCCACAGGTGCATCGATCGTCGCTTGATAACGCGTCAACATCACAAATTTTGCTAAGTTTGGAAAGACTTTACGTTCAAAACCTGCAAAGTCTTTTTCAACAAATGCTTTGGTAATCTCACGTGCACGGTCAGCACGGAAATTCATAAAGACAATACTATCGCCATCTTGGACTTTGGCAATATCACCAATACGCGTTGCTTTCACAAATTCATCGGATTCATCTGCAGCATAAGCCAATTCAAGACCTTCTACAGCTGTAGCAGCAGTACGTACTGCTTCACCTTCAGTCAATAAACGATATGCTTGTTCAACACGATCCCAACGGTTGTCGCGGTCCATTGCAAAGTAACGCCCAATCATGGTTGCAATACGACCTTGACCTGGGTATTGAGCAAATAGCGCATCTAATTTTTTCAGTGATGGTTCAGCACTTTTTGGTGGTGTATCACGACCATCCAAGAAAGCATGTAAATAAACTTTTGCACCACGTTTTAATGCAAGTTCAGCCATTGCCACAATGTGATCTTCATGTGAATGCACACCACCTTCTGACAATAATCCTAAAATATGCACGGCAGCATGATTGGCTTTTGCTTTTTCTACAGCGTCAACCAACACTTCATGTTCAAAAAAAGCACCTGTGCGAATATCCTTGGTGATACGAGTAAAGTCTTGATATAAAACACGACCCGCACCTAAGTTCATATGACCAACTTCTGAGTTACCCATTTGACCATCAGGCAGCCCCACATCTTCACCAGAACCTGAAATTAAGCCATGAGGATGATTTTGCTTCATCGCAGTTAAATTTGGCGTTTTCGCTGCAAGAAATGCATTGTCTTCGACCGCTTCACGATGCCCCACACCGTCCATAATGACCAATACGTGAGGGATTTTGCCAGCAGTTGCATCCGTCATGATTTACACTCTTTTTTGTTCACAAATTAATCGCTATATCTTACTCAATTTTTAAGTAAGACTCTATCTTAAGACGATGGCTTTGACTGATCAAAACCATCAATTTTTCAATTTAACGAAGGATTTAATACGGTTCAGTTACGCTTTAGATCAATTTAAAATCTACGTCATCTTCAACCGACTTTAATCTTCTAAAATTCAGAAAAGATTAAGGCTCAAATCACATTGATTTGAGCCTTAAATTTATTTAACGCGGTAGAGTAAATAACTACCCATAGTAAACATCAACGCAATTGGGAGGAATACGAACCACGCAGGTGATGGTGAATAGACCAAACTTGCATAACCCAAGAAATCTTGTATATAGAAGAAACCTAAGCCGACAAACAATGCGATAACTAATCGGAAGCCCATGGATTGTTGACGAAGTGGTCCAAAAATAAATGAGCAAGCAACAAGTACTAAAGCAAGTAATGCAAATGGTGAACCCACTTTTTGCCAAAATGCCAGAAGATAACTTTTCGGTACTTGACTATATTCCTGCATATATCCCATAAAACTAATCAACTGACTTGGTGATAGATCTTCGGGATCGATGGTCACCATATGCACATATTTAGGTTGCAATGCTAAAGCAACTTTTTGCTGAGAAGTTTGAATAAGTCGAGAATTTCCCTGCTCAAATACATCCAATTGACTGGCTTTGGTTAAATCCCATTGACCATTTTCGATAAATTGACCTTGCTCTGCATTGACCACAGATTTCATACGGTAATCATTATCAAAATCGACCATTTGCACATTTTTAAGCTGCCCTTGTGAGTTGGCATAATCGATATAAATATATCGTTGACCTTCACGTGTCCAATAACCTCGAACCTCGCCCAACTCAGCGACAGAACGATGACTCTTGACACTTTTCGCTTGTTCATTGGTATATGGAATCACCCATTGACTTAGAGCAAATGAAAGGATGACCAGTAATAATGCCGAGCGCATCACCCAACCGACAATTCGCCATAAGCTAATACCAGCAGCACGCATCACAATGAGTTCACTGTTAGATGCCAATGTACCCAAACCAAGTATAGAACCGATTAGGGCTGAAATTGGAAGAATTTCATACAGATAGTTTGGTGCTCCCCACAAGACATAAAGTAATGCATCCCAAGCACCATAGCCATCTTTGAGGCTCCCCAATTCACCCATATAGGTAAATAAGACCTGTAATGCCGATAAGATGGCAGTTGCACCCAACATGGCGAGCGCAGTGGTTTTTGTCACATGTTTGGCGACAATTCTACGTGCTAACATTAAGATTTCACCCGCTCAATTCGTTTCTTTAACTTCGGTGCCAATTTCTGTTTTCTTGAAAATGTTGCAGCTGCAATACCATAAACAATAAGAATGACAGGATACGCCCAAACTCCAATTTCATCTTTTGAAATACGGGTTTTTATCGCCATCAAAATAACAATTAAACTCGCAAAAATCATTAAAGCTGGAAAGAGTTTTAAATAACGCCCTTGTCTTGGTGTCACTTCAGATAAAGCAGTTGCGAGCATCAATGCCACAATGATAGAAAATGGCACAAAAATACGCCATCCTAATTCACTTGCAACAACAGGATCTTCATAAGTTCTCAAAAGCGTGCTCATTGGCAATGCTTTGACTTCACTACTCTCAAATTTAGCTTCTTTATCATTCTCTAGACGTAAACGATAAGACTCAAACTCTGTTTGTGTGTATTTCGGGCTATTTTCATGGATTTCATAACGGCGACCTTGGGTTAAATCAACCACACTTGCGCCTTTATCTTCTGTCTCTACACGTATAGCTTCTTTTGCCAAAATCATGACATCAGGTTTGCCTTCTTTTTCAGCGCGCTGATAGAAGAATACTTCTTTTAAATTTTGACGGTCATCCGACAAAGAACCAGCGTAAATCGTGTAGGGTCCCGAGGAAATAAACTCTCTCGGTCGAACCAAATCGAAGCCAGATCGTACAGCTTGTGTGGTCGTCAGTGTCTCGAATTCACGGTTCCCCCACGGAGACAACCAGATCATAAGTACAGCTTGAACAGCCAAAAATACAATCGTGAGTGGCAACAGCAGACGAGAAAGTTGTGTTTTACTTACCCCACTCCCATTTAATACTGCCATTTCATGATCTACATACAAACGACCAAACACCAACATTAAGCCAATAAAAAAGCCCAATGGTAGAATCAGCGTCAAAAACTCGGGTAGTCTGTATCCAATAATATTAAATAAAATGCCAACGTCTAAACGGCCTTGTGCTGCCACACCAAAGTATTTGATCAACCGCCCACCCATCATGATGAGTGTGAGTAGAGAAATGACAACGACAGAAGTCGATAACACTTGCTTGACGAGATAACGTCTTATAATCAAAGTAATCTTCCAAAACCTGTAAATTGGACAAGCACTAGTTTACCCTAATGTTAAAAATATAAAACCTCATTGAAATTCTATCATTGGTAGTGGTTCAATGGTTTAATGATTTAAAACGTCTCTATAGGCATATATAAAGCATATGAAACTTACCGTTAATTCATCTTCTTCTCAGAATACTGCGAACCAACGTTTATTTATTTTGGTGAGCTCAGATGATATTCATCGTCCAGAATCTACTTACCAGATCAATAACTTAAAAGCATCTATTGAAATTGCTCAATTTAAGGCAAGTTTAAATGAAAGCTTAACATTGATTGGTCAGGTTAATAATCACGCAAATACAGCGCTTATTGGTATCGATAAAGTCGCTGACTTAAAACCAGCAAAACTGGCTAAAATCGCACAAACAATCATCAAATCATCACAAAAAAAATTCAAACAAATCAGCATTGATATTTCCGCTTTACCTGCTGAGCTTCATTATCTTTTTGCATTAAGTCTGACTCAATCAGCATATACATATGATGATTACAAATCAAAAAAGAATGAATATGTATTGGAACAAATTGATTTTGTTGCATCACAATCGTCGTTAAATGATGCGCAGCTTGCTCTGATTGCTGCGGTTGAAAAAGGTCAAAGTACTGCTCGTAACTTAGGAAACTGCCCTCCAAATATCTGTTTCCCTGAATATTTAGCAGAACAAGCACTGGCACTTGCAGCTGAGTTTCCAGACTTGCTTAAAGTGACTGTTTTAGATGAACCTCAACTGACTGAGCTAGGTATGAATGCCTTCCTTGCAGTGAGCAAAGGTTCCGACCGCCCAGGTCGTGTAATCACACTTGAATATTTAGCAAATATTGAAGATGCACCTGTGGTCTTGGTTGGTAAAGGTGTTACTTTTGATACAGGTGGTATTTCATTAAAACCAGGTCTAGGCATGGATGAAATGAAATTCGATATGTGTGGTGCAGCCTCTGTACTAGGAACCATTCGCGCTTTATGTGAATCTAAACTTCCTATTCATGTGGTTGGTGCAATTGCTGCCGCGGAAAATATGCCATCGGGTCATGCGACTCGTCCGGGCGACATTGTGACTACGATGAGTGGCCAAACGGTTGAAATTTTAAATACCGATGCTGAAGGTCGTTTGGTTCTATGTGACACCTTGACCTATATCAAACGTTTTAACCCTGCTGTGGTCATTGATATTGCAACATTAACAGGCGCATGTGTAGTGGCATTAGGTTCAGTTCTATCAGGTCTATTTAGTCCAGATGATGAACTTGCCAATGAAATTCAAACAGCAGGCGAGCAATCTTTTGACCGTGTATGGCGCATGCCTGTGATTGATGATTATCAAGAGCAGTTAGATTCTCCATTTGCAGACATTGGCAACATTGGTGGTCCAAAAGCTGGTGCGGTGACTGCTGCTTGCTTCCTGCAACGTTTCACACGTGAATACCGTTGGGCGCATTTAGATATTGCGGGTACTGCTTGGAACTCAGGTGCAAACAAAGGTGCAACGGGTCGTCCAGTGCCATTATTGGTTCAATTCTTGGCAAATCGTGCGAACGTGAATGGCTAAAATTAGCTTTTATCTTTTTGAAAAAAGTCCAGAACGGCAAGTGGAAAGCACTTGCCGTTTATGTCGAAAGATTCTGCGTCAATCGGCTAAAATTTGGATTCATTGTCCTGATCAAGAAATTCAACACGATTTAGATGATCGCTTATGGAGTTTTGATCCAAGCAGCTTTTTAGCGCACGGTATAGATCAACCAGAAGCACCGATCTGCATTTCTGCACATTTACCTATGGATCAGGAATGGATTGTGTTTAATTTTAACAATCATGCCCTTGAACAAGCAGAACAATTTAGTCACATTATCGAAATTGTAGAAAATAACGAACCTGCTAAACAAATTGGGCGGGAAAAATTTAAAACTTATCGTCGTTTAGGCATAACACCTCAGACACATAAGTTATAATTTCAACATGTTGTATCATAAGTTTACAGTTCAATAAGGAGATGTGCGGTGGCACTGAATGTCGGTCAAAATTTTAAACAGCGATGGCTCAGTGCTCCTGAGGCTGTACGCCAAGCATTTTTGGACGACTTAAACCGTGTTAGTGAACTGCTACAACCTGAGTCCAATATTCAACAATGGCTTGAAAATGACCAGCGAGCAATGCAAATTGCTCAGTTGAAAGTTGAGGAAGCTTATGCTGAAGAAAAAGCGCGTCTCATTGAGGCTGCCAGAGTACGTAAACAACTGGCCTTAGAGAAATCTTTAGCAGAAAAACGCCATCTAGAGCAGGTCAAAACACAGCAACTTCTCCAAGATGAAGTGCAACAATACCAGCATCAAACAGAAAAACTTCAGCATCTTCGTCATGATATCGATGCTGAGATAGCTGAATATAGCCAACGTTATAGCAAAAACCCAGATCAACCCGCAGTTGATTATTCACGTGGGCATTTTTTAGTGACTGATACTGAAATACATACTGAACTGGACAGCATTCGCTTACGACTTGAGTTGGAAGCTGAAACTCAGATTGAGGAAGCTGTAACAGCATTTAGAAATAAATTGATTCAATCTGCTAAGGAAGAAATTGATTATATTTTAAAAAATTCAGATTTGGTTGCTTCCACAAAATAGTCAATATGATTTAAATCAATCGATTCAAAAAACCCCAACATGGGGTTTTTATCATTGATGTATAGAAATAAAGTTTATTCTATTGAGTATTCAGAATACATAGATTGAATCTAAAGAAATTTCAAAAAAACTCAGAAGAAATCTATAATGGATGACACCAAATTACCCGTTCCATAACCAATTGCAAGTAGAAGTGTTATCCAAATCCAGCCACCTAAGACGTTATACAACATAAAACTGGCATAACTCATATAGCCAGAACCAGCTGCAAATGGTGCAATTGAGCGCATAAAAGGAATAAACCGAGCCATCATAATCGTCTTACCACCATGCTTTTCAAAATATGCTGTGGTTTTATCAATATATTCGGGTTTAAACCATCGAGGATGCCTTCTAAAGAATTTAAGCCCCAGCACACGCCCAGTATGATAATTAATGGTATAACCTAGCACGGCGGCAATAAACAACAGCACACCCATATAATGCAAATGGATCAATGCTGTGGTTGAACACAAAGCACCAATGGCTATGAGCAAGCTATCGCCAGGAAGAAAAAATAGAAAGACTGAGCCGGTTTCACCCAGAATGATTAAAAACAGAATGGCGTAAATCCAAAGACCATAAGTTTCTAAGAGAGTCGGTAAAAGCTGTTCCAAATGCAGCAAAAAATCAATCATTACCACGTATCCGCTGCATGTTGTTTCTCCTACATCTTGCTTTCATCAGTTAAAACGCAACATTTCGCCAAAATAAAACAGCCTAATAAATTAGGCTGCGCGCTATTCTAGACCCTTTTTACCGCAAAAATCCATTCGCAGCTAAAAATTCCATGCTCAGTTTAGATTCTGGTTTCTGTTCGGCGGCTTTATCACCTAACAACAATCGCTCGATATATCGTGCTAAAACATCAACTTCTAGGTTAACTTGCGTCCCCGTTTTCCATGTGCCAATGTTGGTTCTTTCCGCTGTATGAGGAATCAGATTTAAGCTTAAAATATTTCCACGCAAGTGGTTAATGGTCAAACTAATACCATCTACAGTGACCGAACCTTTTTCAGCAAGGTATTTTGCAATTTCTACAGGTGCAGTCACTTCAAAATATAAAGACCGTGCATCTTGGCGAACCACAGTAATTTCACCCACTGCATCCACATGTCCACTGACAATATGACCGCCAAAGCGAGTAGTCGGCAACATGGCTTTCTCGACATTCACGGGCTGACCAACTTTCCATTGGCCCAATGTCGTACGTTTTAAACTTTCACGAGACACATCTGCTGCATACCAGTTGTCGCCCCAATCGATTACAGTAAGACAGATACCATTGGTGGCAATGGAGTCACCTAAGTGAACATCAGACATATCTAAGTCAGTTTGAATGCGTAAGCGAACATCTCCACCCACATTTTGCAAACTTTCAACCTTGCCTAAACTTTCAATAATACCTGTGAACATAACTGTGTCTCAAAATGCAATTTAGGAGCCATTCAAGCATGGCTTTTATACTTGAGGCATCTTTTTACCACAAATCTAATTGTGTAGCGACACCTGTTGTATCTACACCACCCAACTCAGCATAGTGATGTAATTGACCTAATAACTGGCGAATCGGAGGTCCAGATTTGGCGTGTGTGTCGGTAATTACAATAAACTCAAGTACACGCGCGCGTTCAGACTGGCGTTGCTTGCTGACACGATAACGCGGTACATCTTGGGTCAATAAGGTGACGCGTCCACGTTCCAAATTGGCTTTCAGCAAATCACCTGCTTCAATATTTCCATCCGTTGAATAACTGGTCAAAATATACCGAGCATTAATGGTTTGTAATAACTTTTCATAGGCTTCTTTGGCATGTTTTGAAGAGTTATAAGGACTTGGACGCTCTTTACGCCATGCACGGTCAATCCCGCTCTTATAGCCTTTGGTATCTGGCGTCGGTAAATCAACTTGATCCCAAAGCGTTAAAGCATTCAGTACATGATAATTACTGCTATAGGCATGCTGATTATAAGGCGGATCTAAATAGGCAATATCCACCTCAAATCCACTCATTTGACTCGCTAAGTGTTGTGCATCGACACACCACATTTCTGCCATAGGTACTTTAGGGTCACCGATCTCACAAAAACGGCTCGGAGTTAACCACAACAGAGACTCAATTCGTTCTAATGCTGTTTGCGTTTTACCGCCCCAACCATGGTGGAAACTTTTAAATACACCACTGGTATTACTGACAAAACTGGCTGAATATAAAAGTGGTGATAACAAAGCACTCATTTCAACATCATCAATTGCACCCTGAGCTTGCCAAGCTGCAATTTGTTGACGAATGGCATCTATGCGCATTCCATTACGGCGCTTAAAGAATAATCGATCACGCGTCGGATCATAAATTTCATCATTACGCGGACATAAATTATGTGTCACCCACCCTTTCACTTCAGGTAAACGGTTCAAATAATCAATGGCTTTTTGATACCCACCCAACTCTTTAAATGCTGGTGCGTCAGTACACGATAAAATCGCATTGTTGAGTGCATGACTATAAGGTTCCCAGTCATTGGCAATCACACGATAGCCATTTTGACGAGCCAGTCGTGAAACGACACCACTACCTGCAAAGAAATCAGCAAATATCGGTGCTCGTCCCTTTCCAGTATTGTTGAGTGTCCCCGTACTCTCTAATGCTTCTAAAATCAAATGCAACAAACGGCGTTTATTGCCTAAATAGGGTACCAATTGATTAAATAAGTACTCATCTGTGGTGCGTGCTGCATGACGACGTTTATGGTAAACCGTAGACTCTGAATTCATACTGACTCTTGAGAAGGGATAAGCTTCAAGCGAATATCATCTCCGATTTGAGTGACTTCTTTTAACTTGAACCGAAGTTGTTCTGTCATACTGACAAAGTCAGCATTGAACATGGCACGTGCGGATTGACCAAGGAATGTTGGTGCAACATAACTGATGAGTTCATCGACTAAATTTTCTTTTAAAAATGCAGTAGACAATGTTGCTCCCGCTTCGATCAATACATCATAAATTTGAAAATCTTTAAGCGTTTTCAACACATCTTTTAAAGATTGGACATCCAACTGAACCACACCCAATCTAGCAAGTTCTGAACGGAAAGGACCCATCACCATCACGGTTTCAGGATTCTGTAAAATTTTTGCCGTTAGAGGTAGTCGACCTTGGCGATCTAAAATAACACGTTTAGGTTGCACAATTTGTTCTAGATTTGCATGTTGTAGTTCACGGACATTCAATAGGCAATCGTCTGCTAGAACTGTTTCAATCCCTGTAATGACTGCGCCAGATATAGCACGCCAATGCTGTACATCACGTCTAGCTTCTGGTCCTGTAATCCATTTTGATTCACCTGATGCCATTGCAGTTCGACCATCGAGGCTTGAAGCAACTTTTAAACGAACATAAGGTAAACCTGTCGACATGGCTTTTAAAAAACCTAAATTCAGTTGCTTCGCTTCTTCTTCACAAACACCCACGATCACATCAATGCCTGCTTGCTTTAGAATTTCGACGCCTTTCCCTGCAACCAAAGGATTAGGGTCTGAACACGCCACCACAACTTTTGCCACACCAGCTTCAACTAAACCTTTGGCACAAGGCGGCGTACGTCCATAATGCGCACAAGGTTCAAGTGTTACATAGGCTGTAGCACCTTGAGCTAAATCACCGGCTTGACGCAGTGCAAATACTTCAGCATGTGGTTGACCTGCTTGAGGATGAAAACCTTCACCCACCACTTGACCGTCTTTAACGATCACACAACCCACATTGGGATTTGGACGAGTTGAATATTGTCCCTGCTGAGCCAATACAATCGCACGTTGCATCCAAACTTGATGTTCTTGGATGAGCTGTTGATTTAACTCAGACATATATTTCTCAAGTAAAAACCTTAAAAAGAAAAAGCAGAATTAATTAGTAATCCTGACCACGATGTTGCATTTGTTCAATCTGACGTCGAAATGCTTCAACATCTTGGAAGTCTTGATAAACCGAGGCAAAGCGAACATAGGCAACATGATCTAAAGCAAACAGTGCTTGCATCACGATTTCACCAATCGTACGAGAACGAACATCACGTTCACCGAGTCGGCGTATTTGCAGTTGAATATCACTCACGACAGCTTCAATTTGTTCTTGAGTCACTGGTCTCTTTTGTAGCGCATGCATAAGCGAACGACGCAATTTTGCTTCGTCATAAGGTTCATTTTTACCATCTGACTTCGTGACACGAGGCATCACCACTTCAAAACTTTCAAAGGTGGTAAACCGCTCATTACAACTAATACATTCACGACGACGACGTATTTGACAACCTTCAGCAGCGAGCCGCGAGTCGATGACTTTACTATCAGGGGCATTGCAAAATGGACAGTGCATAGCAGTTTAATTGAACAATTTGTGTATTCCTTAGTGTAGCAAAAATATATTCGATTGTTGAGCATTACGCAATATATAGAAAAAAAACAGCCCATATGGGCTGTTTTATACAATATATTGATTTCGTTTTTGGATATTACTCGATACGTTCGCCATGTTGACTTAAATCAAGACCCATCCGTTCATCGTCAGATTCAACACGGATACCAATCACAAGATCAATCACTTTAAGAATAATGAAAGTGAGGACTGCAGAGTATGCAATTGTTGCCAATACACCTTCTACTTGTACCCATAATTGTTTCATGACATCAGCCGGTGCAGCGTCGCCCATAATGAAAGGGCTTGCAAAGAAAGCTGTGAGGATTGCACCCACAATACCACCGACACCATGTAGACCGAATGCATCTAAAGAATCGTCTGCTTTTAAAGCACGTTTCAAAGCAGTAATACCCCAGAAACATACAACGCCACCAATTAGACCCATCGCTAAAGCGCCGCCTACAGTGACATAACCAGCAGCAGGTGTAATCACCACTAAACCAGCAACCGCACCAGAAGCACCGCCTAAGATAGAAGCTTTACCACGTACGATTTTCTCAGTAATTAACCATGCAATCGCTGCCGCAGCTGCTGCAACTTGAGTGACGACAAGCGCATAACCCGCAGAGCCATTCGCACCAAGGGCAGAACCGCCGTTGAAGCCAAACCAACCAACCCAAACTAAACTTGCACCGACAACGGTCAATGTTAAGTTATGTGGCGCCATGGATTCTTTGCCGAGTCCCATACGTTTGCCCAGCATATACGCCGCAACAAGACCTGCAACACCAGAGTTAATATGAACGACTGTACCACCTGCGAAATCGAGTGCACCATCGTTACCTAACCAACCACCACCCCATACCCAATGTGTAATTGGAGCATAAACGATAATTGACCAAACGGTAATGAAAGCGACAAATGCACCAAACTTCATACGTTCAGCAATAGAACCTGTGATGATGGCAACGGTAATAATCGCAAAAGTCATTTGGAAAATAACAAATAGAATTTCTGGAATACTTCCAGACAAGGCATCAGTGGTAATCCCTGAGAGCATGAATTTATCTAAACCACCGATAAATGAATTACCTTCACCAAATGCTAAGGTATAACCCAATGCAACCCATGTAATACTCACGACAGCAGCTGCAACGAAGCTATGTGCCATTGTACTGAGGACGTTTTTCTTACGAACCATACCGCCGTAAAATAATGCGAGACCTGGAATAGTCATCAGAAGCACTAATGCAGTTGATACCAAGATCCAAGCTGTATCACCTGTATCTAATTTTGCTTCTTCTTCAGCAGGTGCTGTTGTTTCAGCTGGAGCAGGTGCCGCAGCTTCTGTAGAATTTGGTGAAGATGCTTCTGCGGCACTTGCCACAACCACATCTTCTGTAGGAGTTGGTTCTGATACCGCGCTTTCTGCCCAAGCAACAGAACCACCTAAAAGTGCGCCAGATAGACTCAGCGCAAGTAGCATTTTTTTCATTCGTATCCCCCAACCTATTTTTTTGCGAGTTATGCGCTACTCAGCAAACTTCATGCCAATTAAAAATTAGACA
This sequence comes from Acinetobacter shaoyimingii, assembly GCF_011578045.1. NCBI lineage: Bacteria > Pseudomonadati > Pseudomonadota > Gammaproteobacteria > Moraxellales > Moraxellaceae > Acinetobacter > Acinetobacter shaoyimingii. The sequence goes on from NZ_CP049801.1 coordinate 3,296,331, forward strand.
GCGTCTGCACCAGTTTCACCAGTACGGATACGGATGACTTGTTCTAAGTTAGTCACGAAAATTTTTCCGTCACCGATTTTGCCTGTACTTGCAACACGGGTAATTGACTCAATGACTGAATCAACCATGTCATCACTGATTGCGATTTCAATTTTTACTTTAGGTAAAAAATCAACGACATATTCAGCGCCACGATATAATTCCGTGTGTCCTTTTTGACGACCAAAGCCTTTCACTTCAGTTACGGTAATGCCTTGAACGCCAATTTCAGATAATGCTTCACGAACATCATCTAACTTGAATGGTTTTACAATTGCTGTTACGAGTTTCATGTTGTTTTCCTTCGGCTTTTTTCACCAGTAAGGTTTTATGTTCAAATTTCATGCCAAAACTTCATAATGGTTGGGGACGATTAATCCGTTCAGGCATGATTTATATTTATACCCTATTTTATAAGGGATAATTAGACTAAGTTCTAAAAAATCGTACAATTTTTTCATGGAAATTTCTGGGGCATTGATCGAATTTATCTATGTTATTGAATGAATGCTATGGACAGTAGACGGGTGATGCTCCACAATTTAGACGTTATTTATCGATATTCGGATTTTTTATGATTGAGACACTTTTACAAGCGATCATGGAGCAACTAGATCAACCCAAAAAAGATCTAGAACATAACCTTCGCGCACTGTTAATGGAAACAGTCACCAAGATGGATTTAGTGTCTAAAGACGAACTTGATCGTCAAAAGATTGCTTTAGACAATGCCAATGAACGTTTAATCGAACTTCAAAATCAAATTAAAAGTTTAGAGGCACTGATTCAGCAAAAATGAGCTAAATTGCATCATTTTTGTGCAACAACATTCCAATAATGATTAAAAATAAAGCATTTTTATAAATAAAAAGAAAAGTGGTACAAAAAATGTCATTTGCAAAAATTTATACGCGTGGTCTGCTCGGACTTCACGCACCTCTTATTGAAGTAGAAGTTCATGTAAGCCAAGGTTTACCCTCACTCACTATTGTTGGGTTACCTGAAGCAGCAGTTAGAGAAAGTAAAGATCGTGTGCGTTCCGCCATCATTAATAGCGGTTTTCAATTTCCAACCAAGCGTCTCACCATCAATTTAGCACCAGCAGATTTACCCAAAGATGGATCTAGACTTGATCTTCCCATTGCACTCGGGATTCTAATTGCATCAGGTCAACTCCCCGAAAATACAACAGATGATTTTGAATTTATAGGTGAATTGGCTTTGGATGGACATCTTCGACCAGCCAGCGGAACACTTACCATTGCCATGGCTTGTCAAATGGCTGGTCACAATCTGATGTTACCGAGTGAAAATGCAGATGAGGCGAGCCAGCTGCCCAATATCAAAGTATTTAGTGCTGGTCATCTTAAAGCCGTTTGTGATCATTTTCTGGATCTGCACAAAATATGTGCAACAAAATCTTTAGAAAAATCATTTGAAAATCAATACAAAAATGATCTAGTCGACGTTAAGGGTCAACTTAGACCTAGACGAGCACTCGAAATTGCAGCGGCTGGTGGTCACTCTTTATTGTTTAAAGGGCCTCCAGGCACAGGTAAAACGCTTTTGGCTTCACGCCTATCGAGTATTCTTCCACCGCTGAGTGCTCAAGAAAATTTAGAAGTTGCCAGTATTTATTCTATTTCGAATACTCGACATAGCTTTGGACAACGTCCTTTTCGTGCCCCGCATCATACCGCTTCGGCAGTCGCATTGGTGGGTGGTGGCTGTCGGTTCCACAAATAAATCAGAGTTTACACAAATAAACTAGAGCAAGAATAAAAAGTATATTATCTATAAGCTTTAATTTTTCATTTTGTAAAAATATATGCCTATTAATAATGACAAAATAACGACTATTGATTGCTTCCCAAATGATAATATTAGTCGAGTGGTTTATAGATATGGTGGACTTGTTCGAAATGAAGATAACGACTCAACTAATCCTTTTGTCGAAGTGTTATTAATTGAGATTAGAAAAAGTGATCAATGGTTATTTTTAGATAAGTGCTCAACATTCCTTGTTCCCGTACTTGATCTTGATGCTGTTCAACATGGCAGTATTTGGGATGGAAATGTTTTAACCGATCAATCCTATCGATTTTCAGGCAAACTCATTACAAAACGATTTTCTTTCGACTTCACCAATAATAAACCTAAGAATATAAAACTTACTGACAGAATCCCCAATACTTCTGAATACTACATTCCTTTAAAAAACTATTTCCTCCCAAATAAAGTTGATTATGTTCTTCAAGGCTATCCATTTACCAAATACACCAATGATTCATATCGTAAAGTGAATCACTGCTTAATGCATTCTAATGATGGAACTCAAGTCATCACTTCCTCAATTCATGTTTTACATAGCTTATTCGTCAATCGTAAAGATATTCGCGGACTCTTATTAGGAACTTCAAGCCAATCCATCATTAATCGCTTTTTAGAATCTTATACAACAGAATTTGAGGATGATAATATTGAATATAAAATAAAAATCAGAAAGCCCTATGAAGATATTGGCGAGACTGCAATTATTTTTCTTGCCAATCTAGCCTTAAATCAGCATGTTCAGACGATAGTTGATAAAATCCAAAGAAGTATGGAGATTACTGAGTTTAATCATCTTCAGCATGGCACAGGCACACGATATCCAATTGTATTTCCGCCACACCCTACAAAGCTTATTCTTGAAGCAGAAGGAATTTGGCTAGATGACAATAAGATACGCTTTTTTATTACTAGAGTGAAAAAATTTGATCCTATTAACGATCACATGATTGATGTCAATAAAGACCTTACTAATACTATTTCAAAACCTGATGAGAAAAACCCTCGACCTCGTGAAAAAACTCAAAATAAAAATGAGCATATCAATACACAAAAACCACCATCAAGAACAAGCGGTGAATACCGTAAGCGATCTGATGTGGAAACTGGAAATACACAAGATATTTTGAAGTATTCTTTTAATGAACCAACCAATGATCCAATTGAAGTTGGCACACCCAATCATCCATATTCAGATAAATCAAAAGATGTCGAAACATCATCTGATGAACCATATGGCAATAAAAATACTAAGATCAAAAAATCTGAAACTACAGATACACCACCTAGTAGGGATGAGCGCTTTGATATTCAATATATTATTCAATCTCTCCAAGAACTTTCTTCAGAAATGGACTCTCCTCTAGAACACCTGTCTGCAATTAATGAACATGGAGAAGTGATAGCGAGTATTAATTTACTTCAAATCAAAAAACTTGTGCCTGAACCCAAACATCCTTCATGGATTGATTATGATAAAGGGCGAAAATTATTATTCTTAAAATTAGACTTAAAAGATCAAAAAGATTTTTCCTATCTCATCGATATACATAAAAATAAAAATCATGAAGCATTTTGTGCTTTTCTTATCTTTACACAGCAGAAGTTAACAAGCGCACAAATTAAAAAAATCTGCATTGAGCTAGAAAGTGCCAAAGGAATCAAAAAATGGGCACTCTATTGTGATAGTTTTATTCATAAAATGATTGCAATAAAACATTTATACGCAACACCAAATGAATGGAAAAATCGCTTTAAAAACTTATTCATAAGTCTACAGAAGTAGATGGTTTTTTAAATTAAAGAGTATTTTTTACACAACCTTATGTATATGAAATCATTTGGTATTTCATATTTTCTATATAATTGCGAAATAGAAAAGAGTGAAATTGTAGTCCATTTCGCCTATACTACCTATTCAATTTACATTCTATTCGTATTCACACACTAATGATTTTGACTCCACCCTAAGTTTATTTACCCATCTTTTTGTAAATAACTCATCACTGTCTAGTGATGTGGTGTAGTCGCTTGTGTGTTGTATATATCACATCACTAGCCTTATCTAAAACTATATAAATAGGCTATTTCTATGTTTTCCAATGTACGAGAGCAATGGTTCTCGAATATCCGTGGTGATGTACTTTCGGGTATTGTCGTTGCTTTAGCACTTATTCCAGAGGCAATTGCATTTTCTATTATTGCAGGTGTCGATCCCAAAGTCGGGCTATATGCTTCATTCTGTATTGCAGTCGTGATCTCCTTTGTTGGTGGAAGACCAGGGATGATTTCCGCAGCAACAGGTGCTATGGCTTTGCTCATGGTTACATTAGTTAAAGAGCACGGACTTGAGTATCTACTTGCAGCAACGATTCTGACTGGGGTTATTCAAATTGTCGCAGGCTACATCAAATTAGGTGCTTTAATGCGATTTGTGTCTAAATCAGTGGTAATCGGATTTGTGAATGCGCTTGCAATTCTCATTTTCATGGCTCAACTACCCGAATTAACCAATGTAACTTGGCATGTATATGCAATGACTGCTGTTGGTTTGGGTATCATTTATTTATTCCCATTAATACCTAAAATTGGTTCTTTAATCCCTTCACCTTTAGTGACCATCGTAGTCTTAACCATTGCAGCAATAACATTGGGATTAGACATTCGTACTGTGGGAGATATGGGACAATTGCCTGACACACTTCCAGTCTTTTTACTACCTGATATTCCATTAAACCTCGAAACCTTAACAATTATCTTTCCTTATGCAGCAGCTTTAGCGGCTGTTGGTTTGCTTGAATCAATGATGACAGCAACGATTGTCGATGATTTAACTGATACATCGAGTGATAAAAATCGTGAGTGTAAAGGTCAAGGGGTTGCCAATATTGCATCAGGATTCATGGGCGGTATGGCTGGTTGCGCCATGATTGGTCAATCAATTATCAATGTGAAATCAGGTGGTCGTACCCGATTATCATCCTTCTTTGCAGGTATTTTCTTGCTCATCATGGTGGTTTTTATCAGTGATTGGTTAAAAATTATTCCGATGGCTGCATTGGTCGCAGTAATGATCATGGTATCAATTGGTACATTTAACTGGGATTCACTCAGAAATATTCGCCAGTATCCTCTCTCAAGTAATATCGTAATGATCGCTACAGTGGTTGTTGTCGTTGCGACACATAACTTAGCTTACGGTGTCTTGATTGGTGTATTGCTTTCGGCTCTATTCTTCGCAAACAAAATCGAACGTTATATGGCGGTTCAATCTGTATTGGATGATGCTGAAAGTACTAGAACTTACATTGTTAAGGGCCAAGTCTTCTTCAGCTCTGCCGATAAATTTACAGCAGCATTTGACTTTAAAGAAGCCATCTCAAAAGTCGTGATTGATGTGAGTCAAGCACACTTTTGGGATGTTTCGGCTGTAGCAGCAGTAGACAAAGTGGTCATTAAGTTTAAACGAGAAGGTACAGAAGTTGAATTGATTGGTATGAATAAAGCAAGTCAAACAATGGTTGAAAAGTTTGGTATTCACGATAAACCAGATGCATTAGATCGCTTGAGTAATCACTAAAAGGAGTTAGAACAATGTCAAAAATAATTGCATGTATAGATGGCTCACTCGGTACAAATACCGTATGTGATTATGCAGCTTGGTTTAGCCAAAAACTCAACGCACCTCTTGAACTTTTACACGTAATCGATACACCCAAAGCTCAAGCACCTCAAGATTTGAGTGGCGCAATTGGCTTGGGTAGCCGTGAAACACTTTTGCAAGAGTTGGTTGAGCTTGAAGAACGCAAGGGCAAGATTGAGCTTGAACATGGAAAAGTTTTGCTAAGAGAAGTAAAAAAATATGTACTCGAAAAGTTCAGTTTGGATGCTCATAGTTTCCAAAGACATGGGAGTTTATTGGAAACTGTTGTTGGATTGGAAGAAGACATTCGTGTGTTGATTATGGGCAAACACGGCACTCAGACTGAATACCGTTCTGACAAAATTGGTTCGCAGATCGAAAGTATTGTACGTGCTATTCATAAACCCGTATTGATTGCATCCTCTCCATTCCAAAAGCCACATTCATTTTTAGTTGCTTTTGATGGTAGTCCAACTGCAAGAAAATGTGTTGAACGCATTGCGTCAAGCCCATTACTTAAAGGTCTTGCAGTACATTTGGTTTATGTAGGAAATCCGAATAGTGAAATGCAAAATCAGCTCTCTTGGGCAAAAGAGCAACTTGAATCACAAGGTTTTAATATCACCTTGAATACGTTGGATGGTGAAGTTGATAAGGCAATTATCAATTACGCTGAACAGCATCAAATCGATTTGATTGTGGTTGGGGCTTATGGTCATTCAAAGATACGTCAATTTTTTATTGGTAGTACCACCACTAAAGTGATCACAAGCGCTAATAAACCAGTGCTGTTACTACGATAATTTCATGAAGAGGTAGATTTTTGGTCTACCTCTTTATTTTTAATAAGTTATAAAGCGATAAAATAACTCATAATTGGAAAATAGAGCTATAGCCATAAAACTGAGAAGACATCATAAATATAATAATGCCAGATCAAGATTTTATAAAATATAATATATGTATTTGCATATATATGTTTATTCGTATATAAATATATTCAAAGATTCAATTGAGTTTGAGCAAATGTCTGCTACTCCAAAAGTGAAGATTTATCACAACCCTGAATGTGGAACATCACGCAACACATTGGCCTTAATTCGTAATGCCAACATTGAACCTGAAGTGATTGAGTATCTAGTTACACCACCATCGAAAAATGAACTGATTCAAATGATCGTAAATGCGGGTTTAACCGTGCGAGAGGCAATTCGTAAAAATGTTGTGCCGTATTCTGAGCTAGAACTAGAACGTGATGATTGGACGGATGAACAGCTTTTAGATTTTATGCTTCAGTATCCAATTTTGATTAACCGTCCATTCGTGGTGACTGAAATAGGAACTCGTTTAAGTCGTCCGTCAGAACTAGTATTAGAAATTTTACCACTCCCACAAAAGGGTGCTTTCACTAAAGAAGATGGTGAACAAGTGATTGATGCAAATGGGCAGCGATTGAAATAAAAATTTCATGGATATATGTGAATATTGATATATCCATATATTTGAGTGAGTAAAAATATGGATCAAATCAATTTCTTTAAATGTTTAGCTGATGAAACACGATTCAATATCGTCATGTTAGTTCTTGGAAATAATGAACAGTGTGTTTGCGACTTGACTGAAAAACTAGAGTTGAGCCAGCCTAAGATTTCACGGCACTTAGCCTTACTGCGTTCTTCTGGTCTTTTACAAGATCGACGCCAAGGACAATGGGTTTACTACAGTCTCAATCCCAATTTACCCATTTGGTGTATAGACATACTTAACACCCTTAAAAAGGCTGATTTACAGCCAAAAGTTACTCCATCATTTCAACAAATCAATAGTTATTGCGAGTAGAACAATATGAAATTCCTTTTTTTGTGTACTGGAAATAGTTGCCGTAGCATCCTGTCAGAAGTGCTGTTTAATAGTCGTGCCCCAGAGGGTTGGAAAGCATACAGTGCAGGTAGTAAACCATCAGGGCAAGTACATCCATTGACCATAGAAACATTAGAAATTTTAGGTCTTTCAACAGATGGTTTGTGGAGTAAAACCATTGATGATTGTGAACAATATCAACCTGACGTAGTGATTACGGTTTGTGATTCGGCAGCGCAAGAAGCGTGTCCACTGTATTTAGGTGGAGCAATCAAGGCACATTGGGGCTTGGCTGACCCTTCACATTTAGACTTGCCGAAAGAAGAAAAATTACAGGCATTCCAAGTGACTGTAGACCATATCAATCGTCGTTTAGATGCACTATTTGCACTGGATACAGCGCACATGTCTCGTCCTGAATTGATTGCTTCAATCAATCACATCTCAGATATTGAATGAGAACATCATGGCTCAACAAAGATTATCCTTTTTAGATCGTAACCTCACGCTATGGATTTTCATTGCGATGGGGTTGGGAATAGCGATCGGTGTGTTCCTTCCACAAGCGTCAGTGGCATTGGATAAAATGAGTGTGGATTCCGTCAATATTCCAATTGCGATTGGTTTGATTCTGATGATGTATCCACCATTAGCAAAAGTAGACTATGCTGCGCTACCACAGGTGTTTAAAGACAAAAAAACCTTAACTCTGTCTTTGATACAGAACTGGGTGATAGCACCAGTATTGATGTTTGCCTTAGCCATTGTTTTTCTACATAGCTATCCAGAGTATATGACAGGCTTAATCCTGATAGGACTGGCTCGTTGTATTGCGATGGTCTTGGTGTGGAACGGTTTGGCCTGTGGGGATAACCAATATGTTGCTGCATTGGTGGCTTTTAACAGTATCTTCCAAATTTTATTTTTCAGTACCTATGCTTGGTTGTTCTTGACCTTCTTACCACCTTATTTTGGTGTTGCAGGGCAAGTGATCAATGTGGATTTCTGGACGATTACTCATGCGGTATTCGTGTATTTAGGGATTCCGTTCTTCCTTGGCTTTATGACACGATTTATTCTGGTTCGAGCGAAAGGTTTGGATTGGTATCAAAATGTCTTCTTACCAAAAATTAGCCCACTGAGTTTGCTTGCTTTGTTGTTCACGATTGTGGCGATGTTTAGCCTCAAAGGAAATGATGTGGTGAGTTTACCACTGGATGTTTTACGTATTGCCATTCCATTGACCATTTACTTTATCGTGATGTTCTTCATCAGCTTCTTTATGAGCAAATGGATGGGCAATGATTACCCTAAAACTACAGCAATTTCCTTTACTGCTGCGGGGAATAACTTTGAATTGGCGCTGGCTGTAGCGATTGCAACTTTTGGTTTAGCTTCACCTGTGGCGTTTACTACTGTAATTGGTCCACTGGTTGAAGTACCAGTGTTGATTGCTTTAGTCAGTGTGTCTTTGTGGCTCAGAAAAAAGTTTTTTAAAGCAGAGGTGTAATTTCTATGACTCTCCCAAATGTAGATATGAATCTTCTCGATCAACCTACTTTAGAAAAAGTACAAGCTAAAGAGCTGGATCATCCACCGCGTATTTTGCTGCTGTATGGTTCAAACCGTGAGCGCTCATACAGCCGATTGGCGGTGATGGAAGCAGGACGTATTTTGGAGCAGTTTGGCGCTGAAGTAAAAATCTTTCATCCAAAAGGCCTACCCTTACCCGAAGATGCAGACACAGAACATCCAAAGGTGAAAGAGTTGCATGATTTACTCGCTTGGGCTGAAGGAATGGTATGGTGCTCACCTGAACGTCATGGCTCCATGAGTTCAATTTTCAAATCACAAATTGACTGGATACCATTGGCAGGCGGTGCAATTCGAGCAACGCAAGGAAAAACTTTGGCATTGATGCAGGTTAGTGGCGGTTCGCAGTCCTTTAACAGCTTAAACCAGATGCGTATTTTAGGCCGTTGGATGCGCATGATCACCATTCCAAATCAATCATCTATTCCAAAAGCTTTTTTAGAGTTTGAAGAAGATGGACGGATGAAACCTTCATCCTTCTATGATCGAATTGTCGATGTAATGGAAGAACTATATAAGTTCACCTTGCTCACTCGTGGACAAAGTCAGTACCTCACAGATCGTTATTCAGAGCGAAAAGAGTCGGCAGAAGAATTATCTAAGCGGGTCAATCAACGTAGCTTATAAACTTTAGGTGATTAGAAATGCAAAAGAGACATTCTAAATTAGTGATCTTAGGTTCAGGACCTGCGGGTTATAGTGCTGCTGTATATGCAGCACGCGCAAACTTAAAACCCACATTAATTGCGGGTATACAACTTGGTGGTCAATTAACAACGACCACTGAGGTAGATAACTGGCCGGGTGACTCAGAAGGTTTAACTGGTCCTGTACTTATGGAGCGGATGCAAGTCCATGCTGAACGCTTTGGCACAGAGATTGTGTATGACCACATCAATGAAGTTGATTTAAATGTCCGTCCATTTGTACTAAAAGGCGACATGGAAGAATTCACTTGTGATGCACTAATTATTGCAACAGGTGCGACAGCACAATACTTGGGTCTTGAATCTGAAGCTAAATTCATGGGTCAAGGTGTCAGCGCATGTGCAACTTGTGATGGTTTCTTTTATAAGAACCAAAAAGTTATGGTCGTGGGTGGTGGTAACACAGCAGTTGAAGAAGCCCTTTATCTTTCTAATATTGCTGAACATGTCACCTTAGTTCACCGTAGAGACAGTTTACGTTCAGAGAAAATTCTACAAGATCATCTTTTTGCCAAAGAAAAAGAAGGCAAAATTAGTATTCTTTGGAATAATCAAGTTGATGAAGTCTTAGGTGATAATACTGGTGTTACTTCAGTTCGCTTGAAGTCAACTTTGGACGAAAGTATACAAGATGTTGAAGTTCAGGGCTTATTTGTTGCTATTGGTCACAAACCGAATACAGGTATGTTTGACGGTCAACTCAACCTACGTGATGGCTACATTCAAGTACAAAGTGGTACTTCAGGTAATGCAACAGCAACTTCTGTGGCAGGGGTATTTGCTGCGGGTGACGTTGCTGACAGCATTTATCGCCAAGCAATTACTTCGGCAGGCTCAGGCTGTATGGCAGCTTTGGATGCTGAAAAGTATCTTGATCAATTGAGCAATTTAAAGGCTCATTTAAACGCTTGAAAATTGTATAAAATACGCCCAGTCTGTTGAGCAGTTTGGGTGTATTTTTGATTATGACAATAAAGAATTGGAGAGAAGCTTTGACTCAATTACAAGCTGAAGTGGATGTAGTTATTATTGGTGGTGGTCAGGCAGCCCTTGCTACAGCTTATTTCCTCAAACGTAAGAAAATTCCATTTATTATTTTAGATGATCAAATTCAGGCGGGCGGTGCATGGTCACATGCTTGGGAATCTATTCGTCTTTTTTCTCCAAATACTTGGAGTTCGTTGTCGGGTTGGATGATGCCAACGACAGAACAAACCTACCCAACGCGAAATGAAGTGATCGAATACTTATCTGCATATGAGCAACGCTATCAATTTCCAATTATTCGCCCTGTACATGTCGATCATATCGAACAAAATGATGGTTATTTAGATGTGTATGCTGGCGATCAATATTGGCGAGCTAAAGCGGTGGTCAGTGCTACAGGGACATGGAGTCAGCCTTATATTCCGTATTATGAAGGACATGAACGATTTGAAGGATTACAAACACATTCAGCACATTATGTAAATCCAGAGCCTTTTATCAATAAACAAGTGATCGTTGTTGGTGGTGGTAACTCAGGCGCACAAATTCTTGCTGAAGTCTCAAAAGTTGCTGATACCACTTGGGTCACAGTAACACCCCCTCAATTTTTATCGGATGATGTTGATGGGCGTGTTTTATTTCTTAGGGCAACTGAACGTTTAAAAGCCCAACAGGAAGGTCGTGTGATTGACCAACCCGTTGGTGGGCTGGGTGATATTGTCATGATAGACAGTGTCAAAGAGGCCCGCGAACGTGGCGTATTACATAGCCGAGAATCTTTTACTGCATTTGAAGAGCATTCAGTTGTGTGGGCTGATGGTTCAACACAAGCTGTAGATGCTGTGATTTGGTGTACAGGGTTCAAAGCTTCATTGAATCACTTAAGAAGTCTTGATGTGGTAGAACCTGATCAGAAAGTTGCTGTTAATGATGGGCGCTCAGTAAAAGTAAATAACCTTTGGTTGGTTGGCTATGGGGAATGGACAGGCATGGCATCCGCAACACTCATTGGGGTTTCTAGAACAGCAAGATCAACGGTAGATCAAATAGCTGCTTATTTGGTTAATTTATAAGTTAAACAGGGTTATTAAAGTATTTTTAAAGTGCTATTCATACTCTCCCCCTACTAAGTTTAAGAAGGATATTTGCTAAAAATTTTACTGATAAAACAAATGGCTAGTTATTTTTTTTGATACTCTATGGGTTTTGGTAACCAATATGAATGCCCATTAAATCTTACATCATAACCATCTACTATTTCTGTAATCATTTCTGTTTTAATCTTTAAGGCATCAATGTAATGAAGTTGGTGAAAATATCTAAGTCCATTTCTGACCCAACTTAGAATAAGTTCACTGTCACTTAAATCAGTTTGGGTAAGTGCAACAAGTTCCATTTCTAGTTTTTTCTTTTGTTTAGTCTTTAAAAAATCGGATTTTTTCAATTTTAAATAATCAATGGAAGTACCGTAATTTTCATTTAAAAAGTTAATGAATCCAGTGAGTGCAGCAGCTTGACCCGAATAATCAGCCAAATACGCTTTGACATGCTCCAAATTTGGTAACTGATTACTTTCTCCCTCCATTGACAACATCAACGCCACAGCAGGCTTTACAGCCAACCTCGCTGAGCGTATTGAAGTTTCACCTCGTTTGATTTTTTCTTCTAATTTATTCTTGTATTCCAGTACAACATCATAAGCCAAAGATGGTTGAAAAATACGTTGCACAAGTTTTTCCATCTGATCTCGTTCTGAACAACTTTTTCTGTTATCCATATCTATTCGAATGTCATGCACCTCTTCAAGCCATTGCATCACCAATTCAAATTTTCTAAGCCCACTACTTCGTAACCTTGCTAATAACCGCTTTGTTGTAGGCACAGATTGATTCCAATCTATTTCGGTTTTCATAAAGAAATGGGTATGTTTATTTATATATAATGCGGCTTTATGTGATCCCACTTTCTTTTCTAACCAGCCTGTATAGTTTTCATACTGATGCTTTAAGTAGCTAGACTCAAATACTTTCTGATTTTGATCAAATTTATTCCATAAATTTTGATGCCAATAACAATCATCGCATAAATCAGCACAACCTGCTGCAATCATACAATGACATGCTTTACAGGATTTCTGAGGCTTATCTCTACATTTTTTACACGTTCTTTGTCCTGATGCATCAGACTTCAATAAGCGATGTTTCTGGCACGATGGACATGTCTCATAATCTCGTGTCGCACATTTTGGGCATACCCGTAGATCATCATTAAATCGTGAAATTCGGGTCAATTTTTGTGATGGCGTACCACATCGTTCACAAGGCTCAATGGGTCTAAAATACACGGAACAACTATTACACACCACACCATATTCGGTCAGCTTACCTATTGGTTTATTTGTCTGATTACATCGAATACAGGGTTGTTTCTTAATACATTCATTACAAATGGCTTGTTCATCATCTCTAGGGAGTCGGGCAAAGTCACCACAACTTGGGCATAATCGTTTTTTAAAGATACGGGCATAACAAGTCGAACAATATTTCTTGCCTTTATATCGTTTTTTTATGAAAGAAACAGACTGATTGCATCCATGACAGTCATGTTCAATAACATTTTCAGTCAATATGCCTCGCTCCACTATTATTGCTTCTTCTTAATAAATTTAACCATTGACGTTGTACACTTGCTTTAGATTTTGGCTTAGTAACAGTTATTGCTGCACGAGAGACAGGATAATGTCTTGTAGGCTTAATCATTAAATCTTTCATCTGTTGGAGCTGAACAGGAAGTTTCTTACGCTTATCCCAAAAGTTTGCATGACTAATTCCGTATTCCTTTGAACGCTGTATTAGTAAATTACATGGAATATCCATAATCTGATCCAATATTGAAAGCAAAACTATTCGCTCCTGAGTATTCAGATATTCAAATGCCAAAGGAGTTATTGGATTTGGAAGATGTAAATTTACGTCAAAACTTTCAAATAATTGAATCACATTTTTATTGGGCGTATTGATCAAAAATCTGATCTCACTAAGCCATGCACGAGCAATTTCAAACCATACTTGAGAAGTCACTGGGGATTGATTATAAAAACCAAATTTTTGTTTTAAGACTTGCTCTGCTTTATTTTGGAAGTTTAAAGCATTTAAATTGATGTTTTTGCTTTCCTCACAATGCCTTAAATCAAAACCACATGTCGTACAGATCGCTAAACAACCATGTTCCATATCGGCTTTAAATGGTTGGATCGTCACACCACATTCAGGGCAATGGTCAATTAAACTTACCTGATGCTCAACACAACTACAATGCCACCCCATACGCCACATTAAACGCAAATAAGGCGGATTTTCACGACTTTTCAAGCATTCAACACACACTTGCCGACCTGATGTATTTGAGCGGTTTCGTGTGCCCAAGGATAAAACCCAAGGGATATTTTGATTTGGATCATAATTTGGCTGTATCTTAGAAACGACGCTACTCAACATCGATTGCTGTATATTCTGTTTTGACTCCATACTATGAGATAACAGAGCATCGAACCTTTCTGCATCTACTCCTTTGTCTAAATCAATCGTTAAAGCTCTCCATTTCCCCCATAAAGCCTCAATGAGAACCATAGGTGAGCAACCTACATCTAAGGCGGAACGAATCAACCACGATGAAAATATTTCCCCTTGCTGAATGGGAGTTCTGATATACCAACATTGTTCAGGTTGACTCATCTCTACCTCCCTATAATGATTTAGCAAAATTAACTCAGGCTGAGATTTATATTTCTAATATTTCTTAAACCCTCCGTAGGTTTAAGCCATTTAAACTTATGTACAATGTCATAGGTAATTTCTTCATCACCTTGTAAAATGGCTTCTTTAGCACACTCCACCAGTAATCGATTTAAATCCCCCAAATTTCCACCTGACACTTCAAAAATCAACGTAGCAATCTCTTTGGATGCAAGGTTAGACTGTTTTTTTAACGGCAATAGTCGAACATAGCTCACTAATAATCTTAAAAAATCTTGATTGAGTTCCCATTTTGGTAAATTCACCACATCAAAACGACTGGCATATTGCGGATCAGTATGCAGTATGGTGATTGCTTCACGAGTACCGACACCTACGATATTCAGACTCAATTCATTGCTGAGATTCTTGAGCGTATTCATGACTTCGGGAAGCAATTTGGCTGAACCTGTCAGACAATTATGAATTTCATCGATAATCAACATTTTTGTTTCATACTTACGCATCAAGTGTACTGCTTGATTTCGTAATTTGGCTTCAGGATCACTTGCCCGAAATGGCACAAAGAAGTGATTTAAAATATTAATATAGAGTTCTTTAACATTGGCTTTTGCTGGAGCAAGTATCGGCAAAACAGGCTTGGTCACGGACAACAAATCCATGTCGGCATCACTTACGGTTTTTGTATAATACTGTCTAGCAAACTCATGAATGATGGTTGTTTTGCCCATGTTGGAGTCGCCAACAATCAACAAACATTCTGGTCTTAGTTTCCTAGGGCGATTCAGAATATCAGTCAATGTATTCATGATGGTAATAGCTTTCTTATAGCCAATCCATCGATCAGTAAATAATGTCTCAATTCGTTCACTATCGCTTAATTGCATGATTTCAAGTACATGCTCTGCAAGATGTTCATATTTTTCCATTGCATCACCTTAAATCATCAAATGCAGTTAAAGGGGTACTCCACAAATCATCACTTGTCTGAATGCTTTCAGAAACTACAGCCTTTTTAGACTGATTCTGTTCGGAAAGCTGAGTGATGGCTTTTTCATTTTCCTTTTTTCTTTGGTTTGAGCGACGTTGCTTTCGAGTCAAGCTTCGAGCCTGATTAAGCTGTTCACGTAGATGTAAAATCGCCTTGTAAATCTCATCTTGATTCTGAACATCCTGACGCTCACTTTTGAGATAGTTCTGAACCTGCTTATATTCAAATAAGCTAATCGGTGGTATCTCTCGCTTTGCAGTAGGTACTTTAAAATAGGTATTAGAAAATGGCTCATAAAACCAAATCTGTGAAATATCCCTTGGATCACGCTTAAACAAGAATTTTCTTTTGCGCTTTCGATTATTGTCGTCTGGATCAATAGAATTAACCCATTGCCTTAAACAGTCTGCAAAATAGAATAAGTTATCTTTTTGCACCCCTGTACGCTGAATGGTCGCTTCAAATTCAGGTAGAAAATCAATAAACAAGGTATCTTCATCTGATACACGTTCTTTCAAACCCGTTCCTGCTGTCGTCTTCGTTCCCCAAACACCTTCTTCCCATTTAACACTAGGTGATGTTCCTAAAGCTGAATGCTTCTTTTGATGATAAACTTTAGTAATCCAATAAACGATATAATATTCAAGTTCCTTTAATGTCATACAGGCTTGTTTAGCGGAATCATAAGTTCCTCGCTGCTGCACATTTGAAAAAGTTGTACCATCCAGTACATGCATTTCAAGATTGACAATACCAAGCATACGTTCAATATGGCCGCCAAATCTCGCCCCACCAATTGGTCTATATTCCCAATGAATCCCATATTTTAGACAAGCTTTACTGATGTGATTGGTTCTAAAGTCGGGTCCATTATCTGTATGCACCGAGTCCATGATCCCTTCGACCTGCCATTCAGCATCAATATCCAGTTCGATCAATTTGCGCTTTTTTGACAAAATACAAGATGCTATACACATCGCCACTGAGGTCGTACTTGGTGCTTCTAGTGATAAGTAATACCCTACGATCATCCGACTGAAAACATCGATTGCCAAGGTTAAGTGAGGTTTTCCAATCGCTTCTCTAAACTCATCATCCACGATTTCAATATCTAGAGGAGTATGATCAATCTGCACATACGCCAAAGGATAATCAGCATTTGGAAATGAACCCGCAGCAGCTTTAAATTTATCTATTGCAGCTTTTGATCCAAGACGTGCTTTTGTTACTTGGTAATCATTTAAAGCCTCGATTCTTCTACGAATAGAGTTTTCATGCGGTGCTTCAAGCTGAAGCCGAGAACACTCTGCTTTTACGATTTCAATCGTTTTGGAAATACTTGGTTTCTTCGCATTCAAATATTCATCATTGATGGCTTGTTTAATGATATTGCTCACTTGAGGTGATAATCTTGATTTCTCAGTTGTCCAACCTCGTTTTTTGGGAATCAACGCCATTAGAGAGTTATTTTCTCGATAATCTTTAAGCCATTTCCACAATGTTGAACGATTCACTTCATATTCACTCGCCCTGTTTTCGACCAGTTCAGTCGTTGAATACTCAATCAGTGGTTGAATAATTTCATAACGCTGTAAGGCAATCTGCCAAGCTTCATTACTTATATCCTGATCACCCTTATTCAGATTCTCAGTTTGCGTATTCTCCCCATCAAAAACGGTCAAACTTTTAGCATTAACCTGTAAGCTACGAACGGAATCCAGACTAGATATGATAATGTCATTGGCATTCAGAACATTCACAATTTTATAGGGATGCCCCTCATAACTGACAACAACATTGGGTTTTAGAATGATACGACTACGATCGATACTGACAGCATTAGATTCAATCATTTAGATACTCCTCGCACATGCATCAATTTTGGTTCACCCATATCACTGTTTCAGCCGTTAAAGGGCAATACAAATCACAAGTAACGATTCTCTTTGCTACTAGTGCCCAAACTTGGTGAATCCCTTTTAAAACATTGGTTTTATCTTTAAAAATATGGGCAGGTAATTGATTAATTGTTGATTGACCTAATTTTTGCAGAGTATCGAGTAATAATTGTTGATCAACAGCATCGATATGAGAGCGTCTAAATTTTTTTAAGAAATTAATATTTTCCCAATACTGATCATATAATCTTGTTTCACTGATAATTTTGAACTTCCATCCTTTATCAGCAGCAAAACGATGAGCTGCTCTAAATTTTGGTTTTAACTTATCCCAGTCCTCAACAAGCTTTTTCTTAGGCTTAATTTCGATGAGCATTGGTACTGGAAAATCCTCAAAATCTTCACAATTCGAGCTTGAAAACTGCACTAAAAAGTCAGGGGTGTAGGTTGATTGATTACCCAATTCAGTGATGTAGGGGATAACTACAGGTTGACCTATAACATCAATCACATTGTTATTAAATTCTTGCTTAAGTATGAAATCTCTCTCGAGTGTGGATTCAAACCAAATAGTTTTTTCACCTCTAAAGGCATAATTTCCAGAAATACTCCCATAAACAGTTTGAGCTTTTCTAACAGGTAAGTATTCGTCACTCAATTTTTTCATAAAAATTCACCATTCAGGCACTCGTGCCTATTAATGTAATTTCTTAAGTCACTCTTATCTATTTATGTAAATAATCTAATTTAATTGTGTGGAATTAGAGTGACAACCTATTGATTATCTATAATGCCACTCTATTCTATTGCTGTAAACGACAGTGGCTCAAATCCTAAACCAGGTGAAATTACTTTAGCCCATTTAGGCGTTTTATTTTTAGATGAATTGCCTGAGTTCGATCGTAAAGTCTTAGAAGTCCTGAGACAGCCGCTTGAATCAAAAGAGATTGTGATTTCTCGTGCTTCGAGGCAAATTACCTTCCCTGCCAATTTTCAATTTGTTGCAGCAATGAATCCTTGCCCATGTGGTTATGCATTTAATCAAGACAGTCGTTGTCAATGTTCAGCAGATGCGATTAAACGCTATCAAAATCGAATTTCAGGTCCACTCATGGATCGTATAGATTTGCATATTGATGTTCCTCCGTTAAAACCGCAAGATTTACAAGACACAACACCTGTTGAAAACTCTGCGACAGTGCGTGAACGAGTCATCAAAGCATATGATCTTCAAATGCAAAGACAAGGTTTTTTAAATCATGCTTTATCGCCAAAACAATTAGAACAATATGCAGGTTTGGATGATGCTTCGCAAAAGATTATGGCTGTTGCTCAACAAAGACTAAATTTATCTGCGCGTGCTTATCACCGAATTATGCGAGTTGCTCGGACGATTGCGGATTTAGATGTGCAGAATCAGATTCAAACACACCATGTTTCAGAAGCATTATCTTATCGATCACAAAATCAATGAAAGTAATAATTGAAAAAGCGACTCAATAGAGTCGCTTTTTGATTTGATCTGATTAGAAGCTATAACCTACACCAAACACAACTTTGTTCTTGTGTTTATTGTCAAAACGATCATAACCACCAATAATATAATTCATGTTTGCTGTTATGCCTGTATCACCTAATGGTTTACTCAAACCAATATCAAAGTGACGGAAACCAAAAGTCTCTGTTGAAGTATTAAATTTGCCATTTTCTTTATAATAGTACAGACCAAGCGCTGTATCTAAACTGAAATCTTTTGGCAATGGATAGCTATAACTTGCTTTTAAATATGTATCGCCACTATTTCCCCAAAGTGTATCTTTTAACAAAGTTTGAGCGGTTACAGCTACATCTTTATAGTTTAAGCCCAATAGCAGTTCAAGGCCATTATTATCACTTGTACCGACATCATAGTAGTAATAGTACGTACCACCAATGGTATAACCTAAATCATCACTAATTTTTCCGTTATAACCTGCATAGAAATTGTTTTCCATCGGGTTACTAGTACCATAAACATCTGTACCCAGTGTAGAAGTCCACCAACCTGCATATAAGCCAGACGCATGGCTATAATCTAAACCACCTTGAAGAGTTGCGTCAGTATTTTCAGGACTTGTTGTATTACCACGTAAAATATAACTAGAAAGTACGCTAATATTCCCAGAAAAGCTGTGTGTAGGTGTTGCTTCTTCAGCCGCAAAAGTAGCGGTTGATGCAGAAGCAATGACTGCTAGCGAAAGTGCTTTTAATGTAGATTTGATCATGTAATTCCCCCACCTTGTGTTCGACGTTTTTATGGTTAATTTGATAAACTCGATAGAGGTTTTGCAATTGCTATGCCAAGAATAAAAATTATTTTTTTTGAATTTTATTTTTACATTATAAATAATTGATATTTATAAATTAAATTATATTTTTTAAGATTAAAAAACCATACAAGAACGCACACTATAAAGATTTATAGATCGATAAAACGTGACACGCTTATCTATTTTCAAAATACAATTTTGCTTACAAAATGCGCTATTTTGAGTCTATTTTTTAAACATATGTCTGTTTGTTGATCTAAATAGGTGCGTGCTTTTTATTCAAAATAGACTCAAAACTTTTACGTTTCTATACAGTTCGCTTAGAAACTGTAATTCATCCCAAAGACCGTATAATTATCGAAGTTATCACCCGTTCTGGTTTTTCCACCCCAAATATAATCTAGCGTAAATTGTAAACCTGTCTCAGCAAAATCTTTACTCACCCCTAAACGAGCTTCTGTAAACGTTGTCGTTTTAGATGTGGTTAAAACAGCATCATCACGTCGGTCATTGTTAAAAGAAAAGCCAACTGAGCTATTGAGACTAAAATCATAAGGTAAGGCATAACTATGTGCAGCACTGACATATACATCTCCTGCATTTGCATAAGATGCATCAGCAAGCATGACACTTGCCCCCAAGGTCAACTCTTTATACGTCATAGTATTAATCAGTTCATAACCATTGGTGCTGCGTTTATCTCGATCTTCATAGACATTGCCTGCATTGGAATACACATAGACAGTTAACTGAGAACGGAAACTTAAGTCTTCAGTCACTTCTTTTTGGTAACCCATATATAAATCGTTTTCAATACCCGAGCTTTTATCTGAAATTGCAGGGTTATAGTTTAAGTTTGAGCCCCAATAACCTATAAATAATCCACTCTGATGTGCATATTCAAAGCCAATTTGCAGGCTGACATCATCATTTTCTTCGCTACCACGGTAAATATACTTATTTAACAGTGCAACATTACCTGTTAATTCACCCTTTGATTTGCTCTTCGGTTCTACTTCTGCAAATGTAGTGACCGAAGTTAAAGTTAATAATCCAGTAAGGGTGATTTTAGGTAAGGATGGTTGCATTGAATTCTCTTCAGACAGAAAAAATAATATAAGGATGAAAAATTAAGTGCGGATTTTAAGAGCACATCTAAAACGATTGCAATTATTTTGTTTATTTTTCAACTAATTCAACATAAGAATAGATATTATTTGTTAAGTGCTTAGTTTTTCTAAATATTTTTTGAATTCAGGTTTCAGTAATACATCACTATTTCATTAATTTTTCATTTATTATATGAATAACTTATAAATAAAAAATCACTTTAAATGATTTTATTGCTTGGTTTTTTGCTATTTTTTTAAACATATTGATCTACAATTGATAATTAAACCGATAATGCATTCTCATTTAAAGATTAAAAAATCGCCACATAAAATATTTTCATTTAATATCAATGTATTATATTTACCAAAAAATTGAATTTGAACTTTAGTTTAAAAAATATAAAATTGTGATACTTTTTTGTAGAATACTTATACAATCCACACCCCCACAGACATTTTTATTTTTATTTTTTCCTTTTGTATGAGGCGAGCCCCCCAATGCAGATAACACAAAAATTAATTTTAGCGTTAATCATTCAAGCCACTTTTTTAACTACAACAAATGCAAGTGAGCAAAGTGAATCAAAAGGTTTTATTGAGGATGCCGAGGGATCAGTTCTATTCCGCACGGGTTATGTCACTCGTGATCGAGATCCAAGTGCTGATTTAAGCTCAGCAGGTCAAGCTGCTATTGTTGAACTCAAATCGGGTTTTACCAAAGGTACCATCGGTTTTGGTCTTGATATTATTGGTGATGCTGGCTTTAAATTAGGTGAAAACGCACATAATGGTAATGGTATGCTGGTGAAACGTGATGATGGCTCAGCATATGACCATTGGATGCGTGGAGGCGGTGTCGTAAAAGCTCGTTTCTCAAATACAACAGTGACTTATGGTACTCACGTCCTTGATATTCCTGTACTAGCAAGTAATACCGCACGTATTGTTCCAGAATATTTCACAGGTTTCTTAGTGAAAAGTCATGAGATTAAAGATCTTGAATTGGTGGCTGGTAAATTTACTAAAGACCAATATTCAGATCGTTTGTCATCAGATGGTAATCATTTAGATCGTGCTGTCATTTGGGGTGCGGTTTATAAGTTTAATGATCGTATGAATGGTTCTTATTATGGTCTTGATGAACAAGACTTGATTGACCGTCATTATATTAATTTGAACTATACGCAACCTTTAGCTGATGATAGCTCTATTAATTATGATTTCAGTGGTTACTACACCAAATTTAGTAAAAATGCCTCAACTTACTCAGCAACCGGTTATGTTCAACCTGGATATAACATTTCAGGCAATGCAAATGCAGGATTTGCAGGTGTAGAAAAGTCCAATAGTATCTGGAGCCTTTCAGCAGACTATAAAAAAGGACCTCACAGTGTTTTACTGGGTTACCAACAGAATACTGGTAACGTAGGTTATGACTATGGAGGTAATGCCGATGGTTATCAAAGTATTTATGTGTCGAACTCATATTTATCTGACTTTGTCGGAAACCATGAAAAATCTTTACAGCTTCGTTATAACTACAACTTCAAAAATTGGAGTTTACCTGGTTTAACTTGGACATCTGCCTTTGTTTATGGTTGGGATATCGATGTCCTAAACTCGGATAAAGAAGGGAAAGAACATGAATTCTTTAACCAAGTCAAATACACCGTTCAAGATGGTTTTGCTAAAGGCGCAAGTTTACGTTTACGTAATTCAATGTTACGTGCAAATGCAGCGTACACCCCTGTATATATGGGGAACGTCAATGAATGGCGTATCTTCTTAGATATTCCTGTGAAATTGTTTTAATTTAATTAAAACATAGAACTGAATAAAAAAACCGGCATCTAAAATGCCGGTTTTTTATGACCCTGTTTTCATCAAACAAGATCAAATTCACTGAGGATTATTTGTTTGCAGCTTTGTACGCTTCGATTGAGCTCAATACTTCTTGTTTTGCAACATCAGCACCTTCCCAACCACTTAATTTCACCCATTTTCCAGCTTCTAAATCTTTATAGTGAGCAAAGAAGTGTTCAACTTGTTTGATCAATAATTCTGGAAGATCAGTATATTCTTGAACATTTTTATACAAAGGTGTCAATTTTTCATGTGGAACAGCGATCAATTTCGCATCAACACCACCGTCATCTTCCATGTTCAATTTACCAACTGGACGGCAACGAATCACTGAACCTGGTTCAACTGGATATGGGGTAACCACTAATACATCTAATGGATCGCCATCAAGTGACAATGTATTTGGAACATAACCATAGTTTGCTGGGTAGAACATTGCAGTACCCATGAAACGGTCTACAAATAACGCATCAGAATCTTTATCGATTTCGTATTTAATTGGCGCTGCATTTGCAGGGATTTCAATAATAACGTAGATATCGTTTGGTGCGTCTTTACCCGCAGGGATGTTACTGTAGCTCATAAGAAACTCTTTGACAGTGAAGTATTCAGTAAATAGTGTCGATTATAACGCTTTAACACGCAATCATTCATCGATTATACAATTTTGATCGGCTTTTTGGGTATGGCTATTGATCAGTTTTTTTAAGAAACCAATTTAATCACAATCAAGAGTAATGCAATGGGGCAAGCCATTGATAAAAACCAAATAATTGATCTTAATGTTGCCCAGTTAGCCATATAACAAATGCCATACAATACACGTAAAACTAAATATGCAGTGCCCAAAAGCATAATAAAGAACTGTGGAACCACCATATATTCCGCCATCAAAATTGCGGAAATGAAAAGCGGTAAACTTTCAAAACTGTTTTGCTGTGCTGCATTGGCACGTGCTGCCAGACCTGTTGTTTTTGCCAGAAATTCTCTTGGATTCTGGTTATCTTGGGCTTTGAAACCTGCTGCCATTTTCGCAACAATGGTAAAAAAATAAGGCATTAAACAGGCAATTAAAATTAAATATATGATGCCATCAATCCCATGCATGAATTTTCTATCCAATAAATTGTTTTAAGTTCTATCATAACACGGTGTTTGTGAGATAATTTTTGTTTAATTATTGCGTTTTGCTAAAATCATTGGAGCTGAAATGGTAAATCCCGACCAAAAAGAGCTGTTTGATGTCTTAAATCAGCAAACCGAGCATCAAAAACGCGTGGATCGTGTTTTGTATTTTGTTCTCCCAATCACTGCTTTTTTACTGAGTGTCATTTGTGCAAACTTAAATTGGCAGTCCACCTTAGGTACTTTTGTTGTTCTTGTTGTAGCATTTATTGCAGTCGGTATCAAACGACAGAATTTAAAAGTTTGGTTGCTTTTAGTTGCCATTTATAGCTTGATTGATGTGTATCTGAGTAGCAAATATTCGTTTCCGATACAAGCTGTGGGTCGCCATACAGGGACAATGCTGACCTTCACAGGTATTGTTGGTATTGCTCGACCTTATATCGATCGTTGGATGTTAAAGTAAAATTGCATTAAAAAAAGCGCCATGAAGGCGCTTTTTTATGAAGTTCTGAATTACTTACGTAAATCTTTACGTAGAATTTTACCTACATTTGATTTTGGTAATTCATCCATAAATTCAACATAACGAGGGCGTTTATAACCTGTTAAGTTTTCTTTAGCAAATGCCAAGACTTCTTCTGTGGTCAAAGACGGATCTTTTTTCACAACAAAGAGTTTAGGCACTTCACCAGATTTTTCATCAGCGACACCAATTGCAGCCACTTCAAGCACTTTCGGATGTTGTGCAATCACTTCTTCGATTTCAGAAGGATAAACGTTGAAACCAGAAACCAAGATCATGTCTTTTTTACGGTCTACGATTTTCACATAACCACGTGAATCCATCACACCGATATCACCAGTACGGAAGAAACCGTTGGTCATCACTTTTTCTGTTTCATCAGGACGATTCCAGTACCCTTTCATGACTTGAGGACCGCGAATCGAGATTTCACCTTGTTCACCCAAAGCGACGTTATTACCATCATCATCCAAAATCGCAACTTCAGTTAATGGCAATGGAATACCAATCGTGCCACTGAATTCCATCGATTGTGGTGGATTTGCAGTTGCAACAGGTGAGGTTTCAGATAAACCATAACCTTCAATGATGTTGGTGCCTGTAATTTTTTTCCAAGCTGCAGCCGTCGAAGGCAATACTGCCATACCACCGCCCATAGCCATTTTTAATTTGCTATGGTCAAGCTGTTGGAATTCTTCATTATGCACTAACGCATTGAACAAGGTATTTACCGCTGGGAAGAAACCAGGTTGATATTTACGAAGTTCCTTAATCACAGCAGGCAAATCACGAGGGTTTGGAATCAAGACGTTCGCTTGACCTTTATACATCCCGTAAAGTGCACACACCATGAATGCAAAAATATGGTAAAGCGGTAAAGCACAGAAGATACGATCATCTTTGTCACCGTCTTGTTTACCAAATTTACTTTGGAAAATACCATCACACTGAAGCATATTCGCTACAAGGTTACGATGCGTAAGTTCAGCACCCTTAGATACGCCTGTTGTTCCGCCCGTATATTGAAGGACAGCAGTATCGCTCAGTGATAAGCTTGGACGCTTGTAGTTCGACGGATTAACCTTAGACATTGCTGCATTAAATTTAACGTGTCCAGGAATGCTCCAAGCAGGAATTTGCTTACGTACTTTACGTAAAACAAAGTTCACTAATGTACCTTTTAAAGCACCGAGCATATCACCAACAGATGCAACAACAACGTGTTTCACAGGTGTTTTACCAATAATGGATTGGTAAACAGATGCAAAGTTCTCAACAATCACAAGTGCTTCAGCACCAGAGTCATTTAACTGATGCTCAAGTTCACGTGCTGTATATAACGGATTGACATTGACCAACACTAGACCAGCGCGGAACACACCTAATGCAACCACAGGGTATTGCAGAACGTTCGGCATCATCACAGCAACACGCGAACCTTTTGCTAAACCTAAGCTTTGCAAATAAGTTGCGAATTTACGGCTGGCAACATCAAGTTCATTGAACGTCAATACTTTATCCATGAAGATAAAAGCATCTCTTGAACCAAATTTCTGGAAATTACGCTCAAAAATATCAATAAGCGAAGTACTTTCCGGTGGCAATTCTACAGTTTCTGGAATCCCAGTCTTTTGGTATTCAGCGAACCAAATCTTTTCCATAATGCCATATTCTCCAATTAATAATCCTTGGTTTTAAACTGTTCTTTTCAACTGAGCATTTTATTTAACTTGTTTGTGCTGACGCTCAGTATTCCATCCATTTTCACAAATACGGTTCATATATAACGTAAATTGCTCAATGGATGCTAGCTTTATCTTTGAATGAACAGTTTATTTGCTTTTTGATATCCTCGTGGTAAGAGTTGACCCTTGGTCGCCCGTTTCCCCACATATTTCTGAAGATCATCACCTTTTAGTTTTAATTGTTGCTGTCCCGCAACCACATGAATTATTTCATTTAAATTTAAAATAGTCATGGATAAAATCTGATCACTTGTATCAAGTTGTATCAACTTGTTTCCTTTACCTTTGTTTAACATTGGTAATTCTGCCAAATCGACAATCAATAAACGACCAGAAGTACTTAAAATTGCTACATGGGTATTGTCTTGAACCGTTTGCAATGCCATCACTTCAGCACTATCAGATAAACTAATAAACGCTTTACCTGCCTTGGCATTGGTATCCAATTGTTTTGCCTGTGTCCTAAAGCCATAACCTTTCGAACTGACAGCTAAAATTTCTGCCTCATCATCCGCTATAAAGATTTGCTTAAAGCCAACACCATTTGCAGGAGCAAGTTTAGAACTTAAGGGTTCACCCAACCCACGTGCCGACGGTAAGGTATTAATGGCTAGAGCATAACTTCGCCCCGACTCATCCAGTACATAAACTTTCTGATTTGACTTGCCTTGAGCATGACTTAAATACTGATCCCCTGCGCGGAAATTCGCATTGCTTGCATCCACATCATGCCCTTTAGCACAACGAATCCAACCTGCTTCAGATAAAATTACTGTCACAGGATCTGCTGGCATCAAATCTTGTTCACTAATTGCAGCCGCTTCTGCACGCTGTACAATTGGAGAACGACGATCATCGCCAAATTTTTTTGCATCCTCTTTGAGTTCAGAGATAATCAGGTTTTTCAATGATTCTGGATTTGCTAATTGCTCACGAATGATTGCCGCTTTCGCTTCTAACTCTTCTTGCTCCCGGCGAATTTCAACTTCTTCAAGTTTAGCCAAATGACGTAACTTGAGTTCTAAAATTGCTTCGGCTTGAATTTCATCAATACCAAAATGCGCCATTAACTCATCTTTAGGATGATCTTCTTCACGAATAATACGAATCACGGTGTCAATATCGAGATACGCAATCAAAAGACCTGCCAAAATGTGCAAACGTTTTTCAATTTTATTTAAATGATATTGCAAACGGCGTGTCACCGTATTTTTACGAATCTCAATCCATTCCAGCAAAATACGACGAATCGATTTCACTTGAGGACGACCATCTGCACCAATCATATTCATATTGACACGATAACTTGATTCCAAGTCTGTCGTTGCAAATAAGTGACTCATCACGCCAGCTGCATCAATACGGTTTGAACGTAATACAATCACCAAACGAGTTGGGTTTTGATGATCGGACTCGTCACGCACATCACTGACCAATGGCAATTTCTTTGCCGTCATTTGATCTGCAATTTGACCAATAATTTTTGACCCTGAAACCTGATAAGGCAATTCAGTAATCACAATTTCATTTTTTTCAATGGTATAAACCGCACGCATACGGTAACTACCACGACCTGTGCTTTGAATTTTTAACAGTTCTTCAGGCGCAGTAATGATTTCCGCTTTGGTCGGTAAATCCGGTGCAGGAATATATTCTGCAATTTTTTCATCGGTTAAATTTGGATTACGAATCAGTGCAATCGTACCTTTCACCACTTCACGTAAATTGTGTGGCGGAATGTCCGTTGCCATCCCCACCGCAATTCCTGTCGTACCATTGAGTAAAATATTCGGCACACGCGCAGGTAAAGTTACGGGTTCTTTCATTGAACCATCAAAGTTATCTTGCCAATCACACGTGCCCTGGCCTAACTCAGATAAAAGTACTTCACTATATTGTGAAAGCTTGGCTTCGGTATAACGCATTGCTGCAAATGACTTTGGATCATCAGGTGAACCCCAGTTACCTTGCCCTTCAATAAAGGGATAACGATAACTAAAGGGTTGAGCCATCAGTACCATGGCTTCATAACAAGCAGAATCACCATGTGGATGATACTTACCAAGCACATCACCTACAGTACGCGCTGACTTCTTAGGCTTACCACTATGCTTTAAGCCCAATTCACTCATGGCATAAACAATACGTCGCTGAACTGGCTTTAAACCATCACTAATATGTGGCAAAGCACGATCCATAATCACGTACATTGCGTAATTGAGATAAGCTTGTTCGGTAAATTCGGCAACAGAACGATTTTCTGTTGCTTGATGCGCAAGGCTTGTCATATAAACCTTTCGTCCTTTTCAAATATTTCTTGTGTCTAGGTTGTTATGCTAAGTCGCAGGATGCTACTACACAAGCATCTGCTACTACACAGTGCGACATTTTGTGTCTTCTGGCCTAAAAGTATCCACTTTTATGAATATGATCAATAAGAAATTTAAATATTCATTGCCAAACTGACATCAATACTCAAGTTATAAACCAATCGACTCCAAAGTTTTTCCTTTGGTTTCTTCGCCTAAAATGACTATCACGGCCGCAACGGCCAATAACACCGCTGTAAACATAATAAAGACATGGCTAAAGCCATTTTCTGCAATCATCATCTGTGTCACCACCAATGGGGCAACAATACCACCAATTCGTCCAATCGCAGCGGCCCAACCTGAACCAAAGGCACGAATATTTGCAGGATATTGTTCAGGTGTATAGGTATACAGTACGCCCCAAGCCCCAAGGTTAAAGAAAGACATGAGACAGCCCCAGAACATAATGAGTCCAACACTGTTGGCCTGTCCAAAGAAATAAGCCGATACAGCACACATGCCAATAAAACCCGCTAAGGTGAATTTTCGCCCTAACTTTTCAACCAACCATGCTGCCACAACATAACCCGGTAATTGCGCCAAAATCATCACCAGCACATATTCAAATGACTGCACGATGGTATAGCCTTCCTTAACCAATAAACTTGGCAACCACGTAAAAATGCCATAGTAAGAATAAACAATCCCAAACCAAATCAGCCACAGCATTAGGCTACGTTTAGCAAAACCACCTGACCACAATTGACGAAATGAAATATTCGACTGCTTTGCGACAGGCTTCACTTCGATGACATCAATCACTTCGACATTGCATTGTTTTTCTAATTTTTGAACCAGAGCATGTGCTTCCTCCAGTCGACCACGATTCACAAGATAAGGAATAGATTCAGGCACTTTTTTTAGTACCACAAACACATACAGTGCAGGTAATCCACCCATTAAAAAAGCGACATGCCAGTCAAATTTTGGAATCACAAAATAAGCCACTAAGGCTGCAATCAGCCAACCTAGCCCCCAGAAGCTCTCCAACAATACGGTAAAACGTCCACGGACATGCGCAGGAATATATTCACTGACTAAGGTGACGGCAACAGGCAATTGACCGCCTAAACCTAGACCAACAATAAAACGAAAAACCAATAACCAAGTGAGATTAGGCGCAAAAGCACATAAGGCGGTGGCAATACTATAAATCACTAGAGTCGATGCAAAGACAGCTTTACGACCAATTCGATCCGCAAGCCCTCCTGAGAAAACTGCGCCTATGGCCATACCGACAAAACCAATCGACACGACCCAACCTTTTTCAGCTGGCGTCATGGACCAATCTTCTGCCATTTTTGCCAAAATAAATGAAATTAATCCCGTGTCCATGGCATCGAACATCCACCCAAGGCCAATGACCCACAATAAGGTGTAATGAAATTTACCAATAGGAAGGCGTTGTACACGTGAAATTAAATCCATAGTCAGATCTCTAAACAATGACTGATTTGAGTGAAAGATAAAAAGACTGTTTTCACAACAAGACTTCAATAATACAGTTAGAATTGTTAAGGCATTGTGCGAGGGATTATAGGGAATAACCACATAAAAAGGCAGTAATCCCATTTTTCTATTTTTTTATTTAAATCAATTTCATTCAATTAAGAAGCATCTTTTGAAGAAGCTGAATGCTCATCATCATCTTTATAAATAAATTTTGGCATCTCTAGACCGAAGTAAATAGCGATACAACGTAAAGAGAATCCAAAAATTAAAGTTGAAACAATCGTGATGTCTTGCGAGAAACCGAGCTTGATACACGCCCAATAGAAAATCACCGCGACAAAAGCAATGCTGGCGTAGAGCTCACGGCGGAATACCAAGGGTACATCATTACATAGAATGTCGCGCAGAATACCACCAGAGACGCCTGTCAATACACCTGCTACTGCTGATACAACAAAACCTTGTCCCATTTGCATCGCAATTTGACAACCAATAATGGTAAAACCAATTAAGCCCAGCGCATCAAGAAGTAAGAAGATAGAACGTAAATGACGCATCCACTTGGCAATAAAAATGGTAAATAATGCCGCACAGCAGGTTAAAACCAAATATTCAGGATGCTTAACCCAAGTCAGAGGATAATGCCCCAAAAGCACATCACGAACAGATCCACCACCGAGTGCCGTCACACAGGCAATAATAATCACACCAAACCAATCCATACTACGCCGACCTGCGGACAAAGCCCCTGTCATGGCTTCAGCCGTAATCGCAATAATATAAATAACGGTAAGTAACATCGCCCTTCTTCCACTGAGGGTAATTGGTGGCTTTATTCTATGTGAATTCTAAAAAAATTCTACAAATATTGAGCACAACATTGCTTAAATTTTTTACCAGAACCGCAAATACAAGGTTGTTTCATGGTGATCTGTTGATCTGTGGTTGGATCGAGAAAATACCAAGTATCAGCAACCTGAACAAAATAAGATAATTCATGATGAATTTGTGTCTTTTCTCCATCATGGTAATGTGCTTTAAACTCCACTAAAGCATGATTTTTATCAACTTTATCATTGCTTTTGATGACTTCTAATTTCAACCACTGATTGGCTTTTGCCCAGTCTGCAATGGCTGACTCATCTAAAGCTTTTTGTTGACCGAGTGCTGTTGTTTTCACGATATAGTCAATTTCATGTTTTGCAAATGCACTATAACGTGAGCGCATTAGCTGTTCAGCCCTCTTCGCTTTATCTTGACCCAAATGCAAAGGTTGGCAACATTCTGCATATAGACCTAAACCACATGGACACGTGAATTCAGACATTCATTTTTCCAAAAAAATAGCACTCAATTGAGTGCTATTTTAACGACATTTTAGGATTTAAATTGGAGTTTCATTCATCCTTTTCTTCAATAGGGACAATATGCACTTTCTCAATTTTATGCCCTTCCATCGTCATGACTTCAAAGATATATCCTTCTGCTTCAAACTTTTCACCATTTTCAGGCAAATGTCCTAAATGGAATAAGATATAACCTGAAAGCGTTGAGTATTCTTCAGATTCATCGACCAAATCACGATCGAGCAATAATGAAATATGGCGAATATCGGTTGAACCTTCCAAAATGAGTGAACCATCTTCTAAACTTTCAGCAGCAGCATCCAGCTCAGTTTCATTTGGAAATTCTCCAGCAATCGCTTCTAAGATATCAATAGGCGTTGCAATACCTTCTATTGAACCATATTCATTAAGTACAATTGCCATCTGTAATGGTGCTTGACGGAGTTGTTCCATCACCATCAATACTTGTGCACTTTCATGCACAATTACGGGTTCACGCAGATGCTTTTCAAAGTTGAACTGACCATATTCAATATAATCATTCAGTACATTGTGCGTGAGCACCACACCAGCAATATTATCCAATTCACCGCGAGCCACAATCAAGCGTGAGTGTTTCATCGATAACAACTGAGATTTGACTGTTTCTAAGTCATCATCAAGATCGATCCATTCCAACTCTGGTCGCGGCGTCATCACCGATTTTACAGGACGTTCTGAAAGTCCTAAAACGCCTTGCACCATGACACTTTGATATGCACCATTTTCGGTATCAAAGATTTCATCTGCCAGAGCTTGCGTTGCGAGCACATCTTCAGATTGGTTGTTTTGACCTTCATTTGAAGCGCTATTTTTACCCCCCAACATTCGCATGACTGCAGATGCTGTACGGTATCGCAAATCATTG
This sequence comes from Acinetobacter shaoyimingii, assembly GCF_011578045.1. NCBI lineage: Bacteria > Pseudomonadati > Pseudomonadota > Gammaproteobacteria > Moraxellales > Moraxellaceae > Acinetobacter > Acinetobacter shaoyimingii. The sequence continues at coordinate 3,328,391 of NZ_CP049801.1, forward strand.
GTCGTGACCGTTTTTTCTTGATTACGGCGCATCAATTGATTTAAGAACTCAATCATCACTGAGAAACCAATCGCCGCGTACAAGTAGCTCTTCGGAATATGGAAACCTAAGCCTTCAACAATGAGTGAGAAACCAATCATCATTAAGAAACATAAACACAATATGACGACTGTCGGGTGTTTGCTGACAAATTCCATCAATGCTTTAGATGCCCAAAGCATGATACCAACAGCAATCACAACAGCGATCATCATCACGGACAATTCTTTGACCATGCCGACTGCAGTGATCACGCTGTCCAATGAGAACACCGCATCTAGCACCACAATCTGAACAATCACCATCCAGAACGCAGCATGTACACCATTGTCCTCTTTGACCATGGGCTTACTTTCAAGGCGTTCATGGAGTTCCATGGTGCCTTTCATCAGCAAGAACACACCACCAACAATCAAGATGAGATCTCGAACAGAGAAAGGATGATCGAAAACAGAAAATATCGGTTGAGTCAGTGTGACGATCCACGCAATGGATGCCAACAGAATCAAACGCATGCCTAATGCAAGCAACAGACCGACCACTCGTGCTTTACTGCGTTGTTCAGGTGGAAGTTTTTCTGCCAGAATTGCAATAAAAACGAGGTTATCAATACCTAAGACAATTTCGAGAACAATGAGCGTAGCCAAACCCACCCAAGCTGATGGGTCAGACATCCATTCAAGAATCATGCGTTTTGCTCCGGAAGATCAACACTCACCGTCTGAGCATTACTACAATACGTATTGGAGTTATTATTAAAAGCTGTTATTTCAAAAGAGTATAAATTGGGGGGCTGACTCTCACTACTCATATAGGTTCATTTGTTGTCAAACATAGCTCCAGTATAGGTAAGAATTTGGACAAATTCACTCTTTTTTTAATTGCAAAAAGATGATTTTTTTCAATATAGTTAGCTTTAAATCAACCTGTATTTCTGTATTTTTTTAATTTTTACATACAGTTGTCATTATTCTTGCTTAGATTAAAGGTATACAATGAAAGGTAAATATGCAGGTAAAGAATAATTTATGAATAATGAAATTTCAGATCTAATCCACACCAATCAATCTTCCAACACAACGACAAAACATCATCCAGATTCAGTCACGATTAAAAATACACAAACAACGCAATCGTCAAATCAAGTACACAAAGCCACACAAACCTTAGTTGCGCTGTATTGTGGCTCTCGACCTGGGAATAATCCCATTTATAAAGAAAAAGCCATTCAGTTGGCGAAAGGAATTGCTCATCGTGGTTTTGGCATCGTGTATGGAGGAGCCAGTATCGGACTGATGGGGCAAGTTGCAGATACAGTGATTCAAACAGGTGGTGAAGTTGTAGGTGTCATCCCTGAATTTATGCTGGATTATGAAATTGCACATAGCACGCTCACTGAGTTACATGTGGTTGAAACCATGCATCAACGTAAAGCGATGATGGCAGATCGTGCCAGTGCTTTTGTTGCATTACCCGGTGGTTTAGGGACTTTTGAAGAAATTCTTGAAATTGCCACGTGGGGACAACTGAATCAGCATCAAAAACCGATGATTATTTATAATGTAAATGGCTTTTATAATGCGCTCATCGCTCAACTTGATCATGCTGTTGCAGAAGGTTTCTTGCCCCCTCAACATCGTGCAAAATTAATTATTTGTGATCAAGCTGACCAAATTTACAGTGTGATTCACAATTTAAAACACCCGAAAAATATGGTGGTTTAATCCATTTATATCCCACCATATAAATACACTTAAGAAGGTCTATACGTTTATGTCTAGATCTTCTTTTTTTACGTTAAGACAGATAAATCATTAAAAGTAAAATGACAAAGACAATGAGTAAAAAATAAAAAATAAAGAATCACAAAACTTTCGCTTTTTGTAGCTGAACATGATTTCGTGCCTCTGTTCCAAATATAATGCGATATTTTTTTCCAGTTCTTTCTTCCATAAATATAAGTATTAAAATCAAGGTGATTTTGACCATTTTTTATTCACCAGATCTTGATAAAAATAATAATTGACCAAGCTAAAACAGATCTGGCTGAGCAGTATACATCCGAACATCACCATAAAATTGACGCTCTCCAAGTCCAAATCATCTTCCTGATCTGGTTGTTGCCCAGAAAACCATCAAATTCTTTTTATACATTGAAATCAAAATTTATTTTCAAAACTTTGTTACAACCTTTTTTAGAATCATCCTTTAAACTATAGATAAATCAAGTAGAAGCTTTCCAGACTGCAATGAACGAAACCCCGACCCATCAGCCCTTACAACCTCAATTCCGTTTGTTGGTGTTTTTGGTATCCATTGGTTTTTTCATGCAAGGTTTAGACACCACCATTATCAACACTGCTTTACCTGCGATTGCACATAGTTTAAATGAAGACCCACTAAATATGCACAGCGTGGTCGTCGCCTATGTACTCTCAGTAGCAGCTTGTATTCCCTTAAGTGGCTGGCTTGCAGATCGGTTTGGGGTGAGAAATACATTTTTTTCAGCCATCGTTATTTTTACCATCGCTTCATTAGGCTGTGCTTTTTCAGGAAGCTTAAATCAGCTTTTATTTTTCCGAGTTATTCAAGGCATTGGTGGAGCGTTGCTCCTTCCTGTCGGTCGTTTGGCCATGTTGAAAATTATTCCACGGACACAGTTTTTAGCAGCCATGAGTTTAATGAGTCTGGCAGGTCTAATTGGGCCATTGATCGGTCCGACTTTAGGTGGATGGCTGGTCACCTATATGAGTTGGCACTGGATTTTTTTAATCAATCTGCCGATGGGAATTTTGGGCGTTTTGGTCACTCTAAAAGCCATGCAAAATGTGAAAGAAATAGATGTCAAAAAATTTGATCTTTCAGGTTTTATATTACTGGTGGTGTCGATGGTGGGGCTGTCTTTAGGCATCGAAAACTTTTCAAATCCACAACATCCAACATGGTTCAGTATTGCACTTATGGGGACAGGTATAATCACCGCAATTATCTATGCCTTTCATGCTCATACCCATCAAAATGCCTTATTTCGCAGTAAATTATTTAAAAACAAAATTTATAGCATCGGGATTATTGGTAATTTTTTTGCCCGTCTAGGCGGTAATGCTCTACCATTTCTGATTCCACTGATGCTGCAAGTGGCATTTCATTTCGACCCATTCGTTGCAGGATTACTCATGATTCCGACGGTTTTGGGTTCACTTGCTTCTAAACCCCTTGTACGTCCAATCATTCAGAAATTTGGTTATCGTCAAGTCTTGTTAGTGAATAGCTTATTGGTTGGGGTTTGTATTGCCAGTTTTGCGCTCACTTCGGCGGACACACCCATTTGGGCGCGCGCAATTCACTTCTTTATCTTCGGGGTTTTAAACTCGATGCAATTTGTATCGATGAATACGCTAACGCTGAAAGACCTTCCTCAACAAGATGCCAGCAGTGGTAACAGTTTCTTGTCGATGATCATGATGCTATCCATGAGTATAGGTGTAGCTTTGGCAGGTACGCTGGTCAATCTATTCACCTCATACTTTGGTGAAGCTCAAATCAGTTCGGCATTTCATCTGACCTTATTATGTCTAGGCAGCATTAACATTATTACTGCTTTTATTTTTTGGCAAATTCCGAAAAACACTGCGGTCTAAGGGGTAACGTTTGTTTACGAGTCATCCGTGGTTTGCACTGTTAAATCACGTTATGATGAAGCAAGTCCAAGCGTTTCATTTTACTTATGTCTTCTAAATCACAGCGTCGGCATCGAAAGTATTTAGCGATATGCCTTGGCATTGCGTGTATATCTGCTGTGATGATTGGTCTATTTCTTTTTGCCCATCCCTTTGCCAGAGCTAAAACCTACCCAATTCAGGGTTTTGATGCATCACACCATCAACACAATATTCAATGGAAAAAGATTTCGCCAAAACAATACAAATTTGTGTATTTAAAAGCGACCGAAGGTGGTGATTATCAGGATGATAAATTTCAGGATTATTGGTTAGAAGCACGCGAACAAGGCTTTTTAGTGGGTGCTTATCACTTTTATCGTTTATGCCGTGAAGGTGAAATCCAAGCGCAAAACTTTATTCAAACCGTTCCCAATAAAGCAGATGCTCTACCACCAGTGATCGATCTGGAATATGACAGTAAATGCATTAATCATTTCACCAAAGAACGACTTTTGAAGGAAATTCAAATCGTGCATGATCGCCTACATCAGCATTATGGCAAACAACCGATTTTTTATATTTCCAAATCTTTTTATAACATTGTATTGGCTGGGCAATTCGAAAATACCCCGCTTTGGGTACGTGAGTATCACGGCGAGCCTAAACTCAAGAACAATCCGAAATGGTTATTCTGGCAACAGACCAATCAAGGTAAAATTAAAGGAATTTCAACCACTGTCGATTTAAATGTTTTTAACGGTAATGAAGAAGATTGGCAAAACTTTTTAAAGCAAAATCACATTTCCAATCTCGCTCAAGCATCAACAAAATAGTGTGTCATCACATGACGTTAATCTTATGCAGAAAAGTCTGAACAGATTTGAAATTGAAAAAAATCATTTACACTATAAAACACTAGAAAATGACCTGTAGTTCTAAGCTATGAGAAAAATCATACATATTGATATGGATGCTTTTTATGCATCGGTGGAACTACTTGAGCGTCCTGAACTCAAACATTTACCTGTAGTGATCTCTTCACACCATCCTCGTGCTGTGATTGCTGCTGCCTCCTACCCTGCTCGTGCCTTTGGTTTACGCTCTGCAATGTCCATGTCACAAGCCAAGAAACTCTGCCCACAAGTGGTGGTGATCGAACCTAATTTTGTCAAATACCAAGAAGTGTCCGCACAGATTCACGAAATTTTTCAGCAATATACCACCATTATAGAGCCACTATCCTTAGATGAAGCTTATTTGGATGTGACTGAAAATTTAAAGCATTTACCCAGTGCAACTGACGTTGCTATGCATATCCGTGAAGATATTTTCCAAGCCACAGGTATCACTGCTTCGGCAGGTGTGGCACCAAATAAATTTTTAGCCAAAATTGCTTCTGACTGGAACAAGCCCAATGGCATATGTGTCGTCAAACCCCATCAAGTACACAGCTTTATTCAAGATTTAGAACTCAAAAAAATTCCAGGTGTCGGCAAAGTCACACAAGAAAAACTCAAAGCCTTGCAATTGAACACTTTAGGAGATTTACAACAGATTGAAGAAGCTGTGCTGATTCATCATTTTGGCAAATATGGCAAACAACTTTTTTTATATGCTCAAGGCATTGACGAAAGACCTGTACAATCAGAACGGCAACGCCAGCAAATTTCAAAAGAAACCACTTTTGACCAAGACTTTACTTTGCTGGAGTGTGAAAGCTATTGGGCAAATCTCATTGAACGGGTTTGGGCTAATTTGACCCGAAAACAATTGCAAGCTCGGGGTGTCACGGTCAAATTAAAATTGAAAAACTTTCAGGTATTACAGCACAGCAAAAGCTTTAAAAATCCATTGAAATCTGAACATGAAATTCAACAGGTTTTACAATTGCTGCTCTCTGAAATGCAAGTTCCATCGCATTATGAATTTCGTTTGATTGGGATTGGTGTGTATCAGTTGTCAGAAGCTGAAGATGAATCACAACTTTCACTTTGGTAAATGGCCTTAACTCTATTCTTTTAGCTCAATTCTTTTAGCTCAATTCTTATAGCCCAATCTTTTTATAGACAGTCTTTAAGCTCAGTCTAAGAATCGATGTTAAAGATAGAATCGATAGAAGAGATTATTTTTTAATCAAAAGGATAATACCTTAAGAAAAAATACACCATTTCCAACACAATTTAGAGTAATCTAATCCGCGCTGTACATTACCCTTGTACGAGCTGAGATGTGGAAAGCGACCTGCTTTTGACATAACCGTCCTGTAATTGGCGTGACGATCCAATCCGAATATTACAGGGCCCTCTGATCGATATCTCGGGCGAATCAAGTATGCATAGCGCATCTGCAACATCAAAAAATCAAGAACAACAGTACATTCAACGTGCACGAAAAGCAGCACTCAGTAGCTTCATTGGCGCTGTTGTCGATTGGTACGATTTCCTGCTGTATGGCATTGTTGCCGCACTCATCTTTAAAGATCAATTTTTCCCAAGCATTGCCCCCAGTATGGGAACCTTAGCTGCACTCGCAACTTTTGGTGTCGGATTCTTATTTCGTCCACTTGGCGGTGTCGTCTTTGGTCATTTTGGCGATCGCATTGGTCGTAAAAAGATGCTGGTTCTAACCGTCCTGTTAATGGGAATTGCCACAGTCGGTATTGGACTGTTACCTAATTTTTCGTCCATAGGATGGTGGGCACCTGTGTTATTGGTCACTTTAAGAGCCATTCAAGGTTTCGCTGTAGGCGGTGAATGGGGTGGCGCAGCATTAATGGCCGTTGAAAACGCACCACAAGGCAAAAAAGCCCTTTATAGCAGTGGCGTACAAATCGGTTACGGTGTCGGACTAGTGCTTGCGACTGGTGCTGTATCATTAGTGCTGATGATATTTGGTGAAAGTGCTTTTGCAGAATGGGCATGGCGCATTCCTTTTATTGCCAGTGCAATTTTACTCTTCACTGCCTTTTGGATTCGTCGTGGACAAGAGGAATCACAAGAGTTTATTGAACAAGTGGTTGAAGCGAAAGATCAACCGAAAAAACTCCCCATTTTGCAAGCCATTTCAGAACATCCAAAAGCCTTCTTATACATTATTGCATTACGTCTCACTGAACTATTGACCATGTATTTGGTCACCAACTTTGCGCTGAATTATTCCACCAATAACTTGTGTATGGATAAACAGTTTTTCCTTAATATTGCCCTGATGGTTGGTGCAATCAGCTGTTTCAGTATTCCATTTTTTGCATGGATTTCTGACAAAATCACCCATAAAAGCATGTGTGTAGTCGGTGGTCTGATTGGCGCAATGTCTGCCTTTCCATTCTTTATGGCAATGGATGCACAAAATACATGGCTCATTATTCTCTTTGCCATTTTGCTGGCCAATGTCGCACACGATATGGTAGTCAGTGTGCATCAACCGATTTTTTCTTCCCTGTTTGGTACATCATATCGCTATAGTGGTGCGGGTGTAGGCTATCAGGTTGCCAGTATTGTCGGGGGTGGTTTCACACCTATGATTGCCGCAGCATTGGTGATATGGGGCAATGGATCTTGGCAATATGTCGCGCTTTATCTGGTTGTGGGCTGTTTTATCACGGCGCTGGTAGCCGCAATCATGCCGAATACTACACAAGAAAAAACAATTTAAACCTGCAAACTAGCTGCCATATAAGCAAGTGATTTTTCGTTCGCTTGCTTTTTTTATTTCATTTAGAATGATGCTCATAACATCAATAGAACTGTGTGATGAATAATAAGAAACAGATTTTATGCGTTGAAGATGATGCTGCGATTCTCATGCCTTTACACTATGCCTTGGAACGTGAAGATTGGCAAGTCACGTGGGCAAATACGGGAACGCAAGCCATTCGACTGGCTTTAGAACAAGAATTTGATTTTATTATTTTAGATGTCGGACTCCCTGACATCAATGGTTTTGATGTCTGCAAAAAATCCGTCAAGTGAAGCACACGCCCCTGTTATTTCTAACTGCCCGAGATGATGAAATCGATCGCATCATTGGCTTAGAAATTGGCGCAGATGATTATTGTCCAAAACCCTTTAGTTCACGTGAAATTGTGTCTCGGATTAAAGCCATTTGGCGACGCATGGAACGACATTCATTAGGTCATGATGTTTCAGTTGATACATCATCACAAGTCAAAAATTCTGTTGCATCGCCATCTGTTTGGCATTGTGTCTAAACCAATTGCGAAACTTACATATCCATTTTTTAAATTTAGGTAATTTAATTGTTTGCCCTGAACAACGTTGTTTTTTTATTTTTCGACATAAACGTCTGATTCGAATTGAAAACTACAAATGATCATCATCAAGTACATTTGCACAGTCACAATCTTCACGTAAACTCAAATCATCTAAAAAATGAAGAGAAATGACATGGCTGTACAACGCCTTCACGTATCCAAACGCTTTTCAGAAATTGCAATTTCAGGAAATTTGGTTCATCTGGCAGGTCAATTGGCTTCAGATACAAGTCTAGATATCAAAGGTCAAACACAACAAACTTTCGATATTATTGATCAATTTCTTGCAGATGCTGGAACTGATAAAAGTCATATTATGTCTGTGACCATTTATTTAAAAGACATTGAAAAAGATTATGCTGCTTTTAATGAAGTGTGGGATGCATGGGTTTCAGACATTGAAGCACTGCCTAGAACCTGCGTTGAAGCGAAACTCTATGACCCAAGTGTGTTGGTTGAACTCACTGTCGTGGCCATCAAACCATAATGACATTGAATAAAAAATTAAATTGAGTCAAAAAAATGGGCATATTTAAATGCCCATTTTATTTTAGCCAGATGTCATTAATGAAAAAAAGAATAACTCGCCCGCTTCAAATGTCCATGATCTGAAGAAGGCTGTTCAAACTTCCCCAATTGACTCTCCTTAAACTTGATCAGTGTATGTATATCTGAAGTATTAACTTCAAAATCATCTCTCAATTTTTGATATTCAGGGACAACTTTATAGCGAAAAACTTTATATCCAGCAGCTTCAAGTAAAGTATCTTGATCATTCGCAGCTTTCCATTTTTTCAATGAATTTAGCTCTCCCACTGCAACGATGGCAATCACGCGACATTCTTTATCCAAAACCACAAAATCAGCAAACATCTTTTCGTATTTGCGTCGAGTATGTGGAAATTTTGTGGTCATTAAGGCATCAAAAGACACATGCGCCAAAATATTCGCTTCAGGCATAATCTCTTTCAATCGTTTGAATGTCGTCTGTTCATGGGCATTGAAGACTGCTCGCTGTCTTAATGCACTGTCTGATTGTGGCTTATTTATCCTTGTTCTATAAGCAACAATCAAAATGATTACGAATATGGCGATACTCGTAAAAATAATGATGTTCATTGTTTAGTCCCTTATTTTTTATAATTCGTTTATACAAGCCGTAAACCCTTACAGCTGTTATTATTCGACGTCCTTCGCTTGTCAAAATTGAGAATAGGTATATGCGATGCATTCCTACACATAGCCAATATATGAAGTGAATTTAACTTAACCATTCACATATCTATACCCGCCTCACTCTGCAATTTATCCAATATAAGAACGCATCTCAAAGCTTAATTTTTAAATCTTCTGAAGTACTACTTAAACTTCAAGCGCTTTCATTCCAACATAAAATGATGAAAATAAAATTACTTGAAATAGACGCCAAACCTTCTTATTTATCATTTTTATACAATTTGTTGCTTTAGATCAAATAGTATCAATTATATGTTTTGAATTCATGACACTTATCCTGATGTAGTTTATATCTATATGGCTTATTAAAAACACTTTTTTCCGATAAATGAAATTGTAACAATTCTAAAATTACTTTCCTTTTACACTAATTTTTATTGAAAATTCTCAAAATAACCAGCATAGAATTGATTCGAAAAAAGGATGCCGAAGCATCCTTTTGTTCTTTAAGCACGAGATTTTGGCTTAGATTTACCTTTCGATTTGGGTCCAGAGAATGGTTTTTTCGCATCCCCTGTTTCACGTGGAGGCAAGCCTGTATGTTGTGTCAAAATTTGACCACGTTCAGGACGCTTTTTGGTATTAGAAGGTCGAGATTGATTACGATTGTCTGAACTACGCGAGTCCTGATTACGTTTCTTCGAATCTCCATCAACTGTCGAATTTTTCTTACGTGCAGATTGATATTGACCTTCTGTGCCTTGTGGCTGATAGGTTGGAATCAAATGTTGTTTCGAATTACCAATCAAATCCTGACGGCCCATTTCTTTCAACGCTTCACGTAATAAAGGCCAGTTATTTGGATCATGATAACGTAAGAATGCTTTATGCAAACGACGACGTTTTTCACCTTTCACGATGTCCACATTTTCAGTATAACGTGCCACTTTCGCCAGTGGGTTTTTACCGGTGTAGTACATTGTGGTTGCTGTTGCCATTGGTGATGGATAGAAGGTCTGTACCTGATCGGCACGGAAACCATTCTTTTTCAACCAAACAGCAAGGTTCATCATGTCATAATCTGTTGTACCCGGATGTGCAGCAATGAAGTAAGGTATTAAATACTGTTCCTTACCTGCTTCCTTACTGAAACGATCAAACATTTGCTTGAAGCGATCATAAGTCCCAATACCTGGTTTCATCATCTTCGACAATGGACCTTTTTCGGTATGCTCAGGCGCAATTTTAAGATAACCACCCACGTGATGCTGAACCAGTTCTTTCACATATTCTGGGTTTAAAACAGCCAAGTCATAACGTAAACCTGAACCAATTAAAATCTTTTTAATGCCCGGTAAAGTACGCGCTTTACGGTATAACTGAGTCAATGGTGCATGGTCGGTATGTAAGTTTTGACATACGCCCGGATAGACACAAGATGGCTTACGGCAGTTCTTTTCAATCTCTGGATCTTTACACTGCAAACGGTACATATTTGCTGTTGGACCACCCAAGTCTGAGATAATGCCGGTAAAGCCCGGTGCAGTATCACGAATCTTTTCAACTTCACGTAAAATTGATTCTTCAGAACGGTTTTGAATAATACGACCTTCATGTTCAGTAATCGAACAGAAAGTACAACCACCAAAACAACCACGCATAATGTTCACAGAGAACTTAATCATGTCAAAGGCTGGGAAACGTGCTTCACCATAAGCAGGATGTGGAAGACGTGCATAAGGCAGGTCAAACACGTAATCCATTTCTTCAGTGGTCAATGGAATCGGTGGTGGGTTTAACCACACATCACGTTCGCCATGCTTTTGTACCATTGCACGTGCATTACCCGGATTGGTTTCCAAATGCAAAATACGGTTGGCATGTGCGTAAAGTACAGGATCATTCGCCACTTCTTCAAATGCAGGTAAGCGAATCACGGCCAATTCACGTGGAGGTAATTTGTGTTTAATCGCTTTAGAGACTGGCTGTAACTGCACAATTTGCGTATCTGGGTCTAGATTATCCCCTTCACGTACGATTGGATTCGCAACTGGTTCTTTTTGGAAACCTTGATACTGTGCTAAAGAATTGCCTTTATCTTTTTCAATTTCACAGCCATCTAGATCTTCAGTCATCACATAAGGGTTGATGATTGGATCTACACGACCAATTGCATCCACATCGTTCGATGCAATTTCAACAAATTTCGCTTTCGATGCACGATTATGTTTATTGACAATAAATGCAGTACCACGAACATTGGTAATTTCGTGGATTTTCTCACCACGTGCGAGACGATGCATCACCTCTGTAATTGAACGCTCACCATTACCGTACATCAACAAGTCAGCTTTTGAGTCCATCAAGACCGAACGACGAACTTTATCTGACCAGTAGTCATAATGCGCAATACGACGTAGCGATGCTTCAATACCACCTAACAATACAGGGACATCTGGATAAGCTTCACGCACACGTTGGCAATATACGGTTGCAGCACGATCTGGACGTTTGTTGGGCTGATTGTCTGGAGAGTAAGCATCATCCGAACGGATCTTACGGTCAGCCGTATAACGGTTGATCATGGAATCCATGTTGCCCGCTGTGACACCCCAAGCGATATTTGGCTTGCCTAAAACGCGAAAAGCATCAACATTAGTCCAATCGGGTTGTGCAATGATTCCGACACGGAAACCTTGTGCTTCCAAAGTACGACCAATAATGCCTGAACAGAAAGATGGATGATCGATATACGCATCACCACAGACCAAAATAAAGTCACAACTGTCCCAACCGAGTAAATCCATTTCCTCGCGTGACATCGGCAAAAATGGCGCTGGTTCAAAGCATGACGCCCAATATTTGTCGTAATCAAACAACGCAGTCGGCGCTGTCTGAGCAGTATAAGCTGTAGACATGGTTTATATTCTCGATTGGCAGTTGGCGATCGGGAGAGATCTAAGATGAAAGCCGATCATTTTACCATGAATTACATTCATCTTGCTTGATTAAAAAACAATCAAAAAGAGTTACTTAATTTTTTTGTTTTGATTTGTATCCTTTCTACAAGCACCCTTTTGATGAAAATACATGCACATATCAAGGTCTTTTATAAGATAACTACAGATCAATTCTCTTCCTAATCGCTACTTTCATCATGCAATTGACTTTAAAAACTCCGCTTATATGATTGCAGATATGTTGTAAATATAAGAAGCCATTTATGTTTAATCCAAAAACAAATGGAACTTTATGATCATGAAAAGAGGTTTTTTAGTCACCATATTGCTTATTGTCCAATCATTTGCTTATGGTCATCCGCCAAAAGAAAAGAGTTATAACGAACAACAAGCATGGAAAGATTTACAACAGTTTTTGCCTGAACATTATCGTATTCATGAGAACAATCAACCTCAAGAAGCCTTTTGGTCATGGAAAAATAATCAGGTACATCTGGATTACTACCCTCGCCCAAATTCTACAGCCAAAGTCATTTTATTGCATGGTGTTGGAACCAATGGTCGGCAAATGAGTCTCATCTTAGGACAACCCTTGGCTGCAGCTGGTTATGAAACCATTGCACTTGATTTACCGGGCTATGGCTTAACCCAATATCCAAATAAAAAAGACATCCGTTACGAAGACTGGGTACAACTGGTCAGTGACTTTGTTGATGCTGAAGCGCAAAAAGATGCTCGCCCTATATTTTTATATGGACTATCCGCAGGCGGTATGCTCACGTTGCATGTGGCAATGCAAAATCAAAATGTAAAAGGCATTATTGGTATGACTTTCTTAGATCAACGTGATCCATTGGTCAAGTCTCAGACCATGCGATTTAGCAGTCTAAAACCTGTGCTTTTACCAGGAATGAAAGTGACCTCTAAAACAGTGTTTGGCAATATTGCAATTCCCATGTCTTGGGTTTCTAAAATGAATACGCTCACCAACAACCCTGATGCTCTAAACGTGATGTTGAAAGATAAAACATCTGCAGGGAATTCAATGAGCATTCGTTTCTTAAATAGTTATATGAACTATCAGCCAAAAATGGAAATATCAGCATATAAACAAGCACCTGTACTCCTCACACAACCCGCTGAAGATCGTTGGACACCTCTGGATTTAAGCGAACCAGTGCTTGAACAACTGAAAGTACCGACTCAAGTCGTCATGTTGCCCAAGGGAAGTCATTATCCAACTGAAGCCGAGGCACTCGAGCAGTTAAGACAAAGCAGCATTCAGTTTATTCAGAAGAATTTGAATTAAGCTTTTCAGCTTCAATTTTTCTCTGTAATTGAACTGCAACCATAACACCCATCATTAACACACATGTGATGGTGAGGCTTAAGCCGAGCCATCCATATTTTTCCCAAACTAAGCCATTACTACTTCCGAGTACACTTGAACCTAGGTAATAAAAAAATAAATACAGCGCAGAACCTACGGCACGATACTGCAAAGATTGAATAGAAACCCAACTGCTCGACGTTGAATGTGCTGCAAAAAAAGAAAAAGTGAAAATGAGCAATCCAAGCAAAATAAAAGGCAGTATCGGGATCAGCATGATCCATAATCCTAAAATCATCGTCATGAGCATCGCCACCAAAACTTTTCCACGACTATATTTTTGACTCCATGCAGCCGCGCGAGGTGAACTATAAATCCCTGATAAATAGACAATAGACAACAGTCCAATTAAAGTTTGAGAAATCTGAAATGGTTTTTCAAGTAAATGATAGCTGATGTAATTGAATACACTGACAAAACTTCCCATTAAAATAAAACCTTCAGCAAATAAAAGTCTTAAGGTTGAATCTTGGAAATTTTTAACAAATGATGCTTTGAAACGTGAGAATCGAATGGGAAAAGCGGTGAAATGTTTTGATGCTGGTAAAGCGAGATAGAAAATAACGGCTATCGCTAAATTTAGCAGTCCAATAATAAACATTGCCATTTGCCAAGGGATAAAATCAATCAATACACCTGCAATTAATCGTCCTCCCATTCCTCCAATAGCAGTCCCAGAGATATATAAACCCATCGCCAGACCAATATCTTCACGCGCAATCTCCTCCCCAATATAAGTCATCGCTACCGATGCGACACCACTCACAGCAAAACCAATCAAAATGCGGGTGACTAAAAAGATCTCCCAGATTGGAAGCTGTGAACTCATGAGCAGAAGTATCGATGTCGAAAATAATGAAAAGACCATCACTGACTTACGCCCAAATCGGTCTGAAATCAGACCCGCAAATAACAATCCAACTGCGAGAGATATGGTCGAGAAAGATAAAGGAAAACTGCTATGTGTGGGTGTGATGTGAAAAAAATCTGCAAAAATTGGCATCATCGGCTGAACACAATACACAGAAGAAAATATTGAAAATCCAGCTAAGAATAGACATAGCAAAATGGCATAAAACTGTGTGGTACCAGAGCTAATGTAACTAGATGAGGGCGTAGATTCAGACATAGATAACTCCTTTCACGAAAGAATTATACGCCTATTGAGATGCATCGTAATATTGAATCGGCTGAAGTGTTTTTGTTATATGAAATATCAAAGATAAGTCAGAGATAGTTATTCAGTTTTAATGCAAACAGATATGACGTAGGCTGAAAGCTTCATTCTTTATTTGCACATATACAATAAACTTTCAGCGATAACTTTGCCCGCACATAAACCCCACGCATAAAAAAATCCCCCTGTCCTTATGGTCAGGGGGATTTCGAATAATGAGCTGGCGATGACTTACTCTCACATGGCAAACGCCACACTACCATCAGCGCGAAGAGGTTTCACTTCTGAGTTCGGGAAGGGATCAGGTGGTTCACTCTTGCTATTGTCGCCAGCACAACTGTTGTGACTTTGCTTGGGTCTTATATCGAAATCATCTCTCTTGCGAAACGATGTTTCTCATTGCCTTTGCTTGGTCAAAGAAGTTATTAACAGAAATACTTGAGTTTCTTTAATTCGTTCAGTTTAGCGGTTTATTTAACTAAATCAAGTTTGATCGTTTGATTTCGAATCAATCGAGCTTTATACAACAACTGTTTGGGTGTTGTATAGTCAAGCCTCACGAGTAATTAGTATTGGTCAGCTTCACATATCACTATGCTTCCACATCCAACCTATCAACGTTGTAGTCTTCAACGGCTCTTTAGAGGACATATAGTCCTTGGGAAATCTTATCTTGAGGTAGGCTTCCCGCTTAGATGCTTTCAGCGGTTATCCCTTCCGAACATAGCTACCCGGCGATGCGACTGGCGTCACAACCGGTACACCAGAGGTTCGTCCACTCTGGTCCTCTCGTACTAGGAGCAGATCCTCTCAAATTTCCAACGCCCACGGTAGATAGGGACCGAACTGTCTCACGACGTTCTAAACCCAGCTCGCGTACCTCTTTAAATGGCGAACAGCCATACCCTTGGGACCTGCTTCAGCCCCAGGATGAGATGAGCCGACATCGAGGTGCCAAACACCGCCGTCGATATGAACTCTTGGGCGGTATCAGCCTGTTATCCCCAGAGTACCTTTTATCCGTTGAGCGATGGCCCTTCCATACAGAACCACCGGATCACTAAGACCTACTTTCGTACCTGCTCGACTTGTGGGTCTCGCAGTTAAGCGCGCTTTTGCCTTTATACTCTACGCGTGATTTCCGACCACGCTGAGCGCACCTTCGTACTCCTCCGTTACTCTTTAGGAGGAGACCGCCCCAGTCAAACTACCCACCAGACATGGTCCTCGCTCCAGATTATGGAGCAGAGTTAGAACCTCAATATTACCAGGGTGGTATTTCAAGATTGGCTCCATCGCAACTAGCGTCGCGACTTCAAAGCCTCCCACCTATCCTACACAAGTAAGATCAAAGTTCAATGTCAAGCTGCAGTAAAGGTTCACGGGGTCTTTCCGTCTAGCCGCGGGTACACCGCATCTTCACGGCGAATTCGATTTCACTGAGTCTCTGCTGGAGACAGCGCCCCCATCATTATGCCATTCGTGCAGGTCGGAACTTACCCGACAAGGAATTTCGCTACCTTAGGACCGTTATAGTTACGGCCGCCGTTTACTGGGGCTTCGATCAAGAGCTTCGCTTACGCTAACCCCATCAATTAACCTTCCAGCACCGGGCAGGCATCACACCCTATACGTCCACTTTCGTGTTTGCAGAGTGCTATGTTTTTAATAAACAGTTGCAGGGGCCTGGTTTCTGTGGCTGTCAATAGCTCATCCCGCAAGGGGAATCACCGTCGACAGCGTACCTTCTCCCGAAGTTACGGTACCATTTTGCCTAGTTCCTTCAGCAGAGTTCTCTCAAGCGCTTTGGTCTACTCGACCTGACCACCTGTGTCGGTTTCGGGTACGATTCCTGTGTAACTGAAGCTTAGAGACTTTTCCTGGAAGTATGGTATCAGCCACTTCGCTAATAAATTAGCTTGCTATCAGTTCTCAGCATAGAGTACCCCGGATTTGCCTAAGATACATGCCTACAACCTTTCACCTGGACAACCATCGCCAGGCTGACTTAACCTTCTCCGTCCTCTCATCGCATTACACAGAAGTATTGGAATATTAACCAATTTCCCATCGACTACGCCTTTCGGCCTCGCCTTAGGGGTCGACTCACCCAGCCCCGATTAACGTTGGACTGGAACCCTTGGTCTTTCAGCGAACGAGTTTTTCACTCGTTTTGTCGTTACTCACGTCAGCATTCGCACTTCTGATACCTCCAGCAGACTTCTCAATCCACCTTCATCGGCTTACAGAACGCTCCCCTACCACTTGCAATAAATTGCAAATCCGCAGCTTCGGCACATAGTTTTAGCCCCGTTACATCTTCCGCGCAGGCCGACTCGACTAGTGAGCTATTACGCTTTCTTTAAAGGGTGGCTGCTTCTAAGCCAACCTCCTAGCTGTCTATGCCTTCCCACATCGTTTCCCACTTAACTATGATTTTGGGGCCTTAGCTGGCGGTCTGGATTGTTTTCCTCTTGACTACGGACGTTAGCACCCGCAGTCTGTCTCCCGGATAGTACTCATTGGTATTCGGAGTTTGCATCGGTTTGGTAAGTCGGGATGACCCCCTAGCCGAAACAGTGCTCTACCCCCAATGGTATTCGTCCGAGGCGCTACCTAAATAGCTTTCGGGGAGAACCAGCTATCACCAGGCTTGATTAGCCTTTCACCCCTATCCACAAGTCATCCCCTGGCTTTTCAACGACAGTGGGTTCGGTCCTCCAGTTAGTGTTACCCAACCTTCAACCTGCTCATGGATAGATCGCCTGGTTTCGGGTCTACACCCAGCAACTAAACGCCCTATTAAGACTCGATTTCTCTACGGCTCCCCTATGCGGTTAACCTTGCTACTGAATGTAAGTCGCTGACCCATTATACAAAAGGTACGCAGTCACCGAACAAGTCGGCTCCCACTGCTTGTATGCATGCGGTTTCAGGATCTATTTCACTCCCCTCACAGGGGTTCTTTTCGCCTTTCCCTCACGGTACTGGTTCACTATCGGTCAGTCAGGAGTATTTAGCCTTGGAGGATGGTCCCCCCATATTCAGACAAGGTTTCACGTGCCTCGCCCTACTCGACATCATCATATCAGCCCTTTCGTGTACAGGACTATCACCTACTATGGTCGCACTTCCCAGAGCGTTCCACTAAAGCTGATATGACTTAATGGGCTTTTCCCCTTTCGCTCGCCGCTACTGAGGGAATCTCAATTGATTTCTTTTCCTAAGGGTACTGAGATGTTTCACTTCCCCTCGTTCGCCTCGTATGACTATGTATTCATCATACGATACCGACCTTATGATCGGTGGGTTTCCCCATTCAGAAATCTTCGGATCACAGGATATTTGCCGCCTCCCCGAAGCTTATCGCAGGCTATTACGTCTTTCATCGCCTCTGACTGCCAAGGCATCCACCACATGCACTTAATTACTTGACTATACAACCCCAAACAGTCGTTCATCCCTACAAGCAGGATAAGCAACAGATCAACCAATTTCTTAGTCAATCATACAGTTGGCGTCTGTGCACTTAAGCACTATACAGCTTCAATTAGATTCATATACCAAAACGCTTGATTCAGTTAATTTCGCTAGTTCTCATTCAATCACTTCAACTCCATAACTTGCGTTACTTCGTTTCCGCTTTTGTATGAGTTTGAACAAATTATTTCAACTCAAATATATTCTGTTAATGATTCACCACGTCTTCGTCAGATCGTGGTCAACTGTGATAAATCACAGAAGTTAACAAGACGCGCATATTACGCTAACTTCTTATTAAATTCTATAATCTACGACTTCGTTCGATTAAAGCCTGCGCAAAGCAGTACTTATATGATCAAACACTACGCGCAGCGTAGCTGCTTGTCTTGCGTTTCGACAAAGCGTTGCTTTGTTATTTCGAAACTCTGGTGGAGACTAGGAGAGTCGAACTCCTGACCTCCTGCGTGCAAAGCAGGCGCTCTACCAACTAAGCTAAGTCCCCAGCTTATCATCTATAGATTCGATATATCTTTACGCTCTGTTCGCCTCAGTACTTTCATACTGCGTTAGTCAGAATGGTGGGTCTGACAAGACTTGAACTTGTGACCCCACGCTTATCAAGCGTGTGCTCTAACCAACTGAGCTACAGACCCTCAGATACATCTTCATGAAGAACAACTTGTTGTGGATTCTTACCAATCGTCAATCTTTCGTTAAGGAGGTGATCCAGCCGCAGGTTCCCCTACGGCTACCTTGTTACGACTTCACCCCAGTCATCGGCCACACCGTGGTAAGCGTCCTCCTTACGGTTAGACTACCTACTTCTGGTGCAACAAACTCCCATGGTGTGACGGGCGGTGTGTACAAGGCCCGGGAACGTATTCACCGCGGCATTCTGATCCGCGATTACTAGCGATTCCGACTTCATGGAGTCGAGTTGCAGACTCCAATCCGGACTACGATCGGCTTTTTGAGATTAGCATCCTATCGCTAGGTAGCAACCCTTTGTACCGACCATTGTAGCACGTGTGTAGCCCTGGTCGTAAGGGCCATGATGACTTGACGTCGTCCCCGCCTTCCTCCAGTTTGTCACTGGCAGTATCCTTAAAGTTCCCGGCTTAACCCGCTGGCAAATAAGGAAAAGGGTTGCGCTCGTTGCGGGACTTAACCCAACATCTCACGACACGAGCTGACGACAGCCATGCAGCACCTGTATGTAAGCTCCCGAAGGCACCAATCCATCTCTGGAAAGTTCTTACTATGTCAAGACCAGGTAAGGTTCTTCGCGTTGCATCGAATTAAACCACATGCTCCACCGCTTGTGCGGGCCCCCGTCAATTCATTTGAGTTTTAGTCTTGCGACCGTACTCCCCAGGCGGTCTACTTATCGCGTTAGCTGCGCCACTAAAGCCTCAAAGGCCCCAACGGCTAGTAGACATCGTTTACGGCATGGACTACCAGGGTATCTAATCCTGTTTGCTCCCCATGCTTTCGTACCTCAGTGTCAGTATTAGGCCAGATGGCTGCCTTCGCCATCGGTATTCCTCCAGATCTCTACGCATTTCACCGCTACACCTGGAATTCTACCATCCTCTCCCATACTCTAGCCAACCAGTATCGAATGCAATTCCCAAGTTAAGCTCGGGGATTTCACATTTGACTTAATTGGCCACCTACGCACGCTTTACGCCCAGTAAATCCGATTAACGCTCGCACCCTCTGTATTACCGCGGCTGCTGGCACAGAGTTAGCCGGTGCTTATTCTGCGAGTAACGTCCACTATCTCAGAGTATTAATCCAAGTAGCCTCCTCCTCGCTTAAAGTGCTTTACAACCAAAAGGCCTTCTTCACACACGCGGCATGGCTGGATCAGGGTTCCCCCCATTGTCCAATATTCCCCACTGCTGCCTCCCGTAGGAGTCTGGGCCGTGTCTCAGTCCCAGTGTGGCGGATCATCCTCTCAGACCCGCTACAGATCGTCGCCTTGGTAGGCCTTTACCCCACCAACTAGCTAATCCGACTTAGGCTCATCTATTAGCGCAAGGTCCGAAGATCCCTGCTTTCCCCCGTAGGGCGTATGCGGTATTAGCATCCCTTTCGAGATGTTGTCCCCCACTAATAGGCAGATTCCTAAGTATTACTCACCCGTCCGCCGCTAGGTTAGGTAGCAAGCTACCTTCCCCCGCTCGACTTGCATGTGTTAAGCCTGCCGCCAGCGTTCAATCTGAGCCATGATCAAACTCTTCAGTTTAATACTTCGTAGCGCCTTAAAGGGCGCCAATCTTGGCTCATCAATTTTCTGACATTAATTTCTCAAATAAACTTCGAGTAATTTCTACCATCAATCAATGAAAATAATTTCGATCAATCAACCAGTAAAAATCCACACAAGTTGTTCTTCATAATCTCTTAATGATCTTCTTGTTACTTCGTCAGTAGCAAGCTAGGTCGGCTATATTACTCTCTATCTCTAGAAAGTCAACCAGTTCAACTAAATATTTTCCTTAACAAATCATCTTTTTTAAATCTTTAAAATCTCTCGCAGAAATCCTAAATCATTCAATCAAGTTATTGATTTATCAGAAGTTTTATTTAACATCACCGCCGATGGATGTGCATTCTACAGCATTTCACATGCGTTGCAAGCATGTTTTTTAAATAATGTGTTTGAGTGATTAATTTTCAATCTCAAATGTTTATATATTATTGTTTTATATCATTATTTTTAATTTAAATTATTTTTCTTTAAGACTATCTACCTCTAAGTAAGCCAATATCATTATGCTTAATTCCTTTTTAAGTTCTTGTTCTGAAATAAGAAATTCGTTATTTGTCACGTAACGCATCATGGTAAATAAGGTGCTATTAATAATCACAAAGGCCTTGTGTTTAAGTATTTCAAAGCTCCATTCGGGATAAAAACGATTAAATACATACAATCCGACCTCTAAAAAATGTTTTTCTAAAATTTTAGCAGCCTCTGAATGATTAAATCCGTGCCAATGTTTCAATACCTCTATAAAGAATCCATTGTCATCCTGCATAACATCGAAACCAAATTGAATACTCATAGGTATCAACTCTTTTAAGCTAATTCCGTCTTGATTCATCGTGATGTTCTTAAATGCCAAGCCTAGACTTTCACTTTTTCGACGTAGAAGCTCTAGAACGATCTGGTCTTTATTTTCAAAGTATTGATAAATAGAACCCACACTCACTCCAGACTTTTCAGAGATCTTTGGTGTTGTGACTTGTAATAGACCGTATTGAGCAATACAAATCTGAGTCGCTTCTAAAATATGTTCAACAATTTGTTTGGCACGTTGTTGTTGAGGTTGCTTTCTCATTGTTTTATCGCCTCATTTCAATTTTATGATTTTGTTTTTTTCACAATGAAAATGCGAATTGAATGCGAATAAATATTCGTATTAGTCTGGATGAAACAATAATCAGGCATCCCCCTTTATGTCAAATATAAAAACACCGAAAAGAATGGCATCTTTTGAGCGAATGATTGAAAGCGATTTTCTTTCCAAAATTTTAAACCGCTTCACCGACCAAAATTTTGTACCTACATATAAAGATTACCTTGAACTCAATCAGAGTATGTATACAGGTGATGAAGCCATGGATCAGCTCATGGTTTGGGTGATGACCAATCCTAGAATCCATCGGCAATATTTTGAAACGGCACTCTATCAAGGATTAGAACATCTCCCCCACACTATTCCTGAACTCGAAAACTTTTTTAAGCTCGTTGAAACACCACCCGAGTGGCTAGACCCACAACAAATACAAACAGCGATTCAATTTTCACATCGCTTGGGTGCAAACAGTACATTTGTTCTACGAGATTTAGCATTAATGACGGGGTATCAATATCCCGGCTTTAATCAGCCGCTCATTTTAACGGGTGCTTTAAAACAATATGCAGGCAAACGTTTAGCTGAAACCCATAAATGGTGGTTAGACATTACCAAAGAGCATGGTTTTGACCGTTTTAATGATGGTTTCACCTCCACCATTTTCGTGCGCTTTATTCATGCTTTGGTACGTTATCAACTTAAAAAATCTAATGATTGGGACTGGGATATTTGGGGAATGCCAATTAATCAATATGACCAAGCCATGACCAATATTGCTTTTAGTGGTGTTTTGCTGTTGGGGCTTCGCGGAATTGGGATTTTCCCCAATAAAACAGAAGTCAATGCCATGTTGCATTTTTGGAAATATGCAGGTTGGCTAATGGGTGTCGAGGAAAAATGGCTTATTGAAAAAGAATCTGAAGGATGGAAACTTTTACAATGGATGAACTATGCACACCCCACCACAGATGAAAGTAGTCGTGCATTGGCAATCAGCCTATCGAAAGAACCTTTTGAACGTGAATACAAATACTTCAATACACTACAGCAGAAAAAGGCCTATCAAAATCACTTACACATGACTCAATTCTTTCTAGGTCGAAAGAAAATGCGAAATCTTGGCTTAAAACCTCGTACGCTTGCATGGTATCCATTGTATCTGATGGCAAAAAATAGTGTGATTTATACCAGTGCTAAAGGCTTTAAACCGCTTGATCGCTATTTACAAAAACGTGGGCGTGCACAACAAGAGTTTGCTTTGGAACTGTATAAAAATGCAGGAAAGCAACTTGCCAGTATGCATCGTTGATACATTAAAAATGATCGTCGTCGCAACCATCTTGGAAATTTCAACAGACCCGAATATTAAAAAAACCGAGCTGTTAAGCTCGGTCTGTACATGTTGATACAAAAGATATAGGGAATAAAAAAATCAAAGTGAGGAATTAAGAAAATCTTGGCTGTTGCTGTTTCATCAGCCTTGCTTCTCGTTCAGCTAGTTGTGCAGAAGGAGAACGTGCAAGATACGCCAGAGCTTGCTCTGTATTACCTTCTTGTTCAGGATGAAATTTTGGACTGAACCAACGGAATGTTGCCAAAATGAGATGACTAAAGGTTGGAATATTGTCAGTTTTACGACTAACCTTTTCGACTTGCATTAACAATCTGAGCGTACCCATATTTCGATATTTTCCAGCATCGATATCTTGCTTTAAGATTGCTTTTCCACCTTCCATCCATACCAATGCCATCAACGGTAAA
Source organism: Acinetobacter shaoyimingii (assembly GCF_011578045.1). Lineage (NCBI taxonomy): Bacteria > Pseudomonadati > Pseudomonadota > Gammaproteobacteria > Moraxellales > Moraxellaceae > Acinetobacter > Acinetobacter shaoyimingii. The sequence goes on from NZ_CP049801.1 coordinate 3,351,677, forward strand.
ATAACTGCCATTAATGCATTTTTAGACATTTGAAAACCAAACTCTGTTTCAAACATATGTTCGAACAAATCAAAAGCAACACTGCGATGTTCAACCTCTTCTGCCAAATGCCAGCGGAATAAATCTGCCATGATCGGATCTGCATGATCTAGCGAGGTATTGTCCAGACTCCACTGACCTGCCACACCAGTATAGTGCTCGATTGCAGCAATAATCCCCAAGCGTAAAATTAACCATCGTTTTTCATTTACTGCATATTTGAGTGCCTTTATCCCGAGTGGTTTTTCACCCAATAGAATCTCAAATAAAAAATGCATCCGTTGAATAAAAGGTTTCACATCAATTTCATGTTGATCAAAATAAATTTGTGCATGCTGATGTGTACGTCCATGGATGGCTTCTTGTTGAATAAAACCTTTCACATCTGCTTTTAATTGCTCATCTTTAATATAAGGTAAGGCTTTATTGAACACACGACAAAACCAGAACTCACCAGCTGGCAAAATCATATGTGCAACATTCAAAATATGTGTTGAAATTGGATCGTTTGGAATCCAATGCTTTGGAATTTGGTTAAAATCGAATTTTACTTTACGTCCAATAATCTGGTGTGCTTCATTATTATTTGTCATGTTTTACATTCCATTGAATATGTCTATTATTTTTAAATAATTGTCGATTAAGTCACCATATCTTTTAAGGACAATTGATTGTTAGGTCAGACAATTCAAAATAAATTGATAAATAACAAATATTTAAAAAATAAATTAGTTTCATTTATCCCAATAAAAAGAGGTCATCACATGGCATGATGACCTCTTTATGCTGTTTAAGACACACGTGAATCATTAGAACTTCATACTGATTCTAGCCCAGTAGTTACGTCCGATATTATTAAATTGTTCTTTTGCAGATAATCCTGTACCTGCATCACCCAATTTATTGAGATGTTCGGTATAGGCTTTGTCAAACACATTATCAATCCCCACGGACAGATCGACCCCTTCATGAATGTGATAGGTTCCATTTAGAGACAAAGTTCCAAATCCAGCACTTTCTTTTAAATCATAACCGACAATATTACCTTGATTTAAAGCCACACGATTTTGCTTCGCCACCACGCGCCAATAGGCACCCAAAGTGTATTTGTCTTGGATATATCTTAAATTTACGCGACCTTCTAAAGGAGAGATTTGCGGCAAAGGTGTATCATTACTAGTGTTTTTACCCCATGCATACATGGCACTGACATCAGCTTGTAGATGTTCCGTAAATTGATAGCCAACTCCTGCTTCTGCACCTGCAATGGTTGCATCGACATTTTTAGCGCCAGCGCTGAATGAAGAACCGTGATTCATTCCACCCATATCGTGATTGTGATAGCTCATCAAAATGAAATCTTTCACTAAGCCCGCATATCCAGAAACCCATGAACTCAAAGCACCATGTTCATGTTGATAACCAAAATCCAGTTGAAGGGTTTTTTCAGTGTCTAAATCATTAAAGGTCGGGACTGGCATGCCTGTATTGCCATGTGCTGTACTAAACAATTCCCAATAATCAGGTACACGCTCTACATAACCTAAACCTATATAGGTTTTAGCATTATGGTCTGGGTGTTGATTTTCCAGACGAATAAATCCACTTGGCAATGTTTCATTTCGGTCTTTATTCAGTTTTAAAGCATCAATTTTAACTTGATCAATTCGCGCACCAGTGACCAGTTTATAGTTGTCATTGATGTTATAAGTAAGCTCACCAAAACCACCATAAGACTGAAATTTCATATTTAAGGCATAAGGTGTACTCATTGACGGCATGGCATACATTTTCATATCACCACCATGCTTATTGAACTGTGAATCAAGTCCAGTTACTAAACTGAATTTATCCCATTCCATAGTCATGGCTAGTCTTGAATTGAGCGTACGGCGTGTCACTTGCATGGACTTTTTATTAGGGACAAGCATAGATGACATCGAACCCATACCCATACCTGAGCCCATACCCATTCCTGAATCTGAACCCATTCCCGAATCCATATTCATTTCCGTCATCGGCGGTGTTCTTAAACTAAAGTTATCCATAATATGGTCGTTATAACTATAGTTCACCTGCCCTTCGATTTTTTTAATCACTTCAGTGATATTTTTCTTTTCAAAACGTAAGCCTAAACTTTCACGAGCAAACTGAGAGCCATCCATGCTACGACCTGCATAATCGGCTTCACCATCAGCCTTTCCGCCTGTGAGTTCAAACCATGTATTTTCATTGGGTGTCCAACCCAAAGCTAAATCAGCATTCCAACGCTCCCAACTGGAAGGAACTGTCAATCCATTGCCATCTTGATAACTGTTCGATGTAGAACGGTTGGTATTGATGCGTAAATATTTGTGTTCATCGCCAATGGCTGCTTCAACATTTTGGTCAAAACGCCCAAAAGACCCCAAGAGCACACTGGCTTGACCACGGTAATGCTGATCTTCAGTAAACTGTTCAGGCTTACGTTCAAAAATGACGGTCGCAGCTGAACCCGTATTGGCATATTGAACAGTTTGCGGTCCTTTAATCACCGAGATTCGGTCATAACTTTCAGGTGAAATATAAGATGTCGGAGCATCCATTCGACTTGGACATGCACCTAGGCTTTCTGAGCCATCGGTTAAAATTTTAATGCGTGAACCAAACATGCCACGGAACGTGACATCACCATTGGTGCCTGCACCACTTTTCACAGCGTTAAAACCCACAATACTTTTCAGATAGTCTGCGCCATCTGTAGCAGGAATCGGCTGAATAGGTTGTTTAGGATCCGCATGAACAATTAAACCATTGGCATCATTACCTTGATGCGCTGTTGCCACAATCGGGGCTAAGGTTTGAACAGTTCGACTTTCAGTTTCTGCATGCATCTCTTCAGCAAAAGACGGCAATGAATAACATGCAATGCAAATAGCAGCCGCAAGTGGCTGTAATAAGAATCTAGGCTGAGCCATGACTTTCTCACTCAATACAAAAATAAAAAACGTGTTGGAAAAAAATTAATTTCCAATGAAAGTTTTGATTTATGCAGAAAGTGGCGGCGCTCGCCCCTGAGGAAGCAGAAACAAACGCTGCAGAACAAAATAAACATGTTTAAATGCTTTTTGAAATGCAATAAGTCGGACTTGAATACGGACCAAAACTTCTTTGACGCTTAATTCAGGAGGCAAAACCAGATGACCCAATACCGTACAGTACTGACACTGGTGATTTGCATCATGATGGTCATGATGTGTGCTGGATGTTTCAACTGCAGTAGAACTTAGTTGATGATCAACATGCTCAAGCACTGTCAATTGATGAGATTCGACATGTGCATCCGATGTGATTTGATTCTGCTTGATACGATGTGTGCGTTCAGCTGAAATAGAATTCGAGTGATTGACTGATACTTGGACAGGCTGAAATAAGGCACGAGTGATCGTTTCGCATACTGGAGCAATTTGATATTGCTTCGGAAGCAAAGGCTGTAAAAAGACGGCAATTTGTAAACACACTGCTGCTAAGCTCAGCAACAACCCAATACGAAACAATATTCCAGCTCATATTTCATTCTGGCTCAAGTATAACAAAGCCCAATCGAAATTGGGCTTTGTAAATCAAAAAGTATCCAAAATAAAAAATATTTAGCGTTTAGCTGGAACTTTTTCTTTTTGACGTTGACGCACAATTTTCTCCACTTTCTCACGTGCACGCTGACGTTTAAGCGGTGAAAGGTAGTCAACAAAGAGTTTGCCGTCTAAGTGATCCATCTCGTGTTGAATACACACAGCAAGTAATCCATCTGCTTCAATTTCAAAAGATTTCCCATCCAAACCAATTGCTTCAATTTTGACACGTGACGGACGATCAACTTTGTCGTATATTTGAGGAACAGACAAACAGCCCTCTTCATAAGGCTGGGTTTCTTCTGTTAATGGGGTTACTTTGGGGTTAATAAAAACCATTGGCTGATCTTTATCTTCAGACAAGTCCATGACAATAAGCTGAATATGATGATCAACTTGTGTTGCCGCTAGACCAATACCTGGCGCTGCATACATGGTTTCAAACATGTCAGAGGCAAGTTGACGAATTTCTTCTGTCACTTTGCTGACAGGTTTTGCAATGGTACGCAAACGGGGATCAGGAAAACTTAAAATAGGTAATAAGGCCATACTGTTCCTCACCGGCTATGCCATTGATCTTAAAAAATTAAATGAAATTAATCTTCATTAAAAAATGTGTGTAATATGCTTATTATAGCGCAAATAGATCCATAATTTTAGGAATTATGATAATGAAAAAGGTTTTAGATAGCATGCCAAATTTAGGTGCTTCGGGGTTTAAAAAACAATGTCTTGCATTAACTATTTGCCTTTTTACAGGCATATTTACGGTTCAATATACTCAGGCAGCTAGTCCAAATTACACACCACCGTCCATCAAGGCGAATGCACCCAATGTCTATGTGGTGAAAAAAGGCGATACGCTTTGGGATATCTCAAGAAAATTTCTGAAATCCCCTTGGCGTTGGAAAGAAATTTGGACAAGTAACCGCCATGTTAAAAATCCACATTGGATTTACCCTGGGGATCGCCTACTTTTGTGTACGCTCAATGGCAAACCGCTCATTGGAAAAGATGAAGGTGATGGCTGTGCAGGGGTTATTCGACGTCATTCTGGTGACATGAAATTATATCCTCAAATTCGTGTTGAAAACTTAGGCAATGCCATTCCTGTGATTCCACTAGATCATATTCAACAATGGTTATATCGCAATCTTATTGTGACACCTAGCGAAATGCCAAATGCACCATACATTGTGGGAACTGAAGATAAACGTGTCATTGCTGGTGTCGGTCAAACGGTTTATGCACGCGGTGAAGGTTTAGAAGTGGGTCAACGTTATGGTGTTTATCGTCAATTAGAGCCGTACACCACTGCTGCACTCAAAGGTAAAAAAGAGGTTGTTGCCCTTGAACTCACTGAAGTTGCACAAGGTACAGTTGTAGGTGTGGAACGTGATATCACCACAATTGAGTTAAACCAAAGTTTCAATTATGAAGTCCGTCGTGGTGACTCCGTCTTACCAATCTACGAAGCCGATTTACCAAGCTTGTTTTACCCAATTGCCACCAATGAAGTTCAGTCTGGTGGTCAGGTACTTCGCGTGATGGGGTCTATTGGCACAGGTGCTCAACATAGTGTCGTTTCGATTGATCGTGGTACAAATCACGGGGCAAAATTGGGTCATGTTCTGAGTATTTACCAACAAGGGGAAAGCATTGGGGATCCTCGAACTAAAGAGACCATCAAACTACCAAATCAACGCATTGGTAATCTCATGATTTTTAAAACTTTCCCTAACTTTAGCTATGCTTATATTTTAGATAGTTCACTGCCAGTGAAAGTTGGTTCTGAAGTAAAAGCTCCTCCAACAGTCGATTTAGAATAATCCCCAGTTGGAGTAAGTGAATATGTTGAACTCAATATCAGATTTGCATTTAGACTCAATCAAATTATGGTATTTAGTTCAACATTCACTTTCAAGTTATCGCAAACTTATTCAATATTTTGGCTCTGTAGCGCAAGCTATACACCCAGATCAATTAAACTGTTGGTCTGATGTCAAAATTCATCAAAATCATATAGAACGTGCCCGTAATTTTCTAACACCTACAGGTCAAGAACAATTTCACATCTGCCTCAATAAAATTCGCCAACATACTGATTTTATCTTACTCGACTCAGAAGCAAGTTACCCCAAACAACTACTTCACTATGAAGATCGACCACCCATACTCTTTGGCAAAGGCAATCTACAAAATTTAAGTCAACCTCAAATTGCGATTGTTGGCAGTCGTAAACCGAGTCCTCATGGTAAACAAGTGGCATATGACTTTGCTTATTATCTCAGTGAAAAAGGCTTTTTTATTACCAGTGGACTCGCGCAAGGTATAGATGAAGCAGCACATTTAGGGGCATTAAATCATCATCGAACCATTGCAGTCATTGGCACAGGTTTAGATCAGGTTTATCCGAGCCAAAATCAAGGACTTCAAGACAATATATTGAAAAGCTCAGGCACAGTGATCAGTGAATTTTTACCCGAGACCAAACCCTTACAACACAACTTTCCAAGGCGCAATCGGATTGTGAGTGGTTTAAGTTTAGGCATTTTGGTGGCTGAAGCGACTTTAAAAAGTGGCTCACTGATTACGGCGAAATCTGCTGCTGATCAAGGCAAAACAATTTTTGCGATACCCGGGCATATTTATAGTGAGTTTCATCAAGGTTGCCATCAATTGATTCGAGAAGGTGCCATTTTGGTTGATCATCCTGAACACATCATTGAAGACCTTGCCCTACCCACTCAATGGCAAATCCATGAAAATGCAAATCAAGACTCATCCATTTTAAATTTAGAAACTCAACCTCAAAGCAAAGATTCTTCAACCGCGAAAAACCATTCGATCAGTCCAAAGCCCATCAATCTCCCCGATCATCTGTTTGCTTTATATCAACAACTTGATTGGGTGGGTCAAGATCTTGATCAGTTGGCATCAAAAGTGAGTTTATCCACTGCAGAATTGACCAGTGCGCTGATGGAGCTCGAACTTCTTGGTTTATGCATGCAAAAATCTGGGCTTTACTTGCGTTGCCGATCAGATCATTAAGGTTCACAATATGGTCTCTTGATATTCATGCATATGGTGACCCGCTATGATTACAACCTCTGTTGCTGAAGCTGCGACACATTTAGCACAAGGTAAAGTCTTGGCTTATCCAACAGAAGCAGTATGGGGATTGGGCTGTGACCCCTTCAATGAACGTGCATTTAATGAAATTCTTAAACTGAAACAACGCCCAATTGAAAAAGGTGTGATTTTATTGGCAGGTCAACTCAGCCAAGTTGAACATCTTTTACAAAAGCTCGATCCTAACATTCGTGAGCAAGTGATCGAAACGTGGAAAAATCCCACAACATCTGATCGCGCAACCACGTGGCTGCTCCCAGCAGATGAACATATTCCCACATGGATTAAAGGCAATCACCCCAAAGTTGCTGTTCGTGTAACCAGCCATCCTTTATGTGTTGCCCTCTGTCGGACATTTAATGGTTTTATTGTCTCAACCAGTGCCAACCCTGCTGGATTGGATCCTGCTCGTTCACTTCAAGATGCTCAACACTATTTTGGCAATGACTTAAATTACTTGGATGGCGATTTAGGCACATGTCGTCAACCCAGTCGTATCATTGATGCCATCACAGGTGAAGTGGTTCGAGCTTAAGCGCTCGAACCTTTATAAATTTGAATAATAGCTGTATTTAATAAATTTATTTAGTCTTAAAAACTATTATTTAAGCAAAAAAAAAGCTCAGCCAAATAGGATAGGCTGAGCATAGAAAAGGATGTGATTGTCACATCCAGAGGGTTCGAAAATCTCGGATCAGATGTAAGTATATGTTGTTAAAGCAACATCATCTGGAATGAACGTATTATGCATCAAATACATTTATTACACAAATTTCATAAACTGATTACAAATGGAGATCACAACTAATACATAAAAGATATTATGGCCATATGTTCAATTTAAGTAATTATTTTCATTTACTAAAAAATAAAAAAACTCAAAAGTAGATGTTTTGCAAATAAGCTTATTTGATTTTCTGATTAAAACCATTGGAAAAATAAAAGTTTGTTTGTTTGTTTTTTATTCATAAAATTCAATTTTAACTGTGTAAAGGGAAAATTTAGGATGGCTTTAGCCATGAAGGTGCTTGCGTTGCTGTTTTTTTCTGCGCAATCGCAATACCGATTAAAATTACAACGCCACCAATGGTGTGATAAATCGTCCATGCCTCTTTTAACCAAAATAAAGCAATCACTGCAGTAGCGATTGGCATTAAGTTCATAAAAATACTGGTTCTATTGGGACCAATGCGCTGAACTGCGAGCATCCACACAAGTGGCGCAATAAGTGAAGGGAATATTCCAGCGTAGGCAACACTAGCGACATTTGTAGAATTGATTGGATCTAAACCTAAAATCACCACAAAAGGCAGATGATAAAGCAGTGCAAATGCTATCTGCACATATAAGCTGATCATAAGTGAAATTTTTAACTGCCATTTTTTCAGAAACACACCATAAAAAGCATAGAAAAAAACAGCCAGCACCATGAGGATATCTCCCCAATGTCCACCTAGGTTCAACAAACTACTCAAATGCCCTTGGCCTACGACATAGATCAACCCAGAAAATGACAGTACGCTACCGATGACAGCAAATCGATTTGGGATTTCTCTTAAAATCAAAATCGAAACAAAAATCGTAAATACAGGAATAAAGGCATTAATAATGCCCATATTGGTTGCAGTTGTATAATGCGCCGCACTATAAGCCAAGCCTTGATATAAGAACATACCACTGGCACTGAGTACTGCAAACTGAAGCCAATGCTGACGTATAAATGTTCTTTCTCGCCAAACAGGACGCAGCATAAACGGGGTTAAAATTAAAAATGCCAATAACCAGCGATAAAAACTAATACTGATTGGGGAAATATAATCCGCAACATAACGCGTGACCACGATATTTAATGACCAAATTAAGACAGCAACAATCGGGAGTGCAAATGCCCACCAAGCGTGGTGTGACTTTAAATTCATATGGATAATGTCCTGCTAAATCTTATCTTGATTATTGGCTCTATTTAATTTTTTCGTTGATCTTTAAATGCAACAGATCATTCTAAATAAGGCTGTACGTTAACATAAGCATTGGTTTTTTTTAAAGCACAACGAGCAACACATCAACATTATCATGACTCAAACAGGTCATTTCATTCCCCATAGCTCTACAAAAACACTATTGAACATTAATCAGTGATATGTGACTTTAAAACTCGTTTTTTGAAACCTGTAGCATGATTGCTTCATATTTTCATATTTAAAACCCTCTATTTAGATCCATCCTGAATTTTTTATTACAATTCAATTTAAACAACTTAGGCAAATCAATGAAAAAATTACTTATTGCATCTTTATGCATGACGGCACTTACACTTACTGCATGTGACAAAAAAAATAGTGATGCGACGACATCAAACCACTCAAATACAACATCTGCACCAGCAAGTATTTCACTCAGTAAAGATAATGTTGCAGATATTAAAAATGACTTAACTCAGTTACAAACCTTGTCAAACGCTAAATCTCAAGAAGCCTTAAAGTTCCAAGATGAAGCGAATAAAGCAGCAGAGCAAGGCAAAGCACCTGAACTCACTGCTGTGGTCAATAAAATGGAAAGCTTTGTGGTGAGCTTTAATAAAGATCTAGATGCTTTACCTATAAAAAGTAAAGAAGCAGATTCTATTCGCAGCAAAATGAAACAATCTAATGACCTTGGTCTTGAGTTAGCAAAAGCCAGCATCAAAACCCCACCTGATATGGATAAAATCAACGCCCTACAGAAAAAAGCGGTCGATTTACAGCAAGAACTCATGACAGAAATGCAAACGCTTGAAGTGAAAGTCAATTCAAAAGCTTAAATATCCAACATAGGATAATTAAAAGTCTAAACGAGACAGTAGACATCATTTTGAGATTTCACTCAGCATTTTAAAATGCACGCTTCAGCAAAAAAGCAGGGATTCCCTGCTTTTTTTGTGCAACCATTTTTACTTTTATTGAGCGCTTAAGCAGATTCATTGCGATCTTTATCTCAAACATAGCTTGTTCTCGGATTAAATTCCCTTTACAACATGGTATGTCAGATCAAATCTTCAAAAGGAATTTCACATGGCTTCAGTTTACGATATTCAAGTTAATACCATTCAGGGACAAGAAACTACACTCAATCAATATGCAGGCAAAGTTGTTTTGATTGTGAATGTTGCTTCAAAATGTGGCCTTACACCACAATACGAAGGTCTGGAAAAACTTTATCAGGCCAAAAAAGATCAAGGTTTGGAGATTTTGGGTTTTCCTGCCAATAATTTCTTAGAGCAAGAACCTGGTACTGACAATGAAATCCAAAGTTTTTGTTCAGTTAACTATGATGTCCACTTTCCACTTTTTGCAAAAATCTCTGTGGCGGGTGAAGACAAACATCCCCTATATCACACCTTAATTCAAGCCGTACCAGAGCGAATTGGTGAAGGTCCTTGGTGGAAAGATTTAGTCGACTATGGTTTAACCCCTAATCCGAAACCAGAAGTTCTATGGAACTTTGAAAAATTCTTAGTCAACAAAAAAGGTGAAGTCGTTGCACGATTTGCACCAGACATTACAGCTGAAGACCCACGTTTGCTTGAGGCGATTCAACGCGAACTCGATGCTTAAATAAAAGTATATTTCGTTCAATAAATGACATAAATATGAGTATGTAGCACAATCGCACATACTCATTATTTATAATACAATCATAAAGTTATAAGATTTTACAAAAGAAATCTTCTTAATTTATCCACTATTTTTATATTTCAACAACAATTCATTCACTATTTTTCAATGACTTAAGCCTAGGATGACTCTATCGAAACAACGATAATCCCTAAGAGGTTGTGTCATGAATACATTCGTTAAAGCAATTGTTTTATCTTTATCTACTGCTTTAGTTGCTGCTCCTGTAATGGCTGCACCTCAAGATCATCGTGGGTTTGATGACCGTCACGCAACACATGCTCCCGTGCATCAACAAAAAAATGGCTATGATCAAAAACAGTATAGCCATCATAATCAGCAATATTCAAAACAGCAGTATTTAAATAATAGTAAAAAGGTCAATCCGTCACGTGATTGGAAAGTAGGACAAAAAGTACCAGCTCAATACCGTGTTAATAGCTATAAAGTTGATCATAAATTGATGAAAAAAATGAGTAAACCTGCTAAAAACCAGCAATGGATCAAGATCAATGGCGACTATGTTTTGGTCAATGCAAAAAGCAATACGATTTTAAAAATCATCAACGGCTAATCTAGACATTGCGATTTTAATCATACAACTTTCCCCAAATTGAGCACTTTGGTGCTCTTTTTTTAATTTGAGAAGTATTAAATTGTTATTTGTTTGCAACAATCACTATTTTCTACACATTTAGCTTATATATTGATTTCATATTAAAAAACTGTTTATGGGATGAAAATTGATTGTGATGAAAAAACTGATTCAAGGTGCACTCATTCCTTTTTCGCTTTTTGCCTTTGTGATGTTAATCATTGGTTGTGATCCAAGCATGCAGACTGCTGCAGAACATGATCAAGATAACGATGCCGTTACTCAGCAAGAACAGCCAAAACAAAACAATAAAGAAAGTGACAATGATGAAGCTCCCTCTGAACGTGATCTTGCATCCAATCAATCTGAATTGAAAAGTGGTAATTTCTTTTATATTGCCAGTGATGTTGCGCTCATGCAGTCAAAAACAGGGCGTTATGTGAGTGAACTTCAAAAAACCCAAGAACAATTTCAGCAGGCTTTAGACAGCAAAAATACAGCACAGTTAGAAAGCACCGCAAACCATTTGTATAGCCAATTGAATGGATTTAACCAAGCACTCAATGGTTTGGATTTAAGAACTCAAGAAATAGACCAAATTCGCCAGAACTTAATGAAAGCCAATAAGGAAGCATTAAAATCGCCATACTTGAATGGTGAAATAGACATATCACAAATTGATGTTAAAAAAGTTCAACAACAAATGACCTCGATTCAAAGTGAAATGCTCAAACTGGCTGCCATGATTCTTGCACCAGAAGATAAGAATGATCAACAGAACCAAAGCTAAAGAATATTTAATCCATTAAAAAAGCCCTTTGCAATAAAAGGGCTTTTTTAAAATCAAATTTTAAGAATTTTTCAAATCTGTAAATAAAGCTTATTTCAATCGCATATCGACCACGATACGACCATCAATTTTACCGTGTTCCATTCGGTTAAAAATATCATTGATATTTTCAAGCGGTTCAACATGTATATGCGCTTTCACTTTACCACGTGCTGCAATATCGAGGGCTTCTTTTAAGTCCAAACGTGTTCCGACAATTGAACCACGTACCGTGATACCGTCAAGCACCATATCAAAGATAGACAAATCGAATTTACCCGGCGGCAAACCATTTAAGACCATGGTTCCACCACGGCGTACAATCGCAACAGCCTGTTCAAATGCTTTCGGTGAAACGGCGGTCACCAACACACCATGACATCCATCACCTGTCGCCTCTAGAACTGCATCTTTGACATCAACTTTCAATGCATTAATACTAACATCTGCACCTAGGCTTTTCGCCAGCTCAAGTTTTGAATCATCTACATCGATGGCAACCACATTAAAGCCCATGGTTTTTGCATATTGCACTGCAACATGGCCTAAACCACCAATACCTGAAATTGCGACCCAATCACCAGTTTTGGCTTCAGTCATTTTCAGACCTTTATAAACCGTCACCCCTGCACATAAGATCGGCGCGATTTCCAACAAATCAACACCCTCAGGAATCACCCCTACGTATTCACCATCGGCAAGGCAGTATTCAGCAAAACTTCCGTTGACTGAATAGCCTGAGTTTTGCTGTTCTTTACACAAGGTTTCCCAACCTGCATAACAATGATCACAATGCCCACATGCAGAATATAACCAAGGAATACCCACCAAATCTCCAACTTTGAGATGATCAATGCCTGCACCAATTTCAATCACTTCTCCAACACCTTCATGTCCTGGAATAAATGGAAGCGTCGGTTTGATTGGCCAATCCCCTTGCATGGCATGTAAATCTGTATGGCAAATCCCAGTGGCAATAATTTTGACTAAAACCTTACCTGGTGAAACTTGTGGAATAGGCACTTGTTTAATTTCTAATGGCTGACTAAATGCTGTAACAACAGCTGCTTTCATGGTCCCTTGCATATCTAAAACTCCCTAACGTATTGGTTTACATCATCTCTTTCAGGTGATGATGCCTTTGTAATGATCTGTTATGAACATACGTTTACTTAGGTAGGTTTTTGGTAGGTTTCAAATAAACTTAAGGCTATGAAATCGAATAAAAATCCAAATAATCATTGCTTTTATACATAAATTTTAATGATTTTTAACATAAAAATATTCAGTTTCAATTTGCTGCTGACGTGACATTACATTCTTTGTCTTGCCCTAGAGCACGTTTCACGTCCTGCTTAAAACGCGTACGGGGAAATGGATAGTTACTTGGCAAATATACAGTGAGTCGTGTTTTATTATTTTTTAATCCTTCAACTGTTGTTTTATGAAAATAAATACCTCCTTCGCCACGCGCAAATAACGTACCCATCTCTAAGTCTTGTTCCAAACGATTATCACTAAAAATAAATATTTCTTTATCTGTATCTGTAAATGCGACACAACGTCCATAAGCTTGTTTTAAATGGTTAAATGCTGTCTGATAATTGATCTCTAATTCGGTGCTTAATCCATTCTCAAATGAATTTGCAACCAATGCTGCTTCTGAAGGTTGGCTTGGCGTGAGTACATAGTTGGTTTGACAGGCTGTCATCAACATACCGCCAAAGCTAAATAAGACTATTTTAACCCGAATCGCGGATAAGAAATTGACTTGAAAAATAGAAGGACTAGAGCCATCAGTTGAGTTACCACACCAAACTCACAACCCTAGTCCTAATGTTCAATAGTACCGAATTATTCTGCTTAATTGATGACTTTTTTCTACAATTTGAAGCAACTTATTGGAAATTTCTCAAGCAAGATGGCAAACTTTCAAGAATCCGAGTTGCTCAACTCAGTCTTTCAGAAATTATCTTTATTGCTATTTGGTATAAATCCTCTCATTTCACTAATTTCAAAGCCTTTTTCACTTGGTTAAAAGAAGATAAAAGCTATTTATTTAAGTACTTGCCTTGCTATCAAAGGATGATTCATCTGATCAATATGCACCAATTGGCTCTACACGCTTTGCATGTGGCGCTGATGAAAGGTCAAGAAACACAATATTTATGGATTGATTCAACAACTCTGCCAGTTTGTAAAAATCAACGTATTCAACGCCATAAATCATTAGTCCAAATTGCATCACGCGGTAGAAGCTCAATGGGTTGGTTCTATGGCTGTAAATTACATATTGCGATGAATCAATTTGGTGAAATTACCTGTTCTGCTTTATCGAATGGACATGTTGCTGACATAAAAATGGTTGAGCAATTAGTTGATGGCCTAAAAGGAAAAATTTACGGGGATCGAGGCTACATCAGCCAAGAATTAAAGCGCAGGCTGCAAGTTCAAGGTATTGATTTAATTACTTATCATCGGAGGAACATGGAATCTGTTCAACTCAGTGCATCAGATGAATATCACCTAAGGCAACGCAATAAGATAGAAACATTATTCAGCTTATTGAAAGGGCAATATCATTTAGTGACGAGTAAAGCACGTAGTACTTATGGATTTCTCAGCGGAATTTATGCTTCGTTATGTGCATATCAATTAACCCATCGAAATAAGCCAACGATTCAAATTATGGAGTCATCGGCTTAAGCAGGATTCGGGTTATTTTAGAATAATATTTAAACTTCAACATGTTGGTATTTTGAGTATAGTTGTTGATTTTGATTATTTTAGATTAACAAATCATAGGGTTATGACAACATTTTAAATGTAATGATTTAGCTCATCTAATTATCCTAGATATGGGAAACATAACTATAAAAATACCGTCTATTTCTATTTAAAACTTGGTTATAAATAAACAATCAATCGATAGCAAAAATTATTTCCATCTGATTTTTATGATTCAAAAATCAAATATTTGAGTGAGAAAGCATCTTATGAATAAGAAAGTTGCCATTATTTCAGGCGGTTCTCGTGGTTTAGGTCAAGCTATTGCCATTGGACTTGCTCAAGATGGCTATCAAGTTGTAATCAGCTATGCTCAAAGTGCTGAAAAAGCCCAAAGTATTGTCAATATGATTACAGAATTCGGCGGAACAGCATTGGCCATCAAAGCAGATGTATCCATTGAAAATGATGTCAGTCATTTATTTTCAAAAACCAAAGCTGAATTTGGACAGATCGACGTTGTCATTAACACAGCAGCAATTTCAGTTTTAAAACCACTGTCTGAGTTTAGTCTTGTAGATTTCAATCGTGTCATTTCCATCAATTTAACAGGGACTTTCCATATTTTAAAACAAGCAGCTGCACATATAAGCAAAGGTGGAAGAATTTTAACTTTTTCTAGTAATGTTGTTACCTCCTTACCTCCTACTTATGCTGCTTATGCTGCATCCAAAGCAGCTGTTGAAGCGTTAAGTAAAACCTTTTCTAAAGAATTACGTGGGCGTGGAGTTACAGTCAATATTGTTTCCCCTGGTCCAACAGCAACAGATATGTTTTTAGAAGGTAAGTCTGAAGAATTGGTCAATCAATTTGCCCAAGCTTCGCCCTTAGAGCGTTTAGGTACACCCGAAGATATTGTTCGTGTGGTACGTTTTTTGGTTGGTCCAGATGCCGCTTGGATTAATGGGCAAGTCATTAAAGTGAATGGTGGAGCAAATTAGTTTTTGTATTCAAAAATAGATCATGGTCATGCTGTTAAATTTGGATGCATCTTCATAACGAAGCATCCAAATTTAACCATACACACTTTAGCTCAAGCTGAGATTTCAGCTTTCATCTCTTTCCAGCGCTTAAATGCTTTTTGCATTGCATAACGTTCATAAGGTTTTGCCAAACGGCTTTCCATACCTGAGTAATCACCTTTATGTGCAGCTTCAAGCAAACTGTCTGCAAGTTTTTTAATGCTTGCACGACCACGGTGTTCATAGCTTTGGACTTCTTCTTGGTCTAAAACCAAGTCCCAGCAAGAATCTACTGAGCTGAAGTGTACAGAAATGCTTAGATAGTAGTGGTCGTAGTCTTGATAAAGTTCCCAAGCTTGGGCTTCAAAGTCAATCAGGGTCATCGTACGTCTTAAAACATATTTCAGTTGGGCTAACCATACTCCTATCATTGATGAAAATAAATTGCTCTATGTCAGATTGAGTGTGTTTGATTAAAAATTGGTACTATCATGCTTTACCCTCTTCTCTCATGATAAATTTATGCAATTGATCATTTTTATTGGCGTACAGGCTTCAGGCAAATCGACCTTTTATCAGCAGTATTTTTATCATACGCATCTTCGGTTAAATCTAGATATGTTGAAAACTCGACATCGTGAAAACGTATTGTTCGAAGCAGGGCTTGCCTCGAAAACCAAGATGGTGATTGATAATACCAACCCAACTAAATTGGATCGTGAACGATATATGCAACGTGCCAAGGATGCAGGTTTTGAAGTGGTCGCTTATTATTTTGAAACGGATTTAAAAAGTACTTTAGAACGCAATAGTCAAAGGATTGGCAAAGCGAATATTCCTGAAGTCGGTGTTCGAGCGACATATAAAAAGCTTGAAATACCACGTTTGGATGAAGGTTTTGATGAGATTTTTAAAGTGAAGATTGTGAGGAATGGAGAGTTTGCTATTAATAAATAACAAACTCCTTCTGAAAAATTAAGCTAGTGTCTCTTCATTATCGTCATTATTTGAATCAGATAACTGATTAGATCTTTTAATAAGTAGACCATCTTCTGGCTTAACTGTTAATAACGTATGAATTCTTTTAAGAATCATGAATATATTTAAAGCTGTTAAAGTGAGTAAAAATACTACTAGAGGATTTAAAAACCAATTTGATATCAATATATTAGATTGTGAAGGTAGCTTATAACTTAAAAGTTGCGATAAAACCAAACAAACTATTACTAATGTTAGAGCACAAATAATTGAAAATGAAATATTTGAATACAATTGACCAAGTAGCTCTTTCCTTTTCTTGAATAGTGGAATTGTTAAATTATTACTATTCCATAAGTCAGCCTTTTCATCCAACTTTGTTTCCTGATCAAAAATAAGTACTAGTAATGAAAGTAAAAGAGCTGTAAAAATGGATCCAAAACTTACTAATAGAGATAATGTTTCTTTGAATAATCTGATATCTAACATAAGCGCAAGAATTACAAGCACTATAGGTAAACCAAAAAAGCTAACCATATCTCTAATATTTAAGGTTTTAAAATGCTGATTACAGATGTTTATAACGCTTATTTTTTTACTCATGTTATATCTCCTTAAGGAGTAATCTCGGAAGAAAACTCCTCAGCAACCTCAAAAGCCCACTCTTTAAGCTCTTCAAGAGTTGGAGTTGGGTTTTCCAATAGTTTCTCTGGAGCCTCAATTTCACAAAGAACATTCGCAACTCCATTTCCTATCTTGAATGTTCTTCTTTTACCATTCAATTCGAATACTGTTTTTACTTCTTTACAATGTTCAGTTAAAACTTCAACAGCCTTTAATTTCTTTTGAGGATTATCAATTTTTTTTCTTGAGAATAACTCTGAAAGAGTGCCAAAATTTCCGCCACGCACAGGTGGCTTAAGTGTAAGTGTTGCTGGAGCCTCCTCATAACCTAAATCAGTGATTGTATCGGTTATATCATCCTGTACTTTAAATTTATTTAATTTGATTTCTTTAGCTACAGCTTTACTCCAATTCTTTAGAGATGTCTCATCAGACAATGGAGTCATAGTTATTACACAACTTATTTTAGGTCTTGTGAAAGCAATTATTTCATCATGAAATGTTGTTTTCATCCCATGACCATTAAAATTATGTAGTAAAGCTAAGCCATAGCGTGACGATAGAGGTAAATTTATGTAGAAAAAATGCTTTGTTATTTCAGCATTATCTAATCTTCTAGTAAATTCCACATCCGAACTATTTATATCAATAATTTCTTTTTCGAGACCATACTCTCCTTCAAGAAACCACCCATAAATTATTCTCTCTTTATTAAGTGCAGTTACATTTAAAAATTTATAAACTTTTTTTCGACTCTGATCGGCAACTTTTTCAAATTTAGAATTATGTGATGTTATGAATTTTTTTATTAAATCGAATAAATCTTTTCCATTTATATCATTCAGTTGACTATTAGCACCGATTTTTTTCTTACCTGCCACATCGATTTCTAGAGTTGGATTGTAAACTTTTACCAAATATGGACTAATTGAATGCAAAATTTCCCCCTTAAAAATTATAAATTTATTTATCCTTTACTATTATAAATAAAAAAACCACCCTTTCGGGTGGTTTTCAATCTTGAACCGTCTCTTATTGAGCGCGGTTTTTGATTTTTCGGATCGTTTCCAACTGAGCAGCAGTTTCTGCAAGAGCAGCCAAAGCAGCAGCAGCGTCCAAATCGCCCTTTTGATTTGCAAGCAAAGTTTCAGCATTTTTACGTGCTTCAAGAATTGCTGCTTCATCTAAATTTTCAGCACGGACTGCAGTATCTGCAAGAACCGTAACAATATGCGGTTGAACTTCTAGAACACCACCAGATACATAGATCAACTCTTCTGTACCGTTTTCCAACTGAACGCGGATTGCGCCCGGCTGAAGCAAAGTTACCAACGGAGCATGGCCAGGCATAATACCCAACTCACCGCCAGCACCTTTAGCAATTAGCATCGTTACAGTGCCTGAGTACAAAGACTCTTTAACACTTACAACATCACATTGCATAGTCGCCATGAGAATCTCCTAAATTAGGGAACTAATTAAAGTTTCTCAGCTTTAGCAATCACTTCGTCAATACCACCAACCATGTAGAACGCTTGTTCTGGGATGTGGTCGTATTCACCAGCTAGAAGACCTTTAAAGCCACGAATCGTTTCTTTAAGCGGTACAAGTTTACCAGGAGCACCAGTAAACACTTCAGCTACGTGGAACGGTTGAGAGAAGAAACGTTGGATCTTACGTGCACGGTATACAGTAAGTTTGTCTTCTTCTGCCAATTCGTCCATACCAAGAATCGCGATAATGTCTTTCAATTCTTTGTAACGTTGAAGAACGTTTTGAACTGAACGAGCAATTTCGTAATGCTCAGCACCCACTACAAGTGGATCTAACTGACGTGAAGTAGAGTCAAGTGGATCGATCGCTGGGTAAATACCAGAAGATGCGATGTCACGGCTCAATACAACAGTCGCATCCAAGTGAGCGAATGTAGTTGCAGGCGATGGATCTGTTAAGTCATCGGCAGGTACGTATACCGCTTGAATAGACGTAATAGAACCAGACTTAGTCGATGTAATGCGTTCTTGAAGAACACCCATCTCTTCTGCAAGCGTTGGTTGGTAACCTACTGCAGATGGCATACGACCTAGAAGTGCTGATACTTCAGTACCTGCTAGTGTATAACGGTAGATGTTGTCTACGAACAATAATACGTCACGGCCTTTACCGTTTTCGTCTTTCTCGTCACGGAAGTACTCAGCCATCGTCAAACCAGTCAACGCTACGCGTAAACGGTTACCTGGTGGCTCGTTCATCTGACCGTAAACCATTGCTACTTTGTCAAGAACGTTAGAGTCTTTCATCTCGTGATAGAAGTCATTACCTTCACGAGTACGCTCACCAACACCAGCGAACACAGATAAACCTGAGTGCGCTTTAGCGATGTTGTTGATCAATTCCATCATGTTTACAGTTTTACCAACACCAGCACCACCGAACAGACCAACTTTACCACCTTTAGCGAACGGGCAAAGTAAGTCAATGACTTTAATACCAGTTTCTAAAAGGTCAGTAGAAGCCGCTTGTTCTGCATAAGAAGGCGCTTGACGGTGAATTGGTAAACGCGCTTCAGTAGCAACAGGACCAGCTTCGTCGATAGGGCGACCAAGAACGTCCATGATACGACCAAGAGTCGCTGTACCTACTGGTACAGAGATCGGCGCGTTAGTGTTAGTTACGTTCAAACCACGTTTAAGACCTTCAGTAGATCCCATCGCAATTGTACGAACTACGCCATCACCAAGTTGTTGCTGAACTTCTAATGTAGTTTCAGTACCATCAACATGGAGGGCGTCATAGATCTTAGGAACGCTATTGCGTTCAAACTCGACGTCGATAACCGCGCCGATGATCTGAATGATACGACCGCTATTCATTGCTGTCTCCTCAATTCAAAATAATGTTAAACGGCAGCGGCACCACCAACGATCTCAGAAATTTCCTGAGTAATCGCGGCTTGACGCAGCTTGTTATAAATAAGTTGTAGGCTCTTAATCAGCTCACCTGCGTTGTCAGTTGCAGCTTTCATTGCAACCATACGAGCAGATTGCTCACATGCGATGTTTTCAATCACACCTTGATACACCACAGACTCGATATAGCGAACCAATAAACCATTGAGAAGCTCTTCAGCTTCAGGTTCATAGATATAATCCCAACCATATTGACGGTTAAGATTCTCGCTCTCATCGGCAGCTGCCAATGGAACAAGTTGCTCAATCTTTTGATTTTGAGTCATGGCGTTGACAAAGCCGTTTGACACTAGATAAATACGATCTAACTCGCCTTTATCATAAGCATCTAACATCACCTGTACAGAACCAGATAACTGTTCAAGACTCGGTGTATCGCCTACATTCGTAGTCGCACCCAGTACTTTACCGCCGTAGTTTTTAAAAAACGAAACCGCTTTTTGACCAATTAAAGCAAATTGAACTTCAATTGACTGCTCTTGTTGCTGTTGTACGTGTTTAACAACTTTTTTGAACAAGTTAATGTTCAAACCACCTGCCAAACCACGATCTGAAGAAACAATGATATAGCCAACGCGCTTTACAGGACGTTCAACCATATAACGGTGTTTGTATTCAGGATTCGCTTGTACTAAATGAGCAATTACACGGTGCATATTTTCGGCATACGGACGGCCCTGAGCCATGCGCTCTTGCGCACGACGCATCTTAGAAGCAGCTACCATCTGCATCGCACGCGTAATTTTCTGCGTCGACTTGATACTAGCTACTTTGGCGCGAATTTCTTTTAAATTTGCCATACGCTTAACCTAGTATTCGGAAGCCCTTTCGAGCCTCCGAAGGTTGATCCGTGAACCAAACCGACTAGCTTTTAGCAAGTGCTAAAATTAGTAAGTTTGAGTCGCTTTAAAGCTTTCAATACCTGCTTTGAATGCTGCTTCGATATCTTTATCCCAAGCACCAGTCTCGTCAATTTTTTGCATTAACGCAGCTTGTTCTGAACGGAAGTAAGCAACTAACGCAGCATCAAATGCAACGATTTTCTTAACTTCAACGTCAGCCATGTAGCCTTCGTTAGATGCGTAAATTGATACAGCTTGGTCAGCAATTGAGTAAGGAGCATATTGTTTTTGCTTCATTAACTCAGTTACACGTTGACCATGCTCAAGCTGTTTACGAGTTGCTTCATCAAGATCAGAAGCGAACTGAGCAAACGCAGCCAATTCACGGTATTGCGCCAAAGCAGTACGGATACCACCAGACAATTTTTTGATGATCTTAGTTTGCGCTGAACCACCAACACGAGATACAGAGATACCCGCGTTCACAGCAGGACGAATACCTGCGTTGAATAATGATGTTTCAAGGAAGATCTGACCATCTGTAATCGAAATTACGTTTGTTGGAACGAATGCAGATACGTCACCTGCTTGAGTTTCAATAATTGGCAATGCAGTTAATGAACCAGTTTGGCCTTTAACTTCACCATTAGTGAATTTCTCAACATAGTCAGCAGATACACGAGAAGCACGTTCAAGTAGACGACTATGAAGATAGAATACGTCACCTGGATACGCTTCACGACCTGGTGGACGACGTAAAAGCAATGAAATTTGACGGTAAGCAACAGCTTGCTTAGACAAATCATCATAAATGATAAGAGCGTCTTCACCGCGGTCACGGAAGTATTCACCCATTGTACAGCCAGAATATGGAGCCAAATACAACATTGCTGCTGGATCGGCTGCAGCTGCTGCTACAACAGTTGTATACGCCATAGCACCAGTTTCTTCTAGCTTGCGTACAACGTTAGCGATAGTCGATTGTTTTTGACCAATTGCTACGTATACACATTTAATGCCAGAGTTCTTCTGAGCGATGATCGCGTCGATCGCCATTGCTGTTTTACCAGTTTGACGGTCACCAATGATCAACTCACGTTGACCACGACCTACAGGAATCATTGTATCTACTGATTTATAACCAGTTTGTACAGGTTCATCCACTGATTGACGCCAAATTACGCCTGGTGCAACTTTTTCTACTGCATCAGTTAATTTTGCATCAATTGGGCCTTTACCATCAATTGGGTTACCCAAAGCATCTACTACACGGCCAAGAAGTTCAGGACCAACCGGAACTTCTAATACACGACCTGTGCAACGCGCTTTTTGACCTTCTTGAAGGCTTAAGTAGTTACCTAAAACAACGACGCCCACTGAATCCTGTTCTAGGTTCAGTGCCATACCGTATAAGCCGCCGTCGAATTCGATCATCTCACCGTACATTGCATCAGCAAGGCCGTGAATACGCACAATACCGTCGGAAACCATAACAATGGTCCCTTCGTTCTTAGCGGTCGCGCTGGTGTCCAGATCGCCGATACGCTGTTTAATGAGCGCACTGATCTCGGATGGATTCAGTTGTTGCATTGCGCTATACCTCAATCTTTAATAAGTTCAGTCTTCTTTTTATGCAATTACGCAAGAAGACGAGTCCGCATTTTTTCAAGCTTGTTAAGCGCAGAATCATCTATCACTTGGTCGCCTGCACGAATAACAACACCTGCAATTAAAGCAGGATTCACTTCAACAGTTACACTTACTTTCGCGTTAAAACGTTTTTCTAACGCATGTGAAAGCAACTGCTCTTGTACTGAAGTCAATGGAAACGCAGATTCAATAACGACATCTACAACATTGTTATTCTGTGATTTAAGCAGTTCGTACTCTGTTTCAATTTCAGGTAAGAGTGTTAAACGATCATTTTCTGCAAGAAGTGTCAAGAAATTAGACACTTGTACAGTTTGATCTTCACCTAAAACTTTTGCAAAAAGACTCACCTGCTCAACAGGAGTAAGCTCAGGGCGACTCAAGTAAGCGGAAAATGCTTCATCTTGCACCGCAGCACTAAGCACTTGTAACACATTAGACCAATTGTCAGTTGCACCTTGCTCAGAAGCGAAAGCAAATGCTGCTTTGGCATACGGGCGTGCTAACGTCAAGAGTTCAGCCATAATCGCCTCGCTTAAAGTTTAGCAGCCAGCTGAGTAAGCATGGCATTATGAGCTTCTTGATCAACTTGCTGGTTCAGAATTTTCTCTGCACCAGTAACAGCAAGAGCTGCAACTTGTTGACGTAATTCTTCGCGAGCAGAATTGATCTCAGTATCAACAGCTTCTTTAGCCTGTTGACGAATACGCTCACCTTCAGCAGATGCTTGAGTACGAGCTTCTTCAACCAATTGCGCTGCACGACGGTTCGCTTGTTCGATCAATTGAGCTGCTTGTGCTTTAGCTGCATCAATTTCTTGCTTAACTTGCGCTTGAGCGTCAGCAAGATCTGCTTTCGCTTTTTCAGCAGCATTTAAGCCATCAGCGATTTTACGCTGACGCTCACTAATCGCATTGATTAGTGGTGGCCATACAAACTTCATGCAAAATGCGACGAAGAACGCAAATGCAATCGCTTGGCCAATCAATGTGAGGTTGATATTCATTGCTATTCCTCAAATAGTTGATTTCGGAATGTAGCGAATTAACCCAATAAGCTTACGAACGGATTAGCAAAGATAATGAACAAGCCAATACCAACACCGATCATAGGCACAGCATCAAGAAGACCCGCGATTAAGAACATACGAGTTTGAAGTTGTGGAGCCAATTCTGGTTGACGAGCAACAGCTTCAAGGAAGCGACCGCCTAAAAGACCAAAACCAATCGCAGTACCTAAAGCACCAAAAGCGATTAAAAGAGCAGCTGCAACAGCAGATAAGCCAACTACTAAATCCATGAAAAAATCCTCAGAGGTTGAGTTTAAATCAAACAAAAAAACTTTAGCTCAACTACATAGTGTAGTCGAGCAATATAATTAATGCTTTTCGCTAGCCATACTCATGTACACGATAGTCAGCATCATGAAAATGAACGCTTGTAACGTGATAACAAGAATGTGGAAAATTGCCCAAGGCACAGACAACGCCCATTGAACCCAGAACGGTAATAATGCGATAAGGATGAAGATTAACTCACCTGCATACATGTTACCGAATAATCGTAGAGCCAATGAAATTGGACGCGCGATAAAAGTTACTAATTCAAGAAGAATATTTACTGGAATTAATAGTGCTTTTAAAAATGGGTTACTCGGATTGAATGGGTTAAGTGCAAATTCCGCACCAAAACCGACAAGCCCTTTCTCACGAATACTATAAAAAATAGTCAACGCAAATACTGATAACGCCATACCTAAAGTTACGTTAGGGTCAGTAGATGGAACAATTTTAAAGTAGACATGGTGAGGGTCCATACCAAATACGCTTGCACCGATTTGTTGTGCTAGATACGGAATCCAGTCAACAGGAATCAAGTCCATTGCGTTCATGAGGAAAATCCACACGAAAATCGTCAATGAAAGTGGTGCGATTAAACGTGATTTGCCATGGAATGTGTCGCGGACACTCGAGTCAACAAACTCAATGATCATTTCAATTGCAGACTGGAACTTGGTAGGAACACCAGAGTTAGCAGCTTTCGCCACAACCCAGAACAACAAACAGAAAATCACACCAAGGCCGATTGACCAACCCATCGAATCCAAGTGAATAGCAGTGAACCCCATATCTTTCGCTTCAGCAGCAGTCTCAGCTAACTTCCAAGTACCGTCTGGCATTTTGCCATAGGTCATGTTAGTCAAGTGATGCTGAATATACTCAGACGAGGTAAGGGTATGTTCTTCAGCAGCCATAAATCACACCTGGTTAATGTCAAATACTAAATTAGAGAAAACGAATATCGCGTGCTGCTTGATATCTCGCCTATCTTCTAAAAAACTTTTCAATTTTTGTTGTGCTTCAACTCATTTTTGTAGACGTGACGCCCAAAAAGGAGCGACCCACGACATGGTTTGAACGAGTATAAAACCACAAAACAATGCAACCGGTGACAACGGTTTAACATTGATTAAAATCAAAATGAATCCAACAATCACAATTGCAAACTTACCGAGCAAACCTCGATACATGTTCGAAAGAACCTGCTTCGAAGCTCTAGCACCTGCAGCTCGGAACGACTGCCATGAAAAATAACAACTGGCTAGCCAACACACGAATGCACCCAAAGCTGCACTCAAAGCCGCAGTCGAGTCTTTCAAGACCCACGCTATCAAGGCTGAAACAGGTATCATACATGCTTGCAAGATGACTAAAGCTTTCGCTAATCGTCGGTCAATCAAGCGACTAGTTCGGCTCATTTTTTTCTCACTCACAGCATTAATGCTTGACAAGTTTAGCTGATGATTATTTTTAATCGCAGGCATTATAGAGTTACACCCCTGAACATGCAATCTTTTCCCGACCTAAGTCTGGTATTTTTCATACTTATATTGATGTTCATATATACAATTATCGATTGTTTTTAAATCACTTTTTGTGACTTCCCACACAATTGAGTGTAATCATCGCCAATTTTTTCCATGCAACGATAAAATTTTGTTGCAAAGAAAAACTTTCATCGACGACTTGAAAATGAATATCCCCTAATTTTTTATATTGATTTGCGCTTGCTGTAGACTCAGCTAAAAGGCACATATTGGTTTGTGGTCGAGTATCACTCAAATACTTAATTTGAGCAATAGTAGGTGCCATATGTGCATCTTCAGTCAATGCGCCAGCAAATTTTAAATTCAGTGAACGCTCTAAATATTGGTAGGCATCATGGTATGCCCAATAGGGCTTAGCTTGACCAGAGAGCTTGAACTGCTGTGAAGTATGAAAGAGACCTTTGGCAAACTTTTTTGCATTTGCCCAATACGCTTGTTTGTGTTCTGGATATTGCTGTGATCTGAGCGCCGCAATAAAGAATCCAATACGTACTGCATTATTTGGCTCTAACCACACATGCGTATCGATGGCATTTTTTAATGCTCCACCCCGACTATTACGCATTGGGAGTGTATGCACAATATGCGCATCCAATATTGATATGGCTTGATTCTTTTGTGCCAGTACATTTGCAAGTGGTGCTTCATGCGCTTTACCCAACCAAATCACCAAGGAAGCATCTTGAATCATTTTGCGATGCGCTGGAGTAAGTTGCACATCATGTCCTGTTTGATGTTCTAACAGTAGTTTTGGCTCCTCTACCCCGCGCGTGATTTCTTTCGCGATCAAATAAATGGGATGCGTTGAAACCACCATAGGCCCCTGAGCCCATGTAAATGATGTAAATAGAGTGACTAGACAAAGAACGACAAAGCGGGACATGGAAATATTACCAGTACAAATTCCATGTTATAATATAACAAAACTCAATAAATGCCTATCTTGAGTTCGTCAGCCGTTAAAGCTTCATGTTATATTTAACGATATTTTTTCTATTTACGAAACGTGTTGAGGTCTGCAATGAGCTTATGTTCACACGAGCATCACGATACTTTGCACGGCGTGCATGATCATCATAATGTTCAAAATCGTCTTGCTGAAGCTGAAACCATTTGCGTGGATTCAGGCGCACGACTGACGCCACTTCGTAAAGAAGTTCTTGAGCTCATTTTAAATGCATCGGGCCCTGTAGGCGCTTACGATCTTTTAGCAAAGCTCAAAGGCAATTTAGATCGACCTGCCGCACCACCAACGGTGTATCGAACTTTAGACTTTCTATTAGAAAAAGGCTTTATTCATCGTTTAACATCGATTAATGCTTATATTCCGTGTTGTCATCCGCGCGCGGGACATCAAGCGGCTTTCCTTATTTGCACCCAATGCCATGTAGTGAAAGAAGCTTCTGCCACAGGTTTAATCCAACAACTCGATTTACTTGCAGATTCAGATCATTTTCAACCGCATCATAGTATTATTGAG
This sequence comes from Acinetobacter shaoyimingii, assembly GCF_011578045.1. Lineage (NCBI taxonomy): Bacteria > Pseudomonadati > Pseudomonadota > Gammaproteobacteria > Moraxellales > Moraxellaceae > Acinetobacter > Acinetobacter shaoyimingii. The sequence continues at coordinate 3,378,714 of NZ_CP049801.1, forward strand.
ATCTCTGGAATATGTCAGCAGTGCTCGAAGTAAGCCTCTCCCCTTCATTAATTGAGTTAAAGAACATTCATGTTCGCATTGATGATCGAGATATTTTAAAAAATGTAGATTTCTCCGTTCAAGAGAAAGAGATCGTCACGCTGATTGGTCCAAATGGCGCAGGTAAATCAACTTTAATTAAAGTGATCTTGGGCATTGTCAAACCAAACTCAGGCAAAGTCATTTCAGAAAAACCATTAAAAGTGGCTTATGTGCCGCAAAAGTTTAATCCATCTCATAGTTTGCCTCTTCGCGTCAAAGACCTGCTTGCACTAGAAAAATGTAGTGCTGAAATCAAAGCTGAAATTATCCGTGATACAGGTATAGCAAAATTAAGCGACTCTAAAGTTCAGCAACTTTCTGGCGGTGAACGTCAGCGTGTACTTTTGGCTCGTGCATTGTTACGTCAACCCAATCTTTTAGTGCTTGATGAGCCGATGCAAGGTCTCGACATCCAATCTGAAGCTGAATTATATGATTATGTTCGCAGTCTTCCTGAACGTTATGGCTGTTCCATCCTCATTGTTTCTCATGATTTGCAATGGGTGATGCAAGGGACACAACGTGTGGTGTGCCTTAATAAACATATTTGTTGTAGTGGTCTACCCGAATCGATTCAGCAACATCCTGAGTACCAAGCCATCTTTGGGACCAACCGAGTGTTCTATCACCATCATCATGACCACTGTGCGCATGGCGATAGTGCTGTGCCTTGCCAACATGATCCACGTCCACATATTCACCCTGAGCCGGAAGCCTAAACCATGATGGAATGGTTACAACTCCTTTTACCTGCATGGACAATGGGCACATTGTTGGTTTTTCTGACTGCACCGCTCGGCTGTCTGATGCTGTGGCGCAGAATGTCTTTTTTCGCTGACACCATGGCACACGGGACCTTGTTGGGTGTTGCGATTGCAGGGGTACTTACCCTCCCCCTCTGGATGGGTGTGAGCTTTATTGCATTGCTTTTAGTGGGTGTACTTTGGATTTTGCATGATCCTCGCCTCCCCAACGATGCTTTACTTGCATTATGTTCTGCAACTTTGCTTTGCTCAGGCTTATTATTAATTCAACATTTACCTGCACTAAAACCTGAACTTTTAAGCTATTTATTTGGCGATCTACTCACCATTTCATGGTCTGATTTACCCATATTTGCTTTGGTGATTGTTTTTGCGCTGGCAGTTTTATTTAAAAACTGGAAAGCCCAAATTCAAGTGGCCATTGATCCCGATATTGCTGTCAGTGAAGGCGTAAACGCCAAATGGCAACGCCTGATTTTTATGATCTTACTTGCGCTGTTTACGGTATTGGCTTTACGTGCAGTGGGCTCATTACTCATGGGGGCATTATTAGTCATTCCTGCATTAACAGCCCGCTTGCTTGCACACTCACCTAAACAAATGGTGATTATGGCATTTATAGTCGCTCAAATTGGGGTGACTGTCGGCTTATGGTCAAGTGCAGGTCTGAATATTTCTACAGGTTTAAGCATTGTGCTGACAATGTCGATTTTATTTGCTTTGATTTTTATTGTGCAGAAAGTTAGAAGTCGAACCAGATCATTCAAATGAATAGTCTAATAAGACTCAAAAGTAGATCATCATGCTTTTTGAGTCTTAGTAGAACTTAATGCTGCAACATGCAGTGAAGAAATCAATTTATACCCATTTAGCATTGAGCACATATATAAGTCCAAGGGCTTTAGATAAGTTCGAACGCATAAATCTGAACTCAACTTAAAGCCTTCGCCTTATACTTCATTTTTCTGATCCAACCATGTATTCAAGTCCAAACCAGATGGCGCCTGATAAGCATGCAAACCAAACTCTCCAATAATGGCAAGAATATGATCAAAAATATCCGATTGGATATCTTCATAGTCTGCCCATACTGTCGTCTTGCTAAAAACATAAATCTCTAAAGGTACGCCTTGAGGTGTCGGCTGTAACTGTCTGACAAGCAATGTTTCTTCTTGAGAAATACTTGGATGTTGACGCAAATAATGCACCAAATAGGCTCTAAATGTACCTAAATTTGTTAAGCGTCGTTGGTTACGTAAATCCGTTACAGTTCGATTCCATTTTGATAATTCTTCAGTTTTCTGTTTTAAGTACTGCTGTAAAATTAAGAAATTTTGCAGTTTCTCGAACTCTGAATCATTTAAAAAATGGATACTGCTTTGATCGATATAAATGGAACGCTTTATACGACGACAATTGGCATCCGCCATCCCTCTCCAGTTTTTAAATGTATCCGTGACTAATCGATTGGTTGGAATGGTGGTATATGTCTTATCAAAATTTTGCACTTTGACTGTATGTAAAGACATATCGATGACGGTGCCATCAGCACCCAAGCTTGGCATTTCAATCCAATCTCCAATACGGATCATGTCATATGAAGAAATCTGTACGCTGGCCACCAAAGATAAAATCGTGTTTTGAAAGACCAACATCAGCACAGCAGCCATCGCACCAAAGCCTGCCAACAATGTGAAGACATCTTTTTTTAGGAATGTTCCTAAAATCATCAATGCACAAACAATATAAACAATCAGTTTGACTAACTGTAAATATCCTTTAATTGGCTTATTTTGTGATTTAGGATTTCTTTGATAAATCAAATTAAAAATATTTAAAAATTCACTGATGGATAGTGCAATCGTGATAAAAATCCAAGCCTGAGCAAGCATTTGAACCATCTGAACAAATTTTTCAGATAGATGAGGTACTGATGCTATGGCATTGATAATAAATAATGCAGGGACAATATTGGCAATTCTTCGAATGACACTATGATTTTCAAATATATTTTTATGCGCAAAAGGAAGCTTGTTAATGAGTCGTCTTAAGCCAACAACAACGACTTTACGAGTCAGAACATATAACAAAAATGCCAGTAATATCACAATGGAGAGTGACGTCAGCATTTCCAACCAAGGATATTGATCGATCCAGTCAGAAAACCTTTGAATTAAATCTTTCAACATAAACCTCCTGTAAGCCAGAAAGCACATGCTAAATTGATTTGTTTAAAAAACAATCACCTATAACATAAATAGAAGAATCAACTACATAACAGTTACTTTTCTCTTATACATTTCAGTATTGATTTTATTGGCATATTCACATGAAGTGATTATTTAAATTTTGCTGAATCATACTCACTCAATAGTGACTTTATTTCATTGGAATTAACGTATGAGGCATTATATTTTTGGATATTATATTGACCACGAATTCGGATGGATCAAGATACGTCAACTTCATCATGCTAAATTAAAGTAGACCCAAAACGCTTATAACACGATCATTTTTATCCCCAATTTTGAAATGAACTATATAATCCAAATAATGCAATTAGAATTAAAATACAGCCACATAGTCCTAGAACTTTTGGATAGTAGCGACTTTTCGACAACTGATTAAAAGATAAATACACCACCGACAAGGTGAGAAAATCTAAAATAATCCAAGTGATCACAAGAATCATCAAACTGATATTGATATCCGAATGAATACCGATGAATTGCGGGAAAAAAGATGAGAAGAAAATAATATCCTTGGGGTTCGAAATTCCGACTAAAAAGCCTTTCTTCAGACCACCATCAATGGGTTTCAGTGTTTCTATACGCTGATCTTTTACTTGATAGACTTCTTTTAAAATGTCATAACCCAAATACGCGATATAAAGGCAACCTAAAATTTTAATGATCAAGAATAATGTTTCATGCACACTGAACGTACCTTTCAAAATCAAAATTGAAAGGGTGATCAGCAGCAATGAAGCAAGATTTGTCCCTATAATGGTTTCAAGTGACTTTCGATAACCACCTTTCAAACCTGCACTTGCAACCAAAATCATGACTGGACCTGGGGTTGCAATCATGATGATCACACTAATGACATATAAATAAAATTCTAAATAATTCATTATTCTTTATGGTTCGCATCTAAGCTTTAAATCAAATAGTGCGACCTTATTCCTTATCTATTTCAATTAAAAAAATTACTGATGAACCAAACTCAGTAAACTCGCTGCACAAGCAAACAACACGGCAAAGCTTCGGTTCATATATTTTTGCTGTTTTGGTGATCTGAGCATCCGAAGCACTTTTGCTGCAAGCCCTGTATATCCGGCCATCACAATCATATCAATCGTGATCATCGTAACGGCCATAATCACATATTGAAGCGCTTGTGGTTGAGATAAATCCAAGAATTGCGGCAACACAGCCAATAAGAATACAATCGCTTTAGGGTTGGTGATATTGACCAAAAAGCCATTTAAAATCAGTTTTGAAATCGATTTTTGAGAGCTTTCAACCGTTATATCAATTGATTGCGGAGGGGCAGTCCATTGTAAATACGCCAAATACAGCAAATACAACACACCAAACCATTTTACGACTAAAAATGCCCAAGGTGATGTTGCAAATAATACTCCCACCCCTGCTGCCACAATCGCAATTTGCACCAGTAAAGCGAGTTGCAAACCAATCACATTCCAATAGCCATGCTTAAAGCCATAATTTAAACCGCTGGACATAGACGCAATTGCCCCTGCACCGGGTGAAACACTAATCACCCAACATGCCAGCATATAGGCGAACCACATTTGGTAGGACATAAAAATTAGGAGAGAAGAACTTGAAAGATAAAATGATTATACCTGTATCTTTCGATAATTTTGCTTTTAAAAAAAGCATGGATTACCCTATTCACCTAGAATTGCTTCATGCACAATACTGCTTAGAGAAAAGACAATAATCAGGAGCCATCGTTCAATGACAGCCCAATCTGTAATTTTACCATTACCGTCAAACCATGCACGTTTTATCGTGATCCGTTTAAAAGACCTGTCTATAGATGGCTTAAAGAAACAACTTGAAGCATTGTTGTCGACTCGTGATCGTTTGATTACCCAACATCCTGATGCTCAAATTAAGACCTCAATTGCCTTTGGTCCTGAGCTTTGGTCTAAACTTTATGATCAAACACCAACAGGTTTTAAACAGTTAGCCCCAATTCATAGTTCGTTTACCATGCCGGTCGTTCCTGCTGATGTTTTGATTCATATCGCAAGTGCTCGTACCGATATTTGTTTTGTTTTAAGTCAGGCTTTTTTCGATGGCATTCAAGACCAAGTTGAAGTGTTGGATGAACGTGTTTGTTTCCGTTATTTGGATGGGCGTGACCTTACAGGTTTTATTGATGGTACGGAAAATCCACAATTCCCTGATGATCGTGGTGAAACAGCTTTACTGGGTGAAGAAGCCGGTATTTTTGCCGATGGTTCGTTTGTCTTTGCGCAGCGTTATGCCCATGATTTAGAGAAATGGAAGCGCTTAAAAGTCGATGCTCAGGAGCATATCATAGGTCGTACCAAGCTCGAAAGTATTGAACTGGATGATGATGTTAAACCTGAAAATGCACACATTGCCCGTACCGTTATTGAAGATGATGAGGGTGAAGAACTGGAAATTTTGCGTCATTCTTTACCTTATGGTGATGGTAAAGGCGACCAAGGCTTGTTCTTTATTGCGTATACCAAAGATTTAACACGTATTGACCGTATGTTGCTTCGTATGTTTGGTACAAGCGGTGATGGGATTCATGACCGTTTGCTTCACTTTGTGACAGCACTTGATGGTGCCTATTACTTTGCACCAAGTGAAGAGTTGTTGGAAGAAGTTTTGGAAGATTAAGAATGGAGCCGACGAGAGTCGGCTTTCTATTAGGATTTTAATATGAGCAAGTAGCACTCTTCGATATTTATTATTTTAACTCATTTTTAAATCTCTAAATATAACAGATAAAATTTAGTATTAACCATATTTAACCAACTACTTCAAATCTAACAATCCTAAATTAGATATTTTATCATTTTCAGTACAAGAGGGCTCTAAATCCATATCTAAATAAGTATAACGATGTAACAACTTTTCTTCACTATTAGCCCCACCCCAAATATTAAAGTGTGAACCTTCATTAGAAAAACATTCAGTCAAAATATTAGGTACTCCATCACCTATTAAATCCACTCCTCTAATTTTTCCATTTTCATACATTATTTGAGATTTATTAACGACTAACCCATAACCCCTTATATTAATTTTACTTTTTTTATCAATACTATAAAAATAATTTGGTTCATCTGTAACATAAGCCAAGTTTGAAACACAATCAGTATTTTCTTTCTTTAAAATAGGGTTTACTAAATCATATGTAAATTTTTCGTCTTCTTTATAAACTATTATAATTTCACTATTTAAGGGCTTTTCACTTACAATACATCCTTCTTCAGTATTTAATAATAAGAAAACTTTATTATCTAAAAATTCTTTCACTGATTGATGATGTTGTTGTTGCTTTTCTCCCTGTGATGAAGTTAATTTTCCTTTCTCTACTTTATAATCCTTAACTGGCTTAGGATGACTACTATTGAAATATGTATCATCACAAGCATTCAGTGCCAATAAACAAATGATGGTTATTATTATTTTATAATTCATTTCATTACCTACCTGTATGAGACCAATGTGGGGCATCTTTACTTCCGTACCAAATTACACCATGTTTTTTCCCTAAAGCTACTAAAGAAGACCAACTTGTAATTTTTGTATTAATGCCATCAATGGATACAACTTTTCCATTGTAATTTGATATCGTCATATCTACCGCCATTTTTCTATTATGATTCGATGATCCTGGTTTTCCAACCGGGTTATTTCCTATTGCATACTTTTGATGCATTGCCTTAGCAGCCTTTACCGCCTCACTTGTATTTCCTTTGTGTGTCCAATCAATATTGACCCCAGGAAAAGGAGGAATTTTATCTACAGCAATCTGTCCTCTCGCTATGGCAGTAGAATAATACATTAAATAACTTCGCTCATTAGGACGCCACGTTGTATTAATTGTTATGCTAATGCCTGCATTTCTCATAGCATTGATAAATTTTTTTGCATTAGTTTTAAAGGGCTCAGCTAAATCATCTAGACTTTTACTTTGCAAATATAAACCACACCAGTCTTGACCACTAACCTTTACTTGAGTTAAATCTGGTTTTTTGACGTTAATAGATATTGGTTGCATATCTTTTTTTAACACTTCTTGTACTAATAGGGTATTTTTTTCAAATATTTTAATAGTTTCCCCTGATTGCCCTTTATGCATCTTTGCACCAACATCATTTACACCACTAATATGTGTTTTTTTATTTCCTTTATACTCAATAATATACTCACAATTACTAACCAATTGGCTTGATGAACTATCATAAGTTAATACTTTAAACTCAATTTCATTATTGTCTTTGATAATAGTTTTGGGATGACCTTCGGAACTAGTTTTTTCCGTTTGATCTCGAATTGTTGTTGAGTCATTTACTTCTATATCTTGCCCATTAGATTGATCACTTTTTGTTTCCAATTTAGATATTGATTTAGGTTTTGTGATTTCTATAAGATCAGTATTGGATTTCAAATTTTCTGAAGCATTTTCAATTACTTGTGATTCAACATCTATAATACGTAGTGGCTTATTTTTATCCACTCTAATTGTCAATAAATTTTGACCATCTCTTAGCCTATAGTTAATTTCAAACCCAGGCATTGCATTAACAGTTATCCTCCCATAATTATTAGTTTTTTTTAATTTTGACTGATTTCTATATCTCTGAACCAAATTCAAATTTGTTATAGGATCTTTATTGCCTTTATGTCTAAAAAGAATATCAAAAGTATATAAATTAATTTTAATAACTTTTTGTGCCATCTGCTCAGTCACAATAAAACGATCAATTTCTTGCTTTGAATCAAGACCATTAATTAATACTATAATTTCCTCCCCATTTAAAGCTACAATATTTTTCTCTATCCCGTCCACTCCAACACAATGCTTTTTTTCAATTGTTTTATATTTTAAAAAATAAGAGAAATTTGGAATTTCTTTATTATCACTATCCACAATTTTAATACTAAAATTAACATCTTTTTGTTTTTTATTACTACCACTTGATTCTATTGTTTGCTGTGTATTTGAAATAACCTCTTCTTTTTGAGAGTTCTTCTTAGATAAAGTTGGTTGTTGATTATGTATATCTGTTTTAGCTTTAATTCCACTACAACCATTTTCAACTACTAAGATTGCCGAGTGATTTTTCCCATCTGCAATTAGCATTATTTCTTTTTTATTACTGTCAATAACTTTTTTTCCGTCAACTGTAAATCTTGCCCCCCAACCATCATTTACTAAAAATGATTTGATTTTACCTTGACTATTAGTTATTAAATTACTAAGAGCTGGTACTACTTTAGTTTTTCTATATCCTATATTTACTTTCGATTTGACAAGTGGGTTTGCGCTTTTATCAATAAATTGAACATAAAAACGCGAGGTACCTTTATATCTGTACCATCGCATATCATCATTTTCGGTGCCTTTAATCTTTACTTCTTCAGTTAAAGGGCTCTTAGCAAAATCAGGAATCGCTGATTTATATTTATCAGGATTACTTTTGTTTCCAGCAGCTTGGGCTTGAGGGCTAAAATATAATACGACACCATTAGTAATATCTTCTTCTAAGCCTTGGTAAATTGGTGATATTGCTTCAATAATGTCTTGTGTATGCTTAGATATTTTTCCTGAACGCATTTCTTTAACAGCTTTTCTAAAAGGAGCATTTTTCTCTGTCATTGCATCAAAATTTTTTTTCAAAATATCGCTAACATTTCTTGCATTAATCCATTCAGCAAAACCAATTCTATTTTTTATACAGTGAGCAACAACTTTCCAAGTTGTTACACTACATCCACCCGCTTCTCCAGCTACAGTTCCAACATAATTCATAAATTCTTCAGAATAACTCATTTTTTAACACTTCCACATGGATTTATTATTTTCTTTTTAAGTAAAATTTTTTCATAATCATTTGCAATCAAATTAAGATTGCCAGCCTTGTCAAAATATGACATCTCATTAAAATCACTATAATAGTTCATTTTAGATGAAAGGATATCAAATTCGATTTTACTTAAGTTTATTAAAGTTCTTCTATTATTAGAAAACATTCTTTTAGCATATATTTTTTTTCCAGCACTATCACTCTCTATAATACATCCTGAATTAATATCAAAAACAATCAACTCATTTGTATAATCTTCTTTATTTCTATCAAAAAAATAATGACCAACACATGGTGATCCACATGAACTTAAAACATAAAAAACATCATCACTAATTTTTTTTATAATTGGAGATCTAACCCCTGCCAATATTATATTTTTCTTAACACCATTTAAACGCAACACATCACAACTTGTTTCATATTCATTATTACATTGTGATATAATATTAAAATTATCACTCGCATAAATCTTAAATGGTAAAAAAAATAAAAAATAGATAGTAACCCGAATCCTGCTTAAGCCGATGACTCCATAATTTGAATCGTTGGCTTATTTCGATGGGTTAATTGATATGCACATAACGAAGCATAAATTCCGCTGAGAAATCCATAAGTACTACGTGCTTTACTCGTCACTAAATGATATTGCCCTTTCAATAAGCTGAATAATGTTTCTATCTTATTGCGTTGCCTTAGGTGATATTCATCTGATGCACTGAGTTGAACAGATTCCATGTTCCTCCGATGATAAGTAATTAAATCAATACCTTGAACTTGCAGCCTGCGCTTTAATTCTTGGCTGATGTAGCCTCGATCCCCGTAAATTTTTCCTTTTAGGCCATCAACTAATTGCTCAACCATTTTTATGTCAGCAACATGTCCATTCGATAAAGCAGAACAGGTAATTTCACCAAATTGATTCATCGCAATATGTAATTTACAGCCATAGAACCAACCCATTGAGCTTCTACCGCGTGATGCAATTTGGACTAATGATTTATGGCGTTGAATACGTTGATTTTTACAAACTGGCAGAGTTGTTGAATCAATCCATAAATATTGTGTTTCTTGACCTTTCATCAGCGCCACATGCAAAGCGTGTAGAGCCAATTGGTGCATATTGATCAGATGAATCATCCTTTGATAGCAAGGCAAGTACTTAAATAAATAGCTTTTATCTTCTTTTAACCAAGTGAAAAAGGCTTTGAAATTAGTGAAATGAGAGGATTTATACCAAATAGCAATAAAGATAATTTCTGAAAGACTGAGTTGAGCAACTCGGATTCTTGAAAGTTTGCCATCTTGCTTGAGAAATTTCCAATAAGTTGCTTCAAATTGTAGAAAAAAGTCATCAATTAAGCAGAATAATTCGGTACTATTGAACATTAGGACTAGGGTTGTGAGTTTGGTGTGGTAACTCAACTGATGGCTCTAGTCCTTCTATTTTTCAAGTCAATTTCTTATCCGCGATTCGGGTATAGTAATATAATTTTTATTTAACATCACTTCACCTCGCAAGCATTATCATTCTTATGTTCGAGATCAATTCCACATCCACAACCATCTATTTCTTCATCTTCTAATGACTCAGCTTCCTGTTCGACAACAGTTTGTTTAATCTCTGTTAAATAAGCTCCTGGTACTAAAGCCAGCTCAATTTCATCTGATGTGTCACTATAAACTCGCTCACTACTTTGTTGTACAAACTCATACTCAGATTCAAGTTTTTTCGAATGATTAATTATTTTATATTTTATATTTTTCAATATATTAGGATCAAAAATTTGACTCAAATCAAATCTCATACTATACATCCCACTTTCAGGCATCTTTGGTAATTGTGCATTTACAGTTGCCCCACCCATAAACAAATGCTGCCCCGCCTTACTCTCAAACTTCCCACCAGTCGTACTAAATACACCACTAGCATTAATCTTGAGTTGAGAACCTCCTGCCGTCAGCACAATTTCTTTAGGACTTGTAATCTCAATCTTATCTTCCGTTGAAATCAGTTTAATGACCTTGCGTGCAATCGCTTCGATCGCATCGTCCTGCGCCTGGAGTTCCAATTTCCCCTTTGCAGCAAAAGCTCGAAGCCCTTTTTGTGCTGCAAACAAACTGATCTTATCCTGAGCATGGGCAATTACATTTTTCTGCGCACTCAAATTAATCGAACCTTGCGAGCTCTGACCAATATCACTTGACGCATGCATAAAAATATCTTCAGGTGTGGTTAACGCAATTCCATTTGGAGAAGCCAATAACATTAGAGCCTGTCGGAACAATTTCCCTTGTTTACGCTCACGTGCATCTTTGGAGTTTTCCAGATCACTCACATATCCCTGCATCAGATTTTTTAAATGATTCATCGCAATCTGCGGTGTTAATGTTTCAGGTTGCCCAAAGCACCCTCCAATAATCAAATCGTCTGGCTTAACTTTGACGTCTTCAATAATTTCACCAACTTTTTTCAGCACTTGAATCGGATCTGTATTCATTCCAGACTTTAAACTGACCAAACGAGATTGCAGTTTTTCTGTACCAAGGTCTTCAAGGGTTTCAATTGTCTCTCGCAAATTTGCCATGGCATCTTGGGAATCCATAAAGGAATCTTTGAAAAACTGAACAGTACTCTGGCTTTCACCGCCAAAAGCCCCCATTTGTTCAACAAAGCTATCGCTATTTTTCAGTGCCGATAATGGGTCTTCCGTTAAATCATTTTGGAACAGGCTCAAGGTTTGTGATGCAGCTTGAGAGATATTTTCCATCTGCAAGGATTGGATCAGTTTGGGCAAACGGTTAATCACATTTAAAGCATCAGTTTGCTGTTTTTCTGCCAGCTCACTGAGCATTTTCATACTTTCATGCCCTTGATTCAGCAAGACCTGTGCCTGAGCTGCTTCCAGATGATCTGCAACTGCTTTTTCTTGTGCATAAGTGGTTATCAGCATGCCCTTACCTGCGCGCACAGCACCATAAGCATCTGTTCTTAATTCAAAGCCTTCACCCCGACCATCTGACAACTCTTGTGCTTTAGGATGGCTCAAATTGCCTAAATTCAGTTGTGATGCAGCATGACTACTTTGCAGTTGGGTACTAATTTGCCCCGTCGTATCATCAAAACGCAGTTGATTAAAACCAGCACCACCCACTTCCTGAGAGCGTATACCACTGAGTTTTTTGGTATCAGGTAACTGGCCTTGTACATCAAACATGGTCTGATACCGCTCTGCTTCATGCAAACGCCCAACCACAAAAGGCCGATCGACATTACCATCAAAAAAGTCAATCACCACAATTTCACCAATACGTGGATGAAACCGCGAGCCATAGCCTTCCCCTGCCCAAGAAGTCAGCACATCGACCCATGCCGAGTCCGTATCATTATCATTGGCGCCTGCACCACCATCATGTCCATGGTCATCTGCTCGGGTAAATACAAAGCGAACTTTAATTCTGCCCCATTGATCCACAAAAATGGTCTCACCTTCTGGTCCCACCACTTTGGCACGTTGAGGGTATGCCATCGGACGATGTTTTAAAGGGTCATATTCAGGGACTATAGGAATTGAACGACGTACCAATGACAATTCATTAGCGACACGCTCATCGGGATTCACTTTTTGCCAACGGCTCAAATCCAGTAATGCTTCGACTTGTGTCGTCAGTTCTTTAGGTAAATTATTCTGGCTATAAAAACGCTTACCTAAAATTAAAAATTCACGGTCAGAACCCTGATGTTGATCAATTTCAGGATGTCCCACAAATTCAAACCAATAGCCAACATCTGCATCTCGCACACTGCTAATGGCGGTGAAATATTTGGACTGTAAATCTTGATATTGTGTGAGCTGAGTATTGAGTTTTTCAATTTGCGCCGAACCTGATGAGGTCGACTGATCTTCACCATTTAAGTCTGAAATCCAAGCAGGACTAATGGTCCATGCTTGTTCTAGGCTTAAAGTTTCATTGTCCTGTTGTTCACTATGTTTATGTGTGCTTAGACTGGTATTACCCTGATCCTGAGCCAAGGTATCGGCTTGCCAACGTTGAACCTGTATAGCATTGGACTGAATCGTCCGTTGGGCAATAAAGCTGGTGATGGTATCGAAACGTTCAGTGGCATTACTGCGATGGAATCGAATACTACGACGGCTTAAGGCTTCAAAATGACTGTTATCATCAATCAAACGCAGTTTTTGTGCCTGAATCGGCTGAGCAGACATCGCAACAATTTTATCTGCTTCATCTACCAGCCAGTTTATGCCTTCACTGCGCCATAGACGTGTTAAAAACTTATAATCCGTTTCATTCGCCTGCATCACAAAAGGACGGATGTCGTAATCCTGTTTCAGCCCTTCAGTGGATAAGGTTAGGCTAGAGGCAAACAGTGCACTTTTGCTTTGCCATTCTTTAAATAACGTCTCGGTAATTTCGACCACGCTTTTATTCATAAACACACGACTGTTACGGCGTTTATGCCAAAGCGAAGTCGCATCTTCCAAAGTGAGTTTATATAAGGTGAGTGCACCATCACTTTGCCCTTGGCTTGCCCCTGTAATAATGCCTGTGGTACGCGCCAATTTACCTAAATCGGTGACCTGATCTATTGCGACTTGGGATCCAATAAATTGCTTGAGTTGGATATGGGCATTGGTGGACAGGCATAACAGCTCAACCTTAAGGCCTTCATTGATAAAATGCTGACCTTGAATTCGTTGGATAAACACCTGAGAATTTAAACTGACATTAGCGAATTGAATATGTAGGGCTCTTTTCTGAAGTCCAAAGCCCAGACTTTCGATGAGCAAATTTATCGTTTTTAGCATGATGATGATTAATGTTATTGGTTATTATTTTTCGGAGTTTATGTCGTTTTGATCACCAAATACACAGCTTAATTTGTTACTTTTTATGTATAAAAAAAAGAGAATTAATCAATTAATTCTCTTTTTCACACAATAGTTTAAGCAATTTTACTTAAACAAAAAAACACTATATAAAAGTCTAAAAAGGAATACGTTTGTAACGACGATATTCAGGCTTCCAAAAATTATCTTCAATGCTTTGTTGAAGCAACTCATCACTAATTTGTGGCGCAACCCCATCCGCAATTGCAGCTTTTGCCACTTGAAAAGCAATGACCTTAGACACCGCCTGCAAAGAATCCAAATCAGGTAATAAATCTGCATCTGGGTTGACTAATTTAGGTGAACTATCAGCCAAAGCCTGACTCGATGCCATCAGCATATTACTGGTCACACGCGTTGCTTGAACCGCAATCACCCCCAAACCAATGCCAGGGAAAATATAAGCATTGTTACACTGCGAAATGTTGTAAAGCTTATCTTGATAATGCACTGGCAAGAATGGACTACCTGTGGCAATCAGCGCTCGACCGTCCGTCCATTGAATAATATCGCTTGGTATAGCTTCTACACGAGATGTTGGGTTCGATAATGGCAATACAATTGGACGTTCGCAATTTTCCGCAAGGGTGCGAATCACCTCTTCAGTAAATAAACCGGGTTGTCCAGACACTCCTATCAATACTGTCGGTTTGGCATTCTTTACCACATCCAGTAATGAAATCATGTCTTCAGCATTCGCCCAAGTCGACACTGCTTCAGTTTTTTGTGCCAAACGACTTTGGAAATCCAGTAAATTCGGCTGATTGTCAGTAATTAAACCGAAGCGATCGACCATGAAAATACGTGCACGTGCTTCTGCATCGGTTAAACCTTCTGAGACCATTTGCGCCACAATCTGTTCCGCAATACCACAACCGGCAGAACCTGCACCTAGAAATGCGACTTTTTGATCTTTCAGTTGTTTGCCTGCTGCACGACTCGCTGCAATTAGGCTACCCACAGAAACTGCTGCTGTACCTTGAATATCATCGTTAAAACAGCAGAACTGATCGCGATATTTCTCTAGCAACGGCATGGCATTTTTCTGAGCAAAATCTTCAAACTGAATTAGGGCTTTCGGCCAGCGGCGTTTAATGCCTGTCAAAACTTGGTCGACAAAATCATAATATTCATCACCACTAATTCGAGGCTGTTTCCAACCTAAATACAGCGGGTCATTGAGCAACTGGGCATTATTGGTACCCACGTCAATAGTGATTGGTAAAGTATAGGCTGGGCTAATTCCACCACATGCGGTATATAAGGACAATTTTCCAATCGGAATCCCCATCCCACCAATACCTTGGTCACCCAATCCTAAAATGCGTTCACCATCTGTGATCACAATGACTTTAACATTGTTTTTATTCACATTTTGCAAGATATCATCAATGAATTCACGGTCAGGATAAGAAATAAAAATCCCACGATGACGACGATAAATATCAGAGAAACGCTGACATGCTTCACCCACCGTTGGGGTATAGATAATTGGCATCATTTCTGAAAGATGCTTTTCAATCAGGTGATAAAACAGCGTTTCATTGGTGTCTTGAATATTTCTTAAATAAATATGCTTGTTGATGTCACTATTGAATGCAGTGAACTGTTGATAAGAACGCTGATGCTGTTCTTCGATGGTTTCAATGACGTGAGGCAATAGGCCATGCAAATTAAAATTAGAGCGTTCTTCTTGCGTAAATGCCGAACCTTTATTGAGTAGAGGCAGTTCAAGCAAGGTGAATCCTGCATATGGTGTATAAAGCGGATGTTTATTTTTCAGATGTGCAGCTGTCATTTTTAGTCCCATTGATGTGGCTTTCATCGCCCTACTTCAGTCCCATTTGACCTCAGCAATAAATTCATCAGATAGCTTAATCCTATTTCTCACCAATTCAGCATTTAGTAAATTGATAATGATATAGGGAGTATTTAAGATCATGATGATCGGATATATTTAATCAATTTCTCGATCTTTGTTGATTGAATTTCTGCATCATTGTCATTTTTCAATAAGCTTGATATTTTAATATGAAATAAATGAGCGCCTATGTCGGTGCTATGTACTGAACTAAGCCCATCAGATTTAGGCCCATCAGATAAGGTTTAATAAGTTCTATAACGATATAAATATTCCCAAGGCAATAACAATTAAATTTATTCAATAAAGGTCAAACATATGACACTCCATTCACAATTTAAAACGGTATTTCTCTGCTCTACCTTAAGTTTCTTTGCTCTCACAGGGTGTGAGTCTGTTTCAAAAACATCGTCTAAAGTCAGTTCTAAAGCCCTGTCGATGATCGGTTTGGGTGACAAAAATAAAGTACCTGAAATTGATAAAAAAGGTGTGGTCGATATCAGTAAGACCACTTTAGAACAGATCGAAAAACTCACTCAAAATATGCCTACAGGACAATGGGTCTATATCGAAAATGATCTTCAAGGTATTTATAACTTACAAAACAAATCCAAAGATGGTCATATGTTATTACTTCGACTGAACTGCAAAAATCCTGCGCAGCGTCCTGGGTTTATTATTCAAAATAAAGAAGGTCAAGACATCTTAAAAGCGCATGATCCACAGGCGGGTGCAATTCAGTTTTTAGTCGATAATAAAAACTATAGTAATCCCTTTGATTTGGTGAATATTAAAAAGCTTGATCAATTTAAAACGGTCCTCAAAACAGCCAAAGTGATTAAAATTTTTAACGCTTCAAAACTCTATACATTTGAAAATGGAAAATCTGAGTTATTGACTAAACCAGTGACCTGTAAGGAATAGCGCTTTCTGCTTATGCCAAAATGATCCTTGTATCATCTCATCATTGTATTATTTTGGCATAATCGTTTTTCGATCATTGATCTATAATGAATTGAAAAATCATTTATTCAGGTCACTATTTTGGCATATTGACAAATACAGCTGTTAAACGTCGCACCACAGGTAAGGCAATCAAAACGATTGGATAAGCGATTGCCCAAGACAGCATCCACGCAGACCACCACTTTGTCCAAAAATGCTCAATGAAACCGACATTCAAAAGCATATTGACCATCGAAATCATGCCACTCATAAAACATGACAAGATCAAGGGCATCACCCATGCCGCATTTTTTGCAGAAAGCTTATCAATATTGCCGATTATTTTTGCTTTAGATTCGACCATCTTTAACTCATATATCACTGAATTTTTAGGCTATTTTAAATTAAATAGCATGATAAGTCTTATTTTATTGTGACCTCAAATTGAATCGCTTTTATTCGATACAAATGCGATTACCTAAACGATCGGAAATTTGCTATATTTGCTGTTTTTCTGCGACATTAATTTTTCGATAAATTATGAATACGGCCATACAAGCAGCTCTTGATCATGCAGTCCAATCCCTAAAATCTGAAGGGATTCTCCCAACCGACTGGAACAACACCAGCAATTTGACGCGAACCAAAGACCGAAGTCATGGTGATTTCGCATCAAATATTGCCATGATCGCTTCTAAACCTGCAGGTATGAAGCCTCGTGATCTCGCAGAGAAAATTTTAGCGAATTTACCTGAAGTGGTTGATATCACCAAAGCTGAAATTGCAGGTCCAGGTTTCATCAACTTCTTCTTAAATGCAGACCAACGTTTTGCAGTTTTAGACCAAATCCAAGCACAAAAAGATCAATTTGGTCATACGCAAGCTAACGCTGCGAAAAAAGTCCAAGTTGAATTTGTTTCTGCAAACCCGACCTCTAGCCTTCATGTGGGTCATGGTCGTGGTGCAGCCTATGGGATGACTGTTGCAAACTTACTAGAGGCAACAGGCGCAACTGTAGATCGTGAGTACTATGTCAACGATGCAGGTCGTCAAATGGACATCCTTGCAACATCGACTTACTTACGTTATTTAGAATTAACTGGTCAACCTTTGGTATTCCCTAAAAATGCGTACCAAGGCGACTATGTGAAGGAAATCGCGCAAAGTATTATCGACAAAGACGGTGATGCTTATGTACGTCCAGTGGCAGACATCTATAAAGATGTGCCTGAAGATGTTCAATATGCTGAAGAACTTGATGCAGATGGCAACAAAGTGGTGCTCTCAGGTGACAAAGAAAAACATATTGATGGTTTGATTTTCAATTCTCAAACAGCACTTGATGAAGGTTACCGTGTTTTCCATCAAGCAGCTTTACATGCCATTTTAGATGACATTAAAGATGACCTTGGTGAATTTGGCGTAACTTTCAACAAATGGTTCAGTGAAGCAACCTTAACTGAAAAAATTGATGAAGCACTTCAAGTGTTAGATCAACGTGGTTTCCTTTATGAAAAAGATGGCAACATCTGGTTTAAATCGACTGAATTTGGCGATGAAAAAGATCGTGTGGTGAAACGTCGTAATGGTCAAACTACTTATTTTGCTTCGGACATTGCTTACCATTTGAATAAATTACAACGTGGCTATACCGATATTGTTGATATCTGGGGTTCAGACCACCACGGTTATATTGCACGTGTTAAAGCTGCCATTGATGCAATGGGCTACGATTCGAAAAAGCTCACTGTTCTTCTGGTACAGTTTGTCAGCTTATGGCGTGGCGGTGAGATGGTTCAAATGTCATCTCGTTCAGGTCAGTTCGTCACTTTACGTGACCTTCGTAAAGAAGTCGGTAATGATGCAGCACGGTTCTACTATGTGATGCGTAAGTCTGAACAACACATTGATTTTGACTTAGACCTTGCGGTTTCACAGAGCAAAGACAATGCGGTGTATTACATCCAATATGCCCATGCACGTATTTGCCGTATGCTAGAAAAAGCAGCCAGCACCAATGTGAACTTTGACCTTGCTCAAGCACGTACTTTTGCTTCGCGTTTAGACTTAGATGCAGAAACAGAAATTTTAGCGAAGCTTGCAGCATATCCTGAAATCATTGTGCGTGCAGCCAACAGCTATGAACCACATCAAGTTGGTAACTACTTGAAAGAATTGGCAGCTTTATTCCATGGTTGGTATAATGAACATAAAGTACTCAATGATGATGCTGATTTAACTCAAGCACGTTTATTGCTTTCTGTGAATGTACAGCAAGTTCTACGCAATGGTTTAGAGTTATTGGGTGTATCTGCGCCTGAAAGCATGTAATAAAAACAATTCGAAATGGCTATTAAAAAAATAGCCATTTCATGATCTAGATTGAGAGAGGTTTCCACGTGTTTGGAAAAACGCAACGCGGTGTATCGGAAAGACCGAATAAACCAAAAAAACCCCTAATTCCTAAATGGTTAGGAACATTGGTGGTGATTTTAATCGTGTTAAGTTTTGCATTGGCGCTCATGCTTTGGAAACCATGGGAACCTGTCAAACCTAGAACCAACGAAATTAAGTCAGATCATTATCAAGAAGACACCAACAAAGACTACCGTTTCTACGATTTATTGCCTCAGCAACAAGTCACCCCGATTCCTGAACAAGCTGTTCCAGAGAATCAACAAGTTGAAACTGCACCAGTGATTGTGGATGCGCCTGCTGCAACACCAGCACCGACCACAAGTGCTGAAAATGGAACTCTTGTTCCAAGTGAAGAACCTGCTGCACCGAAAACCAGCTACATCTTACAAGTACGTAGTTTCCCTGATCCTGACAGTGCTGATGCACGTCGTGCTGAAATTATTTTGAATGGTCTTTCTGCCGATGTCATGAAAACCACTGAAGGTGGTCAAACTTGGTATCGTGTTGTATCAGGTCCTTACGAATCTCAGCAAGCGGCAGTCATTGCACAGCAAACACTTCAACACAGTGGAATCGATTCAATTGTGGTGAAACGTTAATGTGATTGTATAACGGTCTCAATCTGAAATCTGTGAATACTGATTTCAATTAAAACGCCCGATGATATTCATCGGGCGTTTTTTTAATACTTTAAAGAACAGAACAATGGTACGCCTTCCGCTTTATTTAATGATGATATGTGCTAAATAAATTGCGATTAGACAATAATATCAGCCAAATTCCCTTTTTGCTCTAACCAATCTTTACGATCGCCAGAACGTTTTTTCGCAAGCAATTTATCCAATAAACCTGACGTGAAATGTACATCATCTAAATCCAATTGCACCAAACGACGTGTATTTGGATCAAGTGTCGTTTCACGAAGTTGACTGGCATTCATCTCCCCCAAACCTTTAAATCGAGTGATTTGCGGTGCTTTAGTTTTGGCTTTCTTCAAGATATCTTCAAGTTCAGCATCATCTAAGGCGTAGTGAACATCTTTACCATCATCAATACGGAATAACGGTGGCATCGCAACAAACAGATGCCCTTCCTCAACCAAGATCGGGAAATGTTTCACAAACAGTGCACACAACAAGGTGGCAATGTGTAAACCATCCGAGTCTGCATCGGCAAGGATACAAATTTTACCGTAGCGGAGCTCTGATAAATCATCCGAACCTGGATCTACACCAATCGCAATGGCAATATTATGCACTTCTTGAGATGCCAAAACTTCATCAGAAGACACTTCCCACGTATTTAAGATTTTCCCACGAATCGGCATGATCGCTTGGAAATTCTTATCACGAGCTTGTTTTGCCGAACCGCCCGCAGAATCACCTTCCACAATAAACAATTCTGATTCATTTAAATCATGACCAACACAGTCTGACAATTTACCCGGCAAGGTTGGACCTGCCACAATCTTCTTACGTTCTACTTTTTTAGCTGCTTTTAAACGGCGACCCGCTTTTTCAATGACAAGTTCCGCCAGTTGCATTGCCACTTCAGAGTTTTGGTTGAGCCACAAAGCAAATGCATCTTTGGCAATATTTTGCACCACACCAACCGCTTCACGACTTGAAAGACGTTCTTTGGTTTGACCTGAAAATTGAGGTTCTTGGAATTTGAGGGACAAAATAAAGTTAACGCCATCCCACACATCTTCCGCAGCCAGTTTCATATTACGTGGCAACAGATTACGCAGTTCACAGAATTCACGTAAAGCATCGGTCACCCCAGAACGTAAACCATTGACATGCGTACCACCTTGCGCAGTCGGAATCAAATTCACATAGCTTTCTTGAATTTGTTCACCACCTTCAGCATTCCAACAAATCGCAAATTCAGCGCTTGCTCGTTCAGCTTCACCTGTTGCAACAAAAGCAGGCGTTGGAATAATCTCGCGCTCTTCAAGCTCATCCATCAAATAGTCAACGAGACCATTTTCAAATTGCCATACGATTTTTTCGTCGTTGATTTCGTCAATGTAATTAATTTGCAGACCAGCAGCCAAAACGGCTTTGGCTTTTAAATTGTGTTTTAACGCTTTTAAGGCAAATTTTGGTGAATCAAAATATTTGGTTTCAGGCCAGAAATGTACCGTCGTTCCTGTGGCACGTTTGGGTGCTTTACCCTCTAAAACTTCAAGTGGTCCTGTTGGCTCACCTTGCTCAAACGCCATTTTGTACAAGTTCCCTTGGCGCTGAACTTGAACCTCTACTCGAGTGGATAAAGCATTGACCACAGAAATACCTACACCATGTAAACCACCTGAAAACTGGTAGTTATCTGTACTAAACTTACCACCAGCATGTAGTTTGGTCAGAATGATTTCGATACCGCTTTGGCCATATTCAGGATGAATATCAACGGGCATACCACGACCATTATCTTCCACAGACAATGATCCATCTTTATATACAGTGACCGTAATTTTATTGGCGTGTCCTGCAAGTGCCTCGTCGACTGAGTTATCAATGACCTCTTGCGCCAAATGGTTTGGGCGTGTGGTATCGGTATACATACCAGGACGGCGACGTACTGGGTCTAAACCAGATAATACTTCAAGGGATTGAGCCGTATATTGAGACACGTTTTACTGTTTCCTTATTTTATGCAGTCAGATAAAAACTGATATGCCATCGGTATTTTTTCTGCGAAATCTTCCATCGCATGATTGCCATTCGCTTCAGTGATGATCATTGAGCGATGTTTTTCAGCGCTATAATAACGCTGTGCTTCACGATAATCCAAAACTTCATCACCTTGTTGCAAGAGCACCAAAATTTTGTCTGCATCTTGCACAAATGGCACCGCCATCTGTTCTAACTGATCAAGTTGTGCATCATCTAAAGCCCAATCTTCAGTGACCTGATAGGGTAAGTGTTCACGTCCAAAGAGATTTCTAAACAGTTGCCATGGTCGCATAGCAGGATTAATCAGTACAGCAGGCACGCCATATTTAGCGACCAATTGTGTCGCATAAAACCCACCTAAACTACTCCCCACCAAAGCCACTTGATCTAAATGTTCAATCAAACTGGATAAAGACTCTATCACACGAATTGGAGACATATTTAGATCTGGCAAATGTATATTTACATTTTTATCATCTCGATAATAGTCTTTTAAAAGCCCGCCCTTAATAGAAAAAGAATTACTTTTAAAACCATGTAAATAGATTATATTCATTACTTCTCGATCATTTCACATCATTAAATTAGACTTTTTAGCCTTAAATCGAACATAAAGTTGTTCATATTTTGTATTAAAGTAAGAATTGTCTAACAAAAAAAATGGTGTCTAACGTCAATCATCGTTATTTTAAAAAATGTTCAGGATGAACAATTTAAAAATTTTGATAAGGAATTTATACATTGATCTATGCTAAAAATAAAGTGTATAGCTCGATCAAGCCACATTAGGATAACAACAAATGCCGAGTCTCACACCGCTACATGAAACCTATTGTAAATGGGATCGCTCTCCCCCAAGTCAGGCCGATGTTCTAGAAGGCTTAGCCCAACTTGTCAGTACCCCCTTGAGCCAAGTGGTTCAAAATTTGATTCAATCATTACATCGTGAATTGATGCTCAGTGTTTTCGGCTTGAGTAAGAAAAAATCTAAAGAATTTCAAAAAAAATCCTATGTGAATAAATTTTATCAATTTTCCTATCGTTCATTTTTAAACTACGGTCACTTTTTCCTTGCACCGACACTTCGTAAAATTATTGATCAATTTCCAAACCTGCATGATAAACCATTAACACCCAAAATGATTTTTTTGGTCAGTGCCCTCAATGGCGTATTAGGGGATTACTTACTCAAGAATCATAATCCTTTGGCGCTTCCAACTGTTCTTTATGATCATTATGGTGAGTTACAAGAAGGTGATTTGTCTGGGCGTGTAGTGATTTTCTGTCATGGCCTATGCATGAACCATCTCGATTGGACCAATCGAAACTATGGGGGCATTGGGGAAAAACTTTTGGCACAACGCGATAATAACACCATGTTGTATTTACATTACAATACGGGTCGTCGTATCTCTGCAAATGGCCGTTCACTTTCCAATTTATTAGAAGATTTGGTCAATCGTAACCCACGTATTACCAGTATCGATTTAATTGGTCATAGTATGGGAGGATTAGTCTCCCGTAGCGCTCTATTTTACGGTAAACAAAACATGTATAAGTGGTTTCACATGGTGGAAAATTTAGTCTGCCTTGGTTCACCACACCATGGTGCCGTACTTGAGCGTATTGGTTTTGCCGTACAAGATAAAATTGGGAAATTTCCAATTGTTCGCCTTGCCAGCCATATCGTGAATATCCGCAGTAATGGGATATTAGATTTACGTTATGGTAGTGTCCGTGATGATGATTGGGAACATAATAACGCCCGTATTGGCATGCTCGATGACAACCGTAAACCGGCACCATTGCCCTCACATGTCAATACATTCCTGGTGGCAGGTACGATTGAGTTTGAAAATAAAAAAAATCGAACTTTAAAAGTGATTGGAGATTATTTGGTGAGTGTCAAAAGTGCTTTAGGTGAACATCCAAATCCACGTTTTCAGTTGAAATTACCTGAGTCACATAAAGCTGTTTTCTATGGATTAAACCATATGGAAATTCAATACCATTCCAGTATAGCTGAACAAATTGTGAAATGGTTTTATCCACGACATGATGAATTGGCTGAAGATCAAATTCGTAAATATTTGGTCAAGCTTGAGACAATGGAAGGGATAGTTGAAACTTAGTGTTTAGTCAAAGAATCAGAAACAGACAATAAAAAGAAAGATGAGAAGAATATTCTCATCTTTCTTTGTCTAAATTGAATGTTTTTGTCCCTTCGAATTAATTTCTACTTTTCACATAAATCATTGCGGCGATACCACAAATAAGTAATTCAACGAGAAAAGACCAATGGAAAATAAAGTTTAACCACCAAGGTTCATAACGTGGCGTCACTTCGAAAAAAACATAAGCTTGATCAATAAATGGTGCAAACAACCAAACATCACCGACAAAAGTATCTAAACCAATGTGCAGTAGTGCTGCTCCAGAAAACAGTGTCGCAATCAGTCCAAACTTAGAGCGATACTCAGAATGTCTTAAATAAAAATAAGACATCAAAAATATTGGAATCCAAAAGGAGAACCAGTGTAAAAAATATTTATGATGATGTACCGATCGATTATCCAATAAATAAAAATAAAACAGATCAATATCAGGGAAAACAGCACCGATCATGATGATTGTAAAAAATAGCTTTTTACTGATCTCATTTTGTTTTAATTTTTTCTCTAATACTTTTGCCAGAATATAACCCGATGGCAAATGTGCAATAAACATTTGTTATTTTCTCTTCTCAATGATCTTAAAAAATTTCTTTTTTACGTTTAAATTCACCAAAATATTACATATAAACGTGATGTAGCTAACATATATAAGTCTATTCACATATCACTTTTCAATAAATCGATTAGCGAGATTCAGACCACGCACTTTGTTTTATCAACTTGCCATCTTTAAGATGTAATAACAGCGTATACTGCGCAGCACCACCATTGGAAAGGCTGTTTAAGATATAGATATCATTGCCTTTACTATAAATTTCCGACAATTCATGATCGTGGAAATTATCTTTTGCCAAAGGTGTATTCGGGAAAAAATATTGCTCCAGATTCTGTTGTGGAATAATGATGGTTTTACCCTTATAAGTTATTTTAATTTCACGTAACTGATACATGCCATCTTCACTAGGCAACCCGCCATCCGTTCCAAAAAATGGTTTATTTTTATAATGTGTATAGGCTTGTGCCGTCTTTTTAAAATCCTGAATAGCGACTTCAGCAGGTTGAACAACTATACGAATTTGATTCTTTCCAGACTGATAAATCGCCTTATTAGAAATGGTTTTTATAAATTTCCATTTTTGAAATCCATTGAAGAAATTTACTCGACTTCTGTGAATAAAATCAAAATTTACTCGACCATTTACATTATATAAAGCATCACAAAAAGAAGAATCCCCTTGTTCGCCTTTCTCAAAACTGCATGAAACCACTTCACCATTCTTTAACTTATCCACGACTTTAGCTTTAAGTGAAGCCTGAGCTCTCACATTCACATAACCATCTGGGTCTTGAATAATGCCGTAATCTGCATACGTTTCTGTGAAGACTAAGAATGGAATTAAGTACAATAATTTTTTTATTTTCATGATCTAATTTTCTTAACTTTTATTGATTCATCATAATAAAAAACCAGCATAGATGCTGGTTTTTTTGATCTCTTTTGATCGCTTAAGGGTATTTCCTAAAGATTTGCCAGATACTGATCAACGCCAATACTGCAAAAAACAAGAATGACCAAACAGGTAATGATTGCCCCAAGAACGTCCAATCGACTTTGGCACATTCTCCCGAACCTTTTAGAACTTGTTCAAAAACAGATTTGATGGGCAAAGTATCTAGCCAATAATCTAGTCCTGGACCACAACTAGGTACTTGATCAGGTGGCAAATGTTGCAACCACACATGACGTGCAGCAACACCAGCAGACCACAAGATCGACAGTGTACCTAAAACAGCATAGAAACGTTTTAGACCATCCTTCGCTGGATGATGAATGAAAGCAATCAACGAAATCAGACCTAAACCAATTAAACCAATCCGTTGGAATACGCATAAAGGACATGGCTCCAAGCCTTGCACATGCTCTAAATACAATGCAAATGCCATCCCGATGATACTGCCTAAAAACAAAAGACCGCTAACCACACGGTAACTCGCCCATTGCATATCCAACCCTCTTGATTGTTTTATATGGTTATCTAAATGCTGCAAGATACTCATCAAATGTTTGAGTACATTGTTGCTCTAATTGTTCTTGTTGTTGCAAAGAACGCTGTGTCAGCTCATTAAAATAAGCAATGGTTTCATCACTTAAATCATGTGCATCATACGTTTCCTCATGCAACTGTGCCATATGGCTACCAAATCCCCAAGTACCATTATATTTTTTCGTATCTTCAATCACTTGTGAAGACAAAGTATGATCAACTTCTTCCACACGCGCTTGCATCACACCCAAAGCATTACCGTAAAGATCTGTCGCATAAGCCTGATTCAGTAAATCTGCTAATGGTTTCATCTCACTTAAATAGCGTTCCGCCCACGTTTCAATGAAAATTGATTCACCATTTTCTTCAATAAATGCATTTGGCGCACGACCGCGATTGACCACTTCGGTTTGATTGCGTTCAACCACTTCCATCTCATCATCCAATAAATCTGGACTGTCTTTGAGTAAGCAATACAACGCTAAAACTTCTAAGAAGCCTGCTGTATCTTCATTGATACCAATCGGGCTATACGGATTGACATCGACTGCACGCAATTCAACATAACCTACACCTCGGTTTGCCAATGCTTCTGACGGCGTTTCACCAGCCTCTGGCACCTGTTTTGGACGAACCAAACTGTAGTATTCATTTTCAATTTGAAGTACATGATCATTGATCTGAATTGGATTTCCATCCGCATCATTCAGACCCAAAAGGCTAAAAGCTTTATACGGCGTACGTACCGCTTTTTGCAAACCTTCTAAATATCCTGACAATGTATTGTAATGGATACCTAACTCTTTTTGCGCAGAGTTTTGATAGCCAAAACGTCCCATACGTAATGCTGTCGCATGCGGTAAAAATAATGTTCCACTAATCAGCGGCAGCAATTGATGCTCACGCCCCGTCATAAAACAACGGCACACCGACGGACTTGCCCCGACCAAAAACATCACCAATGGCGTTAAACGAATAAAGTTACGAATGAGGCCAAAATAACGATGACTACGATAATCTTGCAAACTTAATGCTTGAAGCTTTTCATCTGTTTCATTTTGCTGGAGCGTTTCGAACAATTCATCTGGAAATGACACATTGTAATGCACCCCTGAAATGGTCTGCATACGACGACCATAACGCACGCCAAGACCATGACGATACAGCGTTTTAAAACGACCAATATTGGAGGTGCCATATTCTGCTAAGCGAATATTTTCTTCTTCATCATCCAACATGCATGGCATCGAAAGTGGCCAAAGTTTTTCATTATTTTCTAAATTTTTATGTGTGACTACATGAATGTCTGTTAGAAAATTTAATGCTTCTGGAATCGTTTCTTTAGGAGGCGTAATGAACTCCATTAACGCTTCCGAATAGTCAGTGGTGATATGCGGATGTGTCAGTGCCGAACCCAAAGTTTTTGGGTGATCTCCTTGAGATAAAAATCCATTACTTTGCATTCGCAGGCTTTCACGTTCAATACCACGTAACATGCCTTTTAATAATGCTGAATCTACCCAATTTGGTAATTCAAATGGAGAGATGGCTTCGGGCTGACTCATTACTTACTCGCTTATCTTAAAGTATGACTTTGAATAAAATGATTGATTTATATCAAGTATACCGTGATTTACCGACCGCAATGCAGATTAGGCATGCATTTGAGCCGAACAAATTTATAAATTTGGCAATTTTTTATCACAAACTTCACCTTTAAGACATCTGATATTTGTGATTTTATTGCAGAATAACAGCTAATGAATTGTAAATATTATGAATTACCAACAAGTATTAGATTTTTGGTTTGCACCTGAGACCAAAGAAAAGTGGTTCGCCAAAAGTGATGAATTCGATTTGGAGATTGAAACTCAATTCGGTCACACCTTAGAACAAGCCTTACAATGTGAACTCTGGACTTGGCGCGAGAGCATTCAAGGTCGACTTGCCGAAATTATTGTCCTTGATCAATTTTCACGAAATATTTACCGTGACCATCCGGCTTCATTTGCTCAAGATCCTCTGGCGCTGGCATTAGCGCAAGAAGCTATTCATCTTGGTTTAGACTTAGATTTACCTGCAGAACAACGTATTTTTCTTTATATGCCTTTTATGCATAGCGAATCTAAAATCATTCATATTCAAGCCTTAAAGCTGTTTGAAGCTTTAGCAATTCCAGTCAATTTAGACTTTGAGAAAAAGCATAAAGTCATCATTGATCGTTTTGGACGTTATCCTCATCGTAATGAAATATTGGGACGTGAATCAACTCTTGAAGAGTTAGAATTCTTAAAACAACCCAATAGCAGTTTTTAAAAAATGTTATGATAAAGGTCATTATTATGATCTTAAAATGCGTACATTTGTGTACAACATTGGGAGAACAATATGAAAAAGACAATGATTGGCATGGCCATAGTAATAGCTATTGCACTGTCAGGTTGTACCACAACGCTATCAAAACCTCGTACATTTGATCAATTGGGTAGTTTTACCACCACACCACTGAACAATAAGACTTTTCGTGTCGGTTATCAGGGCAGTCCCAATATGGGCTTTGGTACTGCTGAAGAAATTACTCTGGTCAAATCTGCACAAACCACTGTTCTCAACGGCTTTCAATATTTCAAAGTCTTAAATGACCCGAGTAATCGTAATCAGCAACGTCCACGTCAAGCTGTGGTCTACCCTGCCCCAATGTATCCTTACTACGGGTATGGTTATGGGCACCGTCGTTTTCCAGGTTATTTTGACCCGTATTACAACATGCCACCGCAAGTGGTCAATGTAGATCCCGTGCAAGTGTCGTATACCATTGAATGTTTCAAAGACAAAAAATCTGCACCGAGTGATGCTTTTGATGCTCGTCTGATTTTACAAAATTTAGGACAAAAGTACGGTGTCAGCCCAACAGGTCAAGTATTACAACCTGAATCTGCCACAGCCCCGACCCAAAAGTAAGCATTTAGGACACTGAATGAACCCCACTGAAGAATATACTTCGCCTAATCTGAACAAAAGTAAACGTTATGCTATGACGGCGCTGATTAGCGCTGTTTTGGCATGGATTGCTTTAATGATTGCTGCAAAGCTCTTACCTGATTATGTCTGGCTCATTCATATTCTGATGTTATCTGCGGAAGCAGGTGTGGTGGGTGGTTTGGCAGACTGGTATGCCATTACGGTGTTGTTTCGAAATCCCTTTGGCAAAATTCCAATTCCGCCCTTTTTAAAAAACCATACGGAAATCATTCCACGTAACAAAGCCCGAATTGCGGAGTCAATGGGACGCTTTGTACAGGAAAATTTTCTGTCTCCTCAAATTGTAGAACAGAGCTTAGCGCGTACCGATATTAGCTTGGCTGTGGGGCAATGGTTAGCCAATCCTAAAAACAATACCCAAGTCACCCAAGTTATTCAGCAGACTGTACCAAAACTTTTTGATTTTTTTGGTCAGGATCAAGTCGGCCGTTTTATTCAAAATAATAGTGTGCAATGGGTTCGTAACACACAGGTCAATCACCTTGCCAGCGAGATGTTACGTGCGGTGTTGGAAAATGATTTCCATCAAGATGTATTACAGCGTGGGCTCGACCTTGCACATGAATGGGTCATTCATCACCCTGAACAGACCCGCGAACTGACCCGAACTTTATTTAAAGAGCTCGGGGTGTGGCGACTGGCAAAAGGTGCGAGTTGGATTGGAATTGATGTGCAGCAAAGAACCATTGATTCTTTGGTGGAACGTGTGGAATCCATGCTGGCTGATCCTGAGCATCCTTGGCGTCAAAAAATTGAGCAAGTTGCGCGTGAGATGATGGTTCAACTAGCAGATGGCGAAAGTTCAGCAAGCCAGCGTTTAAATGACACTAAAAATGCCTTACTCAATAGTCCACAAGTTTTAAATTTTATCAGTGGTGCTGTGGTGATTTTGTGTAATGCCATTCGAGATGATTTACTTAAGCCAGACTCAGGTATTGCAGAAAACTTACGTGTCGCAATACAACAGGTGGGACAAAATATTGTCTCAAACCCATCCATTCGTGAATTGTTGAATGAAAAAATGAGTGGTATCGCAGTTAATTTGAGTGATCAATACAGTGAAAAAGTGATTCTTTTTATTAGTGAACGAATTCATGAATGGGATTCGCGTGAAATGATTGCCAAAATCGAAAATGAAGTCGGTGGCGATCTGCACATGATTCGCGTCAATGGCGTGGTCGTGGGGGCTTTTATTGGTTTAATTTTGGGGATTATTCGGGCGATGGTGGAATACTTTGTTTAGTTCATTTAAATCAATTGCATACAAAAATTCAGTATATTTTAAACACAAGCATTCACTCGAATTTATGCTTAGTTTGATGATATCAACCCAAATCCGTAAAGATTAAAAATTCCAATAACACTAAGAAACATATATCCATCACTCTATAACTTTAGAACTACTTAATATTGCATTCTTAACACAGAAGTATACAATTCCATCAAATTGGGTGGAATTTATGCAAAATAAGAATTTTAGACGTGATATTAATGGTCTGCGAGCAATCGCTGTTATTGCTGTCGTATTGTTCCACTTCAATGCATCTTGGATGCCCGGTGGCTTTGCTGGTGTAGATGTATTCTTTGTTATTTCAGGGTTTTTAATGACTGGAATAATATTTAAAGGAATTGAACAAGAACATTTTTCTGTCCTAAAATTCTATGTTGCTCGAGCAAATCGAATCATTCCAGCCTTAGCTGTATTGTGTTTATCTTTATCCGTTTTTGGATGGTTTTATCTTACGCCTATCGAGTATGAGGCCTTAGGAAAACATATTGCCAGCAGTGTAACTTTTCTTTCCAACATGGTTTATTGGAAAGAGGCTGGTTACTTTGATGCTGCTTCTCACGAAAAGTGGTTATTACATACGTGGTCACTTTCAGTAGAATGGCAATTTTATATTCTTTATCCCTTAGTTCTTGTTGCCTTATGTAAGTTTATGTCAATAAAAGCCATGAAATACTTACTGCTAATAGGCACAATTTTAGGTTTTATACTCTGTATTATTTCAACATATAAATGGCCAAATCCATCGTATTACCTTCTGCCTACACGAGCATGGGAAATGATGATGGGCGGCATAGCTTTTCTGTTTCCTTTTCAACTCCAAGAACATAAAAAAAAGTTGATGGAATTATTGGGCATAGCCTTAATTTTAGCTTCTTACATCTTTATCTCAGCAGAAAATCTTTGGCCAGGTTATCTCGCCATATTCCCTGTACTAGGTGCATTTTTACTGATACAGGCAAACCGTCAAAATAGTGTAATCACCAATAATGTAGTCTTTCAAAAAATCGGAACTTGGTCATATTCAATTTATCTATGGCACTGGCCACTTGTTGTAGCGATCTATATTTTTGCTTTGAGTGAAGAGTATTTATATTTAGGGATATTGCTCTCAATCATTTTAGGTTTCCTGAGTTATCACTTTATTGAACGTATTAAGTTTCAAAATGATTTTACGCATGTCTTAAGCTATCTAAAATGTAAACCGATTTATTGTTCAGGACTATTATGTCTCATTGGTATATTACTCTTCAGTAAACAATATGACCTCATGCCGTTTCGCTTATCCAATGAAGAAATTGTGATTGTAGAACAACAAAAACGTGATCCACGTGAAGCGTTCTGTGGAAATGTCGTCAATGGAATATCTCCCGAATGTAAATACGGAACAGGGCCTGTAAAAGCGGTTGTCATTGGAGACAGTCACTCACAGGCTCAAAATATGGCAATTGGTGAGCGAGCATCTTTAGCTGGTGGAAGTATCGTCAGTTTCGGTTTATCTGGATGTCCAACCATTAAGAACAGTTACTCATATGATGAAAAGCATAAAATTGCAGATGATAATTGTGGCAAACTTATTGCGAATGCAATCAAAATAACAGCGCAAAAATATCCCAATATTCCAATTATTGTGATTAACCGAAACTCTCAATATTTATTTGGACATAATGAAAATAAAGACTTTCATTTAAAGCCACCTGTCAATTTTGTCGATCAAGAATTTGATCAAAGAAATGCGGCTTATTTAGAAAATATCTCAGCACATATGATCAATACACTCTGCGAGTTTAGTGAGCATCATCAGGTTTATTTAACTCGACCAACACCTGAGCTGATCACTGATGTTCCAAAAACGATGTTTAGACGTTTAGCGCTCCATCAAACAGCTCAACACTTGAAGATTTCACGTGAAGCTTATATGCAACGTCAACAGGTTGCTTTTGATATCCAAAACAAAGCTGTTCAACGTTGTGGTGTAAAGTTGCTTGATCCTCTTCCTTATTTATGTGACAGTCAATATTGTTACGGCGACAAAAATGGTATCCCGCTCTATTTTGATGATGACCATTTAAGTACGTATGGTTCTAAATTGGTTGCTCCAATCTATGATGAAGTTTTTCAGTAGGTCTATAAAACTTGGTTGAACACGCACCATCTATGTCGATGGTGCCGTGTGGGCAGGAAGCTTTATAGGTTGAGGATGAATCTAATTTTTAGCACTACCCTCATTTTTTTCGATTTCATCAAATATATATCTACCAACAATATTAGCTCCATATATAGATAAATGGCTTGTATCCGTATATATAGGCTCTCTATCTTGGTTTAAAGTTCGACATTGAGCTTTTTCACATAACACAGCATTCGGATCGATATAACGAACCTGATTCGATTGTTTATGTTGAACATAGTGTTTTAACTTTTCATTGTCTTCAATAATCTTGAATGGCTCTTGAACTTTACACGGCGCCATTAATTTTTTTGGAAGCATTAACTGCTTTTCACCTAAACAAGCGTACAGAGATTTTTCTGTTCCTTGTGTTCTTCCAATTAAATATACAGTTGCATTGCTATTCAAAATGCTGGAGACCATATCGTCTAATTCTTGATTAAAGAAAGCGTCAATGAATTCGTGATCTAAAGATTTGGTTGTCCTATTTATGGCAACATGAGGGAACTGGTAAGAGATGATAACTTTCTTATGAGGATGATTTTTTATGAAACTCATGGCTAAGTCATACATTTTACTGCATCTTTCTTGATCATAAGTAGCGAAAAAATTTTTAGTGGATAAACACCCATCTAATGTAATTTCTGCAAGTTTTAAATGATCATCATTTATATAAGAAAAGAAATGCCGAGCATGGCTATTTCCCAAAAGAATATACTCAAAATCTTTTTCACTCGAATTAAAGTATGTCACTTCAACGTTATTTGGACGGTTTAAATGCCCTTCATATTGATTTCTAAATTGTTGCTGAGTTAATTTAAATTTTGAATCTACTCTAAACGAGGCGCCATTGGATTTATAAATAATCAAAATAATAAACAGTACAACAACCACACTATAAATAATTGATCTGGGGCTGAACTGACGTTTTTCGATAAAATAATATGAAACTATTCCACAAACTAACGTAACTAAACAGAATGTAAAAAAATTAATTTTATAACTAAAATAGTTAGAAATTGATAATATTGACCAATGCCATAAGTAAAGAGAATATGACCATAATCCTAATTTTTGAAAAACAATATTATTTGTAAAAATTGATTTCTGATTATTGGCTTGGATTAATATAAAAGCACCTAATGTTGGTAACAACGCTGCATAACCTGGCCAGATCGTATTTTCTGTAAAAATAAAAAATGATACGAATAAAAATGTAATACCTAATATTTCTAAAAAAATTTTCAATGATTGTTTTTTCAATTCGAAAGAATATAAAAAGGCTATACCTCCCAATAGCATTTCCCAGCCTCGTGTCGACAATAAAAAGTAAGATGCGATTGACCATCTTTGAGAAGCATAAATAGAAAAAATTACAGCTAAAACAGCACTAATGACAATGATTTTTTTAACAATCTCTTTGTTAAAATACTTGAATAAAATGAATAAAACTATGGGATAAATGACATAAAACTGCCATTCAACAGACAAAGACCATGTATGTAGTAAGAACTTTTCTCTTGCAAGTGCATCGAAATATCCAGACTCGTTCCAATACACAATATTAGAAAAAAATAAAAGACTACTGCCTGAGTGTTTTGCCAAGCTTGAATAAGCAATAGGACCTAAGAAGAAATAGCCAAATATCATTAAAATAGTGACTAAAAATAATAAGGCAGGAATAATCCTCTTAACTCGAGCGCTCAAAAATTTTCGAATTGAAAATTTATTTTCTTCAAAACCTCTAAAAATAATAGAAGTCATGAGATAGCCAGAAATGACAAAGAATACATCTACACCAGCAAATCCACCTGGAAGCCACTGTCTATTAAAATGAAAAACAATAACAGCAAGAACAGCATAAGCCCTTAATCCATTAATATCTGTTCTAAAACGCATTTTTGATCTTTTAAAAAATTTAATTAAATAATATTCTAGCTACAAATTTTATCTTTGTTGATCTGTTTCACAATATTTTTTGTAGACTTTTTAGTTTATTATTTTTTTCAGAGAATATTTTCACATGATTAATATTATTTAAATACAGTTATTAAGCAACGATAAAACATACCTTTATATAAGGATAATTGAATTCTTCTATAGACCATTTTTATTCAATCTTTCACATGCACCCTGCTACACTATTCCTAACACATTCCAACAAATAAACTCGTCATGATCGACATCCAATCTAAACTCCCTGCTCAGGGTGTGACCATTTTTAGCATCATGTCTGCATTGGCACAGCGTCTCAATGCCTTAAACCTTTCACAAGGTTTTCCAGATTTTCCTGCACCACCAGCCCTGCTCGATGCACTCTGCAAAGCCACTTTAGATGGATTCAATCAATACCCACCAGGCGATGGCTTACTCACCTTAAGACAACGCGTCGCAGAACAATTTCAACAACGTGACGGCTTGAACATTGACCCAATCTCAGAGATTACCATTACCCCAGGGGCAACCATTGGCATTTTTGCAGCCATTCAAGCTACCGTTTCCCAAGGGGATGAAGTCATTATTTTTGATCCAAGCTATGACAGTTATGCACCCAGTGTAAAACTGGTAGGAGCAATACCCGTTCATATTGCACTGCATCATCCCACATTTACAGTGGATTGGAATCAGGTCAAATCTGCCATTAATGACAAAACCCGCATGGTGATTGTCAACACCCCGCACAATCCTACAGGGGCGATTTGGTCAAAACAGGATTGGTACAACCTCATTGAACTTATTCAAGATCGAAATATTTTAGTACTGTCAGATGAAGTGTATGAACATCTGATTTTTGATGGTCAGAAACATTATTCAGCGCTGTCATTCCCCGAACTCCGTGAGCGCAGTTTTGTGGTCGGGTCTTTTGGGAAAACCTTTCATGTGACTGGATGGAAAACGGGTTATTGCATTGCTGCACCAAAACTCATGTCAGTGTTCCGTCAGGTTTATCAATTTGCCAATTTCTGCGGTGTACTACCTATACAAGTTGCACTTGCAGCGTTTATGCAACAACATCCTGAACATATTCAGGAACTTTCTCAGTTTTATCAAAACAAACGCGATTTGTTCAATTCGAGTATCCAAGACTCTCGTTTTAAACTCACTCCTTCTCAGGGCACTTATTTTCAAAATCTAGATTATACCGAGATCAGACCGGAACTCAGTGATGTAGACATGTGCCAATACTTAGCAGAACAGCATAAAATTGTCGCAATTCCTGTGTCGGTGTTTTATCAGCAACCACCAAAAGATTTAAAATTGATTCGTTTATGTTTTGCCAAGAAAGATGAAACTTTGATTCAAGCTGGTCAAATCTTATCAGCAGTTTAAAGGTACGAAAACAGACTGCTCAATCACGACTGATCATTTGATTAAAAAGACACAATTGCAAAGCCTGAGTTACTTAAATGCTCAGGCTTTTGTCTTATCTGCTATGTTAATCTGTTCAAATAACTCTGTTTTTTGGATATCGCAAGAAGATGGCACCTCGTTTAAGCCCCATTGATGAACCTGGTTTTTGGAAAGTTTTTTTAGTCTTTCTTTTACCACTCATCGCCACCAACATTTTGCAAAACCTGTCAGGTACCATTAATACGGTTTTTGTCGGTCAAATGTTAGGGGTCAATGCCATTGCCGCTGTGGCTGTATTCTTCCCAATTCTGTTTTGTCTTATGGCCTTTGTCATTGGACTTTCAGCAGGATCAACTGTACTGGTCGGACAAGCATGGGGCGCGCAAAACATAGAAAAAGTGAGAAGTGTTGTCGGTTCAACCATATTTATGACCGTCATTGGTGGCAGTATTATTGCCATTTGCGGTGTGTTGGCGTCTAAATGGTTATTAACAGCTTTAGGCACTGACCCAGATGTTATGCATTTATCTTTGCCCTATGTGCAATGGATGCTAGCAGGTAGTCCGTTGTTGTTTATGTATATTATTTTCACCTCCATCTTACGTGGTGTCGGTGACAGTGTTACCCCTCTCATTGCCCTAGGCATGACCAGTATTATTGGATTATGTACCACTCCTATTTTAATTAAAGGTTATTTCGGTTTTCCGCAATTAGGGATTATTGCACCTGCAATTGCCACTGCGGTCGGTTATATCTCCGTATTGGTATTCCTCTATATCTATTTAAATCTGAAGAATCATCCATTAAAAATTGATGCTGAACTCATTAAACATATTCGTTTCGATGCTCCGTTGATTAAAAATATTCTACGTTTAGGTGTTCCAACAGGAATTCAAATGGTCACAACATCTGTGGCAGGTTTGGTGATTGTAGGACTCGTGAACCGATACGGCTCAAATGCCACGGCTGCTTATGGTGCTGTAAATCAGGTACTCAACTATATTCAGTTCCCAGCATTATCCATTTCAATTGCTGCCTCTATTTTTGCAGCGCAAGCCATTGGCGCGGGTAAAGCCGATTCATTGGCTCGCGTGACCAAAACAGCATTGGGTATGAACATTGTGATCACGGGGATTTTAGTTGCATTGGGTTATTTGTTTTCCAAATACCTTATGGCGTTATTTATTACCGATCCAAATGTGGTCATTCTGGGGCAACAACTGCTGTTTATTGTGCTCTGGTCAATTTTATTCTTTGGTGCCAGTGCGATTTTTGCGTCTATTATGCGTGCCAGTGGAACCGTGACCATGCCAATGATCATCAATGTCATCGCCATTATTGCCATTGAAGTGCCTTGTGCATATCTCTTTAGTTCGTGGTGGGGATTACCTGGAATTTGGTACGGCTATGCTTTAGCCTTTGTCTGTTTATGTGTAATGCAAGGGCTGTATTATCAATTTATTTGGAAAAAGAAAGCCGTAAAAGTGCTTATTTAAAACCCATTATTTTGATATGAATTTATATAAATCAATATTATATGATATTTTTCTTATGAAAAAAATTCACACTGATTTATATTTAATTCCTATGGTAGAAAACAGATAAGATTTGAATTTAATCATATTTTAAAGCTGAAAATAATCTTGTTATAACCGTATAGATCGTGAACAAAACACTATAAGGTTATAACAATGTCAAAACGTCAAATTAAATTGGGTGCATTTATACCAACCACATCTCAACATGCAGCGGGTTGGCGCCATCCTGAATCGCGCCCACAAGATCACTTAAATATTGATTACGTCATTGAACTGGCAAAGACAGCTGAAAGAGGTTTGTTCGATGCCTATTTTCTTGCGGATGGTCTTTCTGTCCGTTGGGGGTCAGCGACGGAAGGTCAACTCGGACTAGGCGACAAAGGTGTCGGCTTTGAGCCTGTGACCTTATTTGCAGCATTATCGACAGTCACCAAAAATATCGGTTTCATTGCAACTGCATCGACCACCTATGAAGACCCTTACATCTTAGCGCGTAAATTTGCCTCACTGGATCATATCAGCAAAGGTCGTGCGGCTTGGAATGTTGTGACCACAGCCGCCGCAGATACAGCTCGTAATTTCGGATTAGAAGATCATCCAAATCCTAAAGTTCGTTACGAAAGAGCAGATGAATTCATTGAGGTGACGCAAAAACTTTGGGATTCATGGGAAGATGATACTTTTATTTATAACAAAGAAAGTGGTCAATTTTTCCAAGCAGAAAAATTACATGAGCCATTACATGAAGGTAAATATTTCAAAGTCGGTGGCGCATTAAATATCTCTCGTCCACCGCAAGGTTACCCTGTGATTGTACAAGCAGGCCAGTCTGAAGATGGTCGCGAACTTGCAGGAAAATATGCGGAAGTCATTTTTACTGCTCAGCAAAATCTTGCAGATGCACAAGAATTTTATCGTGATGTAAAAAGTCGCTTATTAAAATATGGTCGCCAACCTGATGACTTAAAAATCATGCCCGGTGTTTCGATTTTCGTCGCGAAAACTGAACAAGAAGCCAAAGAAAAATATGAACTTTTAAATAGCTTAATTCATCCTAAAGTTGGGCTCGCACTTCTTTCTGGCTTAGCGGGCGGTATTAATTTAGCTAAATATGATTTAGATGCCCCATTTCCAAAACTAGAAGATACTGACATCAATTTCTCAAGTCGCCAGCAAATGATGATCGATATTGCACGTAAGCACAATTTCACGATTCGTCAGTTATATGAATACATCGCTTCCGCTCGTGGTCACTGGACTTTGATTGGCACACCAGAACAAGTGGTCGATCAGCTACAAGAATGGTTTGAAAATGATGGTGCCGATGGCTTTAACGTCTTGCCACCAACAACACCTGCAGGCTTAAATGACTTTGTCGATTTTATTGTGCCTGAGTTACAGCGTCGTGGTCTATTCCGTACTGGATATGAAGGTACAACGTTACGTGACAACTTAGGCTTAAAACGTCCTGAAAACCAATATGTATTACAGCGTGAACAAACTAAAGCCTCTTAAAATGATGATCAAATACATCATATTTGAAATGAAGAATCCCTCACATTGAGGGATTTTTTTATAGATACAATCTAAATCACATAAAAAAGTCTGCGTTTGCAGACTTTATTGACTGGATAATTAAGCTTACCAAGCAAATTGATAATCTGAGAATGATGCTGGTGCTTTTGATTTTAATAACTCATCTTTAATTGGGTCAGTAAAATCAACCAAAATATTATTCTTAATATTGGTGAGGCGAACATCATCTCGTTTACGTGGATGTGGTACAGGAACATTCACAATACGTTTAATACGTCCTGGATGCGGCTGCATCACCACAACACGATCACCTAAAAAAACTGCTTCTTCCACATCGTGTGTCACAATGATCATGGTGATTTTTTCGGTTTGCCATATGCGTTGTAATTCATCCTGAAGATTTTGACGCGTTAAAGCATCCAGCGCACCGAAAGGTTCATCAAGAAGCAGTATTTGTGGACGATTGACCAAACTCCTCGCAATGGCAACTCGTTGATTCATCCCACCTGAAAGCTGCGAAGGATATGCATCTTTAAAATTTGTGAGTTTCACCAACTCCAAATGTTCATCAATAATTTTATCTTCTTCTGTACGGCTTAAATTGCTTTGATGCAATGCTACACGAATATTTTCTTTGACACTGAGCCAAGGAAAAAGTCGATGATCTTGAAAAATAATGCCACGGTTTAAACTGGTGCCTTTAATTTTTTGACCAGCTGTTAAAATTTCACCTTGATATTGATTTTCTAGACCAACCAAAAGACGTAATAAAGTTGATTTACCACATCCACTGCTCCCAACAATACTGATAAATTCACCCGCTTGAATATCTAAATTGATATCTTCTAGAACAGTCAAATCCTCATTATTATTGGTATAGGTTTTACTGAGTTTTTGAATCGAGACCGCACCTGCCTGATGTTGTGATGCCATTATTAAATTCTCCTCAAACGTAAGTCTACGTGCGATTGCATAAACTTATAATTTCGCGAGTGAAACTTCAGTCGATTTAATGAGAACGACCACTTCTGAACCGATTTTAAGTTCAAGGTCTTTGACTGAACGGGTGCTAATAATTGAAGTAAAGTGCCCTGCTTTCGTTTCCACATTTATTTCTGAAACGACATCGCCTAATACGATTTCTTGAATAACACCTTTAAATTGGTTACGAACATTGACTGATGTAATTGTCATTATGATTACTCTGTTGTTTATGATTTTCTTAATATAAAAGATTTTATTGCAATCATTTATCTTGATTTAATATTTAGTTATCGATGCACTTTTTATCTGTTATTCGTATATATATTTCTAGAATTACTTTTATCTTACAAACCGATAATTAAATATCGATTTATTATTTATTATTCGCAACTAATTATTCCATTATGACCCTTATTTTTATATCGAATAAAAACAATATGTCTATATTAACTCATCCTAGCGTAAGCGCCACTGTTCGCTATGAGCGAGCGACAGCAACCGTTTTTGAAGATCCGCTCTCTAAAGCACTTTTAGAGCGTATTGAACAAATTGCACCGAGTGATGCCAATGCCTTGATTATTGGTGAAACGGGCACAGGCAAAGAATTGGTAGCTCGCCAAATTCATGCTTTGAGCCATCGTGCTAAAGGGCCTTTTATTGCGGTGAACTGTGGTGCACTCACTGAAACTCTGGCAGAAAGTGAACTTTTTGGACATGAAAAAGGTGCTTTCACGGGGGCAATTAGTCAGCGTATTGGTTGGTTTGAAGCTGCACATAATGGCACCTTATTTTTGGATGAAATTGGTGATTTGTCTTTTGCAATGCAGGTAAAATTGCTTCGAATTTTACAAGAAAGAGAAATTGTTCGAGTAGGTTCACTAAAGCCTATTCACATTAATGTTCGTATCATTGCAGCCACCAATGTAAATCTTGAACAAGCTGTGTTAGCAGGTCGTTTTCGTGAGGATTTATTTTATCGTTTATACGTGGCTTTAATCAAAATTCCAAAGCTTGCTGAACGTCGTGAAGACATTTTGCCATTGGCTAAATTTTTTGTAGAACGTTATCAAACCAATCCACACGCCACCCCATTAAAATTCAGTCCGTTGGCTATTCGAAAGCTACTTCAGCATTCATGGCCAGGCAACATTCGTGAACTTGAAAATACTATGCATCATGCTGTTTTAGTCAGTCAAAATGGTGTGATTGAGCCAGAATGTATTTCCTTTTCCAATCTATTTCATAGCAATGCCAAACATAAGGCACTGCTGTCAAAAGACAACCTTAGACCAGAAAATGCTGCAGAGCACGATATTCAAAGCCTTCAAGATGCTGAATTTTTGTTAAAAAATACGTTTCAGCAGTTATTCAAGGCATCCGAACAATTATCAGATTTGAACATAAATGAACTGATAGAAGAACAATTCATTCGTAGTGCATATGATTTTTGTGAAAATAACCAAGTGCATACTGCGCGTTTGTTAGGTGTAACCCGCAATGTGGTCAGAACACGTTTAATTAAATATGGATTATTATAGAATGAGATTTACATATCATTATTTTCGATGTCAACAAATGATTATATAATAATTTAAAAATATGATTCTTATATGATTATCTTTCAACTCGATATTCCTTATATTTCAATATAAAAGTATTGACCTTCTATTTTAAATATTCTTTTATTCAAAATAAAAATTCATTTAAAAAAATTCCATTGATATATTTTTAACTAAAAAAAAACAGTGCTGATCGCACTGTTTTTTTAATCTTACTCAATACTCTTTTAATCTAAATCATGGCTTATTCTTGAGGCGTCTTTTTCCAAGAAGTAAAGTGCTTTTCAACTGCCAATAAACCATAGTTAAACGCTAAACCGACCAGCGTCATCACCAAAATTCCCACAAACATCTGAGGAATTTCAAAGCTGTATTGCGAGTAGATGATCAAATAACCCAAGCCTGCTTTTGAACCAAACATCTCCACTGCCACCAATGCCAGCACTGAAATTGCTCCCGCTAAACGAATACCGACAAAGATGGTCGGTACAGCTGCTGGTAAAATCACTTTGCGGAATAATTTATGGGGAGGTAGCCCCATTGTTCGTGCAGATTTAATTAAGAGCGGATCTACATTTTGTACACCTGAAATGGTGTTTAAAAGGATTGGCCATGTGCATGCATACACCAACAAGCTGATTTTAGATACTTCACCAATACCAAGAAAAAGAATAAATACTGGCATCAAAGCAAGAGCTGTTGTATTTCGAAAAATTTCCAATAATGGATTCAATGTTTCAGCAACCAATTTATACCAGCCAATGATAAGTCCCAATGGAATAGCAATGAATAATGCCAAGGTAAATCCAATCACTGAACGGGTTAAACTGACCGTAATATGCGTTGTCAATTGGCCTGTTTGATATAACTGCCAACCTGTTTGAATTACAGTCGATAGCGAAGGTAAAAAGGCGCTACTCACCACACCAAGACGTGGCAGCACTTCCCAAAGTGTTAAAAATAGAATAATGGCAATAGAGCGCTTAAAACTGGAACTGAGCCAATTCAATTGAAATTTTGGTTTGTTCGATTGAGACGCGACATAAACTGTTTTAGGATAAGTTAAAACCTGATTTTTTGCTGTAGACATAATATTGACCCTCTTCTTTTATTTGTTATGCGCTGTGCTGAAGTTGTTTGGTCTTTTCTAAAGCTTGCGCTTTAATGACTTCTTCACTGAGTTGCGTCCAAATATAATGACGAATTTGTCCATATTCTGGCGTAGAGCGCACATCCTGATGTTTACTTTGTAGTGTTAAAGGAATATCGATCACTTCTTTAATTTTGCCTGGACGTGACGTCATAATCGCCACACGCTGACTTAAATAAATCGCCTCATCGATACTATGGGTAATAAAAATAATAGTGCGTTTTGAGCTTTGCCAAATGTTGATGAGTTCTTCCTGCAAGGTTTCACGTGTTTGCGCATCTAAAGCGGCAAAGGGCTCATCCATGAGTAGAATTTCAGGCTCATAAGCCAAACTACGTGCAATGGCTACACGCTGTTTCATACCACCTGACAATTCATTGGGATAATGATTTTCAAAGCCTGATAGACCCACCAGATTCAAATAATAATTGGCTTTTTCACGACGTGTTTTTTTATCAACGCCTTTTGCTTCTAAACCAAATTCAATATTTTCTAATGAGGTTAACCAAGGATAAAGTGCGTATTGTTGAAATACGATGCCACGGTCCAAACCAGGACCAGTAATTATTTTACCATTCAGTAAAATTTCTCCAACACTTGGTTTAGTTAAACCCGCGATTAAATCGAGTAAGGTCGATTTACCACAACCACTTGGTCCAACAATAGAGACAAACTCACCTTTTTGAATATCTAGTGTCACATTTTCAACAGCAACAAATGGCGGCTGCTCTTGTTTACCAATCGTTTTTGCTGGAAATTCTTTGCGGATATGATCCAATTTCAATGCAATAGTCATTTGAATAATCCTTAATTTTTATCTTTTACGTATGGGTTATAGCGATTGCTAAAAATGGTGTTCGGATCAAGTTCATTCGGTTTTAATTTATGGTCTTTGACCATTAAATCGATCCAAGGTTTGAAGTCTTCTGCTTTTTGCACGCCACCACGCTCATTCACACCATAGCCT
Organism: Acinetobacter shaoyimingii; assembly: GCF_011578045.1. Lineage (NCBI taxonomy): Bacteria > Pseudomonadati > Pseudomonadota > Gammaproteobacteria > Moraxellales > Moraxellaceae > Acinetobacter > Acinetobacter shaoyimingii. Next base: position 3,422,288 of record NZ_CP049801.1, read on the forward strand.
TTGAAATAAGGAATTAAAGCTAAGGTTTCATTGCGTCCACGTGCTTCAATAATGCGTTTGCAACGTGCCTGAATTTCTTCAACTGGCGTGGTTTGCAACCAAGTTTGTGCTTGTGCAACACCTTCAACAAAAGACTTCACCAGTTCAGGATTTTGCTCGATAAAGTCTTTACGCATGGAATAACTACCTGCGGTAAATGGTCCATATAAATCAATATCGGAGAAAATTTTGCGTACCCCACCATTTTTGAGTGCTCGTGCTTCAGTAATGCTACTGAGTACTGCGACATCAATTTGTTGATTGCGCATCGCTTGTTCAGAAGTAATTGGCGGTAGCATGATCAATTCAACTTGCGCAATTTCTTCAGGGGTTAAACCATTGCGTTCGAGATAATCCTTCAACACAAAATCGTGATGTGCGCCGAACGTATTCATGGCGACTTTTTTGCCAATAAAATCTCGTGCGGTATGTATTGGACTATCTTCAAGTACATAAAAACCTGCGGACTGTTGCTCATCACTGCCGTAAGAAGCCACTACAGGAACGACATCTAGTCCTGCAGCAACAACTTTGACCACCGCACCATTAAATGCAGCAGCGAAATCAACATCTCCAGCCACTAAGGTCAGTAGATCCTGAGGACCACCTTGTACAGTTCCTACATAAGTGAGTTTTACGCCTTTTAAATAACCCAAATCTGCTGCCAATTCGGGTAAATTTACCAATCCTGCTGAGCTTTGATATCGCAGCTCTTTAATCGTTTGCGAGCCGGTTGGTGCACGATTGGTTGAACAGCTGCTTAGACCTAGACTTGCAATCAGCGCTAGCGATATTGTTCTGAAAAATTTGAGATGTTTATTCATCACTTTTTCTCCTAGGCCTTTTGCCATGTAAGTACACGGCGCTCAATCACAAGAAGGATTCGATTCAAAATTACACCAATAAAACCAATGCTAAACATGCCTAGTAAAATAAGGGGTACATTGAATTGCTCACGACCACGAATCACTAAATTTCCCAGACCTACACCGTAATTTGCCAATAAAAATTCTGAACCGACGGTTGCCAACCACGCAAAAATTAAACCCAGTTGCAAGCCCACAAAAATTTGCGGACTCGCTGCGGGTAAAATGAGTTTGCGATAGGTATACAGCTTTGGGAATTGATAGACCTGTGCTACTTCACGGTATTTTGTCGAAATACTACTGACCCCTTCTAAGCTGTGTAATGCCACTGGATAAAAGACTGAAAGCGTGATGAATAAAATTTTGGCACCATTGTCATATCCTAAAAAGGTCGAAATTAAAGGCAACCATGCAAACAGTGAAACTTGACGTAATACGTTAAAACTCGGCGCTAAAAACCAGTTTGCAAAGCGTGACGTTCCCAATAAAACACCAAATGCCACACCTAGGCTTGCACCTAATGCATAACCTGTAAAATTACGTGCCAAGCTTGCAAAGAAACCTTGCCAAAATTCAGCTTTCGTTAAAGTCTCCACTGCTTGAATCACCACGGAAAACGGAGAAGGAATCAGTTTTGGATCTAACCAAAGTTGGTGTGATGCAATTGCCCAAAGCACAATAAAAATCACGGGTAAAATCAAGGCTTGAGAGATCTGGATTGCTCTATTTTTTAGTTTTTGAAATCGCTGTGAATTCTGCTTTTCGATACGACTGAGTAGCGTATTTGTTTCAAGCTTCGAATCACGATGGATATGTGTTGTTGTCATCATTAAACCCTCACTCGAGTCGCATAGAAACGTGCTAAACGCTCAAAAATCGCCAAGAAACTGTCCAATGCAAACCCTGTTAATCCAATGAAGATAATGCCCATAAACACGATATCCATTTGCATCAATTGGCGTCCCCAAACCATCAAGAACCCAATGCCTTCACTGCTTGCCAAGAGTTCTACAAAGACCAGTGCCAACCAAGCTTGCATCACGCCTTGTCGAATCCCACTGATGGTTGCAGGTAAACTTGCAGGAATCACCACTTTGCTTAAGGTCTGCCATTTTGAAAATTGATAAACCTTTGCGACCTCCAATAAATGCTGTGGAACTTGCTGAATCCCTTTAAAGGTTGCAATCAAAACCGGTGAAACCACAGCCAGTGAGATCGCCACAATTTTCAAGGCTTCATCGATGCCCAAGAAAATCATCAATAGTGGTATCCAGCCAATAATTGGAAATTGAGCAACCAATTGAATAGTCGGATAAACAAATCTTTGCGCCCGCGTTGATAAAGCAAACCAAGCACCAAGTCCCAGCCCAATTCCTACGCCCAATAACACACTCCATAAAATGCGTTTTGCGCTGACTAGAAAGTTAAATTGCAAATCACCTGACTGCCAAAGTTCAATGGTGGTACTCCATACCAATTGTGGTGCTGGCAGAATTTGCTCAGGTAACCAGTGTTGTTTGGCAGCAATCCACCAAATACACAGGACAAGCAATGGCAAGGCGATTCCACAGATCCATTTCAATCCATGTGAAAATAAAGTTTTTAATGTATCTAGGGCTCTACGGTCGCTTTGCCAAGTTACCGATTGCGCCTCAACTTGAGTTAGGCTCATGGTTCTTGCCTCTGTAATTGTGTGATTGAAGAATCTTCTTGTAAAAATTGTTGAAAGCTCACATTTCTAAACACAAAAATGGTGAGCAGTAAAAATGCCAGACCAATAGGTGCAAAAATTGCCTGTAGACCAATGTGATGACCTAAAGCAGCACCTGTTAATCCACCCAGTAGTCCACCTGCGGGACCAACCATTGCTAAAAGCGGAGAAATTTTACTCATTGAGGTTTGTTCACCAACTTTGGCAAAAGACATAAAATTAGAGATATGCAACATGCCCAGTCCCAATCCCAGTGAAACGCTGCTTGGCCAGAGCCAAATCGATTGATGTGCAACACTCAGACTGATCAAAGCAAAGCTAATCAGTGCAAGACCAATCACATAAAATTTGTGATAACCCACCACTTCAGCCAATGCACCTAAGCTGAATAAACTCCCTACAAACACCAAGCCTTGTACGGTCAACAGCATGACGGCTAAGGATTCTTGAAGGTGGAAGGTCTGAATCGCAATCACTACAATGAAGAATCCAAAGTAGTTATTGGCAATGTTGCTCATAAATTCCAAACTACAAATGGTGCGCAAATGTGGGTGTTGTTGAATGAGTTTGAGGGGCTCAATTACCTCACTGAACTTAAATTTGGGTTGGACTGTGAGTGATGTCGCTGTATTTTGCGCAAAGCAAATTGGAGCAAAAACCATGGCAATGGTGAAAAGAAATGCCACGCCAATAAAAGCTCCGCTATAGTTCAGGTGTTCAATTAAAAAAACCGTTAGTGCTGGGGCAATTAAGAAAAACCCCATCATATGAGAACCGCGAAACCATCCTGCTTTTGCCGGCCCCAAACGCTTTAAATGACTTAAAAAAACGGTATGAATGGACACAAAACGCATCGGTAAAACAAAACTGACCAATGCTGTGATCAGCAGTAAATACCAAGCATTTGAATATAAAAGTTGCAAGCTATACAGCACAGCAGCCAATAAACTACCCAAGGCAAAGATTTTTAAAGAGCCAAAGCGTTGTACAAGCACACCAACAGGCAGTGCCATAAAGAGCAGTCCAAAACTTTGCGCTGCTGCAATGAGTCCAAGCTGAAATTCTGAAGCCTGAATATGCACGGCATATAGAGAGGTCAGCACACGTGCCACGCCCACACCTAGACCTGCCAATATGGTCAGTAAAATAAAGCTACTGGCAAATTTAAAGCTGATTGGCTCTAGGTTAGAGGCGTTTTCTACTGGCTGCATGCTCATACTCCTTATTTCGCCTGCCCTTTGGCATTAAATGGAGTCCAGTAGTTTTGTAGGTTCAACTCTTTGAGCGCGTTGTTTAAGTATTTCGGTTCGTACCATGTTTTGGTATCGACATCACGACGAATTAATTTGGCATTTTTAGATACACGAACTGCATCATCAATTTGAGAACGATGAAAATCATCTAACAAAGGATTAATGCGATCTTTAAGCGGAGTACCATCCCAATCTTTTTTATAGTCAAGAAACGGTGTGCCACTTTGTGCCCATAATTTATATTGAGGGGTGCGATTGGCCTCTTCTGAACTCCAATGCGCCTGTTTTACGAGGGTTGTCACCACACGCTGCACAATCTCTGGATATTGTTTTTCAAAACTCTCCGTTACCCAGAAACTTGAAAGTGGCGATACTGTACGATCATTAATGGTCAGTAGGCGTTTTGCCACACCACGTGCTTCTAAACTCCATGGCGAAATAATCGTCCCATCAATATCACCTGTAGATAGTGCAGTGCGAGATGAATAGCTATCTTGGTTAATGACACGTAAATCACGCTCTGTTAAACCATACTTTCCCAGTACACGGTTCAACACGATTTGACCATTTGTGCCCTTAAAGTTGGCGAACTTTTTCCCTTTTAAATCTGCCAATGTTTTGGCTTTGGAATCTGCTGGCACCACAACATACACAGGACCAAAACGACCTGCGCTTAATAATAATTTTGTTTTTAAACCTGTAGAACGTCCCACAATAGAGGGTAAATCCCCTTGGGTAGCAAAATCGACTTTACCATTGGCTAAAGCTTCATTGGTTGCCGGACCTGCACCTGGGAAAAATAGCCATGTGACTTTAATGCCATCTTTTTTAAATTCTTGTTCCAACACACCACGTAAATGTGCAGATGCAATATAAGCACCGCCTACTTTTGGTTTACCACCTTCACCAGCACTGGATACCGAAATACGAATTTCTTTGGGTGTAGCCGCTTGCAGTTGCAAACTTAAGCCCAGTGCAGACAACGCTAAGAAGGTGGCAGTTATTTTTTTAGACAATTTGTTCATGGAGATGATCCTTAAGTTAAGTATTGAAATAATTAAAAGGTGTATTGAAATTGGGCTTGAACTTCGTTGGTGTCTTTCTGCGTTTGATTTTCAACGTCATAGGCGTAGTGACTGAGTTGCAATTGAAACTTGGTGGTTTGTGCAAAGAAGAAGTTCAAACCCAGTGAATGAATGTCATATTCACCAATGCGTTTAGTGACTGTATCTAAGTAATTTTTATCGTGTTTATTTGGGTTGTAGGTGTCAAAACGGTAATAGCCTTGAATTGACTTCGGCCAAAAATCATCAAATTTTGCATTGGATTTAATACTGTTATAGAACTGATCGCCCAAGGTATAGAAGGCCGTAAACGTATGTCCTTCTGCTTTGGCATTACGAATTGCTGGGGTAATGGCATCGATATAATCTGTTTTGCCTTGAACATACTCATAAGTCACACCAAACGGTGCATGGTTGTAATACACATCAAAACCAAGACGATCACGCTGTGCTTTTTTATCGGTCAGGCCTGAGCCTGTAATTTTGGCTTCGCCTTTGATATAGGACGCACCAAACTTCAGTTCACGTAACCAACTCGCATAGTCCACTGGCAAAGTAAAAGCGACACGACCGATATAGTCTTTACTGTTGTTATCGTCGGATTTGTTGCTGCCGTTACCGTTGGTCACACCCACTGCATATTCGAGTAATGGCGCGCGATAATTCGATCCATAATCGACAAATGGTTTTACATCACCACGAGCAATAAACCCGTTTTGACGAGTAAATAACCCTAGAGAATTCAGTGAAGAAGCTGTAGTAATGGTTGGACGTAAATCTTCAGGCGATTGAACATCTAGACCAAAAGGTAATAGTTGTTGTCCCAGAGTCAGATTCAATTTTGGTGTTTCTAAACCTGCATTGGTGGAAAACACGTGATAACGTAAAAATGCATCGAGTAAGTTAAAGTTACTGTTATTTGAGCCATCATTGGTCTTAGAAAAGCCATAAGACAATTGATAATCGAGATTTTTACCTTCGTTATAATCTTTAAATAAATTGCCTCGAACACCAATTAAAGCCGTACCAATATCAAAGGTCGATTTTGCTGAATTGCTATTGTCCTGTGCATTGGCACGTAACTGAACCGTTCCATAGAAAGTGGTATCACGTGCCGATTTGACTGTTTGACGCTCGTATTGACGTGACTGATCATATTTATAGTTTTCCAGCTCACTGCGCACGCCTTCAATATCATCTGACGTTGCAGGTGTTACTTCAGCTGTAAGTGCTTCATCTGTTGATTCATCATTATTGCCTTCAACAGTGTCGGTTGTTTGATGATTAATTTTAGCTTGCAATGGTGCTGACTTTGTTGCCCCTGATTTCGCTTGCGTTTCAACGGCTTCTAATCGATTTTGTAACAGTTTTATTTGTTGTTTAATCGCCTCAACTTCTTGATTCAGCGATTGTTCTTGAGCAAGACTTAAGCTTGAAGCAGTACTCAGTAAAACCCCAATCGCAACAGTTAAAGCATGTTTTTTCATATTCAATTTCACTTCAAAATCGTCCCAAAAACGTAAAGTTCCCCCTACCCCATGAAAATGAGCATGGGGAAAATGTGTTTAGGGGGAAATGATTAAATTAAGCAGCTTTTAATTTTTTTAACTTCTGCTCGACTTGTGTACCTGCAAAGAAATCAGGTTTGTTCGCAGTGTAGAAACGGTAAGGATTGTCAAAGACCAATGCTTTAAAATCTTCTTCAGTAATCGCACCTTCACGAACCAGATCATAAGACTCCGCTAAAGGCTCAGTCAGTTCTGGAACATCCCAATGACCTGAATCTGAAGAATAAAGCGCATGTACTTTTTTACCAAAAGGATTGCCCTTAGGATTCAATGCTCCCACAATGGTTCGGTCATCTGCCTCATTACCAAAATAGAAATTTGGCACCCAACGATCATAAATGTCGTCAATGTTTTGAATTTTAGCTAAGGCAAAATCATTAATATGTTCAGGTTTTTGCTCACGGAAACGGAATGCAGAGGCCACTCCAAAGACACTTTCAATAATTTGATCGTCTGAATATTCACGTCCACGGAACAGCTCTTGCCCATGTTGACGATACAAATCGATAATCAATTGACGATCAATATTGGCTGGGTTGTATTGCTGAACATTGTCATTGCCACGCTTTTCAAAACGATCGACCAGATGCGTTAATACATTTGCACCCCATGCAGCACCTGCTTCTAAAAGTGCGATACGTAACTGTGGGAACCGTTCAGTCACACCACCAAAGAACAAGGCTTTGGCTAAGGCTTCTGACGCATCGGCAAAATGGTTAATATGATTGAACATGTAGTTCGATGGAGAATTACGGGCTACCCAACTTTGACTGCCCGAATGGGTCGATAGATTAATCCCGAGCTCAATACTCTTTTTCCAAAATGGGTCGTAGTCGTATTCACTGTCGATGCCAAAGAAATCTAACCAATATGCATAACGACGCAATTCTTGATCGTCTGGATATTTGTCGGCAATGGCTTTCACTGGACGGCGTACAGCACCTGGAATTAACGCCGTTTTTAGACCCAAGGTATTTACTGCATATTCCAATTCTTCAATCCCTTCTTCTGGGGTATGCAGTGGGATTGCAGCCACAGGGGTTAAACGATCTGCATAAGGACGATAAATATCTGCATGGTAATGATTCACCGCACGTGTCAAAGAACGGCGCAAGTCTTCGTTGGCAGAATTAATGGGAAATAACGACACATTTGGATAGAGCACGGCATAATCTGTGCCTAATTCCTCAAGGCGCTCATTTAACAATGATGGCAAAGAAACTGTCGCTAAGTCATAGCTATTCTGTGCAGGCAGTGCCCAAAATGGCGGACGGAATAAACGTTTATCCAGACGCTCTTGTGGCGTTGCTTTATACCATTCCGCAGCAAGCACATTTAAACCATTCTGTTGTAAATGCTCACGGAATGTATCGACGACCTTCGCACCACCATATTGAGCAATATAATCCTCGAGCAAAGGACTAAATTCATTGGTGTGAATATCGGTGTCAATCACAGGATAATCTAAACCTGCTTTCACCTGAGCAGATCGAGATTGTTTAGCAGCTAAATCTTGTAAACTTGTCATGGAAATTCCTATATTTTTAATATTTTCGTCACAGTTATTTCGCAACAAGCGTGCCAACCATATAACATCATGATTTTTATAATAAATATTTTTTTATTCCGATAAAATCTGTTGGTTTTCAGACGTGTTTGGTGTTGAAATATCAACACTTGCTTATTTCAAATCAGCTTGTTTTTTTATTTTTATTTCTTTTTTTAGAATATACAACTACTCTAATACATCCCTATTTGAGTCAAATTTTCACATAAAAAAACCCGCAAAATGCGGGCTTATGGATCACAATAGATTATTCAAATCGTTTGGTTAATTTGGTGGCAAATGCAGTCACTTTTTGATATCCCGTCGGCAGGACACGTTGCATTAAATCAATCACTTTAGCATCGTTACCAATCAATAAACGACGGCGGTCTTTTTGTACTGACTCTAAAATTTGACGTGCTGCTTCTTCAGGTGGGCAACGCAATAATTTATTAAATGTTTTTGCAGACTTCTCAGGATTCATACCTAAACTTTTTAAACTGTCATTCATTTTCGCAGCATTGGCGATGTTGGTACGAATTCCACCTGGGTGTACACAAAGCGCACTTACACCTGAATTTTCGATGTCCAATTCTTGGCGTAAAGATTCTGTAAACCCACGTACTGCAAACTTGGTTGCATTATAAGCAGACTGAGTCGGTTGTGCGGTTAGACCAAACAAACTTGAAATATTGATAATATGACCATCACCTGTTTTTTTAATGTATGGTAAAAATTCTTTGGTACCATACACCACACCCCAAAAGTTGATATTGACAATCCACTCAAGCTCTTCATATGAAGCGCCTTCAACCGTTGAGCCCAAAGCAACACCAGCGTTGTTAAAAATCATATTGACTGAACCATGATTTTGCACAGTTTCAGCGGCCCATGCTTTTACTTCTTCAAGTTTGGCTACATCGACTTTTTTAGTGGTCACACGAATACTATGATCTTTAATCAACTCTACAGTTTCAGCCAAACCTTTTTCGTTCACATCACTAAGAGATAAATGACATCCTTGTTTCGCCAACAAAACAGCCAATTGTTGACCAATACCTGAGCCAGCACCTGTAATCGCTGCGACTTTATTTTTAAAATTTTTCATTGTTGTTCCTATTCATTTTATGCACGAAATGATTGCCAATGTGCGTTACATTGACCACTATAAGTTTGACAATGATTATTGTCAATAACACTAAAATCGATTAGATTGAGCAGTTTTGTCATAGGCAAATCTTGACAACATAGGTTTCCTTAGCGTTTATTGTTAATATGATGAAAAATGCATGCAATGAACGACAGTTTTTTAACTATGAATCAACAAATATCAAATAATCTAGAAACAGAACGAGATTCAATAAAAAAAGCCAGCAAAGAGCGCCAGTTCAAAGGAATGTCCTTGTCTGAACGCAAACAGGCTCGTCGTGAAAAATTGATCGAAGCAGGTATTCAGGCTTATGGGACACACGGTTTCTTTTCGGTTACGGTCAAAGATATTTGTAATGAAGCAAAGCTGACTGAACGTTATTTTTATGAGTCCTTTAAGAAAAGTGAAAACTTGTTTCAAACCATTTTCTTACAGCTGATTGAAAACTTACAACAAACTTTAATGCAGGCCATTATGCAGGCCTCACCTGATCCACTCAAAATGATTGATGCAGGACTGCATGCTTTCTTTTCACTACTGCAAGATGATCCGCGAACTGCACGTATTATTTACATTGATGCCATGCTGGTGCAAGAGCTTCATAACCATGCCACCATCAGAGAAACTATGGCACGTTTTGATCGGATCATTCATGCCTTTGTTACACTGATGATGCCGCATACCCATTTGACTGAACAACAAATTTCACTCATCGCAACGGGGCTGAATGGATATGTCACACAAATTGCTGTTCGTTGGGTGATGGGTGGCTTTAAACTTCCATTAGATGAAGTGGTGCAATCCTGTCGCGTGGTATTCCTTGCATTGCTTGAAAAAATGTCAAAGTGATAATAGATAAGTAGATTATCTAACATTCTGATTTGATTTGAAAACTCAAAAAAAGAATGGATGATTGATCTTGTCTTTTCATCTTTTTGTCACAAATCATTGCGAAAACATGCATAAGTACATTTTTTGCAATGATACTGTCATAATTAATCTTTGTAATAAGCCTGTCATAAATAAAAAACGGTTCACCGTTCATCATAGGATATTGCGTTGTGAAAGATGACTACATATTAATCGTCGATGACGAACTTCCAATTCGCGAGATGATCCATACTTCATTAGATATGGCAGGTTTTCAATGTCTGGAAGCTGAAGATGCGAAGCAAGCCCATCAAATGGTGGTCGATCAACGCCCTTCTCTTATTTTATTAGATTGGATGCTCCCTGGCGGTGTCAGCGGTGTCGATTTTTGTCGCCGTTTAAAACGGGATGAATCCCTGTCTGAGATTCCCGTCATTATGTTGACTGCACGTGGCGAAGAAGATCATAAAGTTCAAGGTCTAGATGCGGGTGCCGACGACTACATGACCAAACCTTTTTCCACTCGTGAATTGGTTTCTCGAATTAAAGCAGTTTTACGTCGCGCAAATGCCTTAAGTGGCGAAAAAACTATTGATGCCAATGGTTTGATGCTTGATCCTGTCAGTCAGCGTGTTAGCTTTAACAACACCATATTGGATATGGGACCAACTGAGTACCGTCTACTCGCTTTCTTTATGACACATCCTGAACGTGCCTACACTCGCGCTCAACTGCTTGACCAAGTTTGGGGTGGTAATGTCTATATTGAAGACCGAACCATTGATGTACATATTCGTCGTTTACGTAAAGTGCTTGAACCTTATGGAGCAGATCGCTATGTACAAACTGTACGTGGTACAGGTTACCGCTTCTCGACTCGTGCCGATGTGGCATTGGGTTGATATCGCTCCCTAAAGGTTTAAAAATTTTAAAGTTTTAGTGCAATGCTGATAAAGTAGAACTGATTGATTGATTTTGGGTCACTAAATTTATATGTACGAACCTTATCCCGTTCCACAACTTGCAAACGAGCATCAAAAATTTCGCTATAGCAGTTTGTGGACCTTTGCCAAACAAGATTTACGACTACTGGCATTTTTAGTGGTCATTGGTGGATTCATTGGCTTAGGGATTGGTTTTTTTTGGCCTTGTGTTTTTATCGCAATTGCTTTCTTTTTTGGGTTGCAACTTCGATCACTGTATTTGGTCAATGATTGGATTTCCAATCGACCTTATGACGTCCCCCCAAACTTAAATGGCATTTGGGGTGCATTATTATTTAATGTTTATCGTGCTCAGCGCCAAGAACGAATCGTTCAAGCTGAAATGGTGGCGTTGATTGATCGTACGCAATCTTCTCTTGTCGCTTTATCTGAAGCGGTGATTTTGACCGATGATATCCAACAAATTGAATGGTGGAACCCAGCAGCCGAACATTTATTTGGTATTCAAGCACAAGACCGTGGTCGTAATATTTTGACGATTATTCGCCAACCTGATTTCGTTGAATATTTTAATCATACTGATCAAGCACCAGATGGCATCAAGATTAAGTTAGCCACAGATGAAAATAAATACGCACAAATTAAGCTCACTCGCTTTGGCAATGAAAGTCGCTTATTGGTAGCGCATGACATTACCCGTATGCAAAACCTAGAACAAATGCGTTCCGACTTTGTCGACAATATTTCCCACGAATTACGCACTCCACTCACGGTACTCAGTGGTTATATCGAAACCTTTAAAGATCAGGAAGACATCAATCCTCGTTGGAAACGTGCATTTGATCAAATGCAGTCGCAAACCCGACGTATGAATGCCTTGGTTAATGATCTGTTGCTTTTATCTCGTTTAGAAAATGACAAGCAAATTGCCAAGAATCAAATTATTGAAATGCCAAGTTTAATGAATCACTTGTTTGATGATGCACAAGCCTATAATACCGATTATGGTCATACCTTAAATTTAGATATCGACAGTCATTGTGATCTCATTGGTTCAGATATGGAACTTGCCAGCGCCTTCAGCAACTTGATTACCAATGCCATCAAATACACCCCTAAAGGGGGAACCATTACCATTGGCTGGCATGATGATGGCGAACATGGTTATTTTTCTGTAGAAGATACGGGCATTGGGATTGATCCCAAACATTTACCTCGTTTGACGGAACGGTTTTATCGTGTCGATAGTGCACGAAGTCGTGCGACAGGTGGTACAGGTTTAGGTTTAGCAATTGTTAAACATGTGCTCATGCAACATGGCGGTTATTTAGAAATTGAATCTAAAGAAAATCAAGGTTCAACGTTTATTGCAGTGTTTCCAAAAGAACGACTTTATCGGATGCAGTGATCATAGATATCTAAAAAAAGCGCCATTGGCGCTTTTTTTATAGAGATTCTGTTTTAAAGTAAGTATGAGTTGCAGATCCGTTTTAAATCGTATGTCCTAAAGCTTCGCCCATCACAACCGTTGAGTTTGCTTTAAATTGTACATCCCAATTGATTTTATTCGGTTCAAATAAAACCACAGCGGTAGAACCTAAATAAAAACGACCCAATTCATCACCCTTTTCTAAATCAAGTTGATGATGATTCAATTCCAAACGACCCGTTGGTTTAACTTTACCCGTGGCTACAGTTTCGATGCCTGCTACGATCATCGCACCCACCAATACCACCGCCATACGACCAATTTCAGTATCGAATAAGCAGACCATACGTTCATTACGTGCAAATAAACCTGGAATATTTTCAGCAGTGGTTTGATTGACCGAGAACAACTCACCTGGAATATACAAGGTTTCCGTCAATGTACCTGCAAATGGCATATGCACACGGTGGTAATCTTTAGGTGATAAATACACCGTTGCAAATTCACCATTTTTAAACGGTGCTGCAAGTTGTGGATCACCAATCAATTTATCTACAGAAAAACTTTGACCCTTGGCTTGGAAAATATCACCTTCATCAATATGACCGATTTGCGAAATCGCACCGTCCGCAGGAGACACAATACTGCTTTCATTTTGGTCAATTTGGCGTACGCCTTCTTTTAAAGAACGCGTAAAAAACTCATTAAATGATTTAAATTTGAGTGCATCTGATTGCTCAGCAATCGACATATCAATACCGTACTGTGCTTTAAATGCTTGAATCACAATATTTTTAACAATTGGATTTTCACTAGCAGCAACTTTCCCCACCACACGACTTAATTGTTGCTGCGGTACAATACGCTGAGCTTGAATAAATACTTTCTTTTTTAAATTTGACAGACTCACGAAGGTGATTCTCCAGTAATGATTGGACTATCTAAACGATTGCCCCATTCGCTCCACGCACCATCATAAGCTTGAATCTTCCAACCCAATAATCGACCTAAAATATAGGCTAATCCTGAACGGTGATGCGATTGACAATACACCACCACAGGCTGATCCAGTTGGAAGCCCAATTGTTCTAAACGTTGTTGTGTGCGTTCCAGGGAGTGTAATTTTAAATGATTTTGACGATTTAGGGCAGTACTCCATTCAAAATGACGTGCCGAAGGAATATGACCACCACGACGCGCAGCCAAACGTTGCCCTATATATTCATCATGTGTTCGACAATCCCAAACTTGCACACTGTTTTGATTGACTTTTTCGAGTAGATTTTTATATTCAATTTGATATTCATCAATATGTGTTTTATCAATTTTGACTGTATGTTCAACTTTTTCAAAACGCTCAATATCTGAGGAGGTCGGTAAATTTGCACCTAACCATGCATGAATGCCGCCATTAATTAAACTGGTGTTATAAAAACCGATACAGTGCAAATTCCAAATGAGTCGTCCAGCCCAAGCACCACCCTCATCGTCATACACCACCACATGATGTTCTGGTGAAATATTTAAAAAATCAATCAGATTTCTTAGACCTTCATCATCAGGTAATACCCCTGAAGCTTGTTCTTCTTGGCGCACCAATAGATTGGGTTTTAAGTGGATTGCATGTGGAATATGTAGCTGTTCGTACACCGAACTGCGAGATAAATCGACAATACGTAACTTATCATTACCCAAATAAGGAACCAATTGTTCAGCTTCAATGAGCAATCCGAGATCAAATTGAGAGTCAGTCATAATTTTCGATTTTTTATTGAGTTCATCTAAATGATCTTAACACAAGACTATTTCATCATTATTCTGATTTTTTGCATGGTTTTAGCAAAAAATCAGATAAGGAATCATGATGTCATGGTGGGTTTAAGCAGGCTCTTGAATATTAAATACCTGACGTAAATAGGCCAAGAACGTGTCATTGTCCGTCATGGTTTTTCCAGGGCTATCTGAAATTTTTGCCACAGATTGACCATTACACTCCACCAATTTCAACACAATATTTAACGGAGTTTGTCCCATATCATTGGTTAAGTTGGTGCCTATACCAAAACTCACTTGGAAACGGTCTTTAAAGTAATTATGTAAATCCCATGCTTTCTCTAAGTCTAACCCATCACTAAAAGTAAGCATTTTGGTTTTACTATCAATTTTAAGCTTTTTATAATGCGCATAGGCTTTATCACCCCATTCATATGGGTCGCCACTGTCATGACGCAAACCATCAAACAGCTTTGCAAAATATAGATCAAAATCTTTTAGAAATGCATCCATGCCAACTACATCGGTGAGCGCAATCCCCAAATCACCACGGTATTCTTGCACCCAAGCTTCCAATGCCGATTTTTGGAAGTCTCTTAAGCGTACATCTAAGGCTTGGAACGCTTGTAAGAACTCATGTGCCATAGTACCAATTGGAGTTAAACCCAATTTCATCGCAATATAAACATTACTGGTACCACGAAAAATATGAGGCGCTGCTTTGTTGAACTCTTCAATGACATGGGTTTGCCAAGCAAGACTATAACGACGGCGTGTACCAAAATCAGAAACAAGGAATGGTGGATCATTTGGATTTTGTTGTTGTTGATATTGTTTGAGTAATTCTACTTTAGCTTTTAAGCGACGTTCACCTTCAATCAGAACATCATCACTTCGAATACGTTGGAAGTACAGCTCATTCACAATCGCCAAAACAAAGATTTCGAACATCATTGCTTGGACCATTGGACCTTCAACCCAAATATCTAAGCGACCCTCATCATCTATACTGACTTTAATAAAACGGCGTTTGAGTTGGAACAATTCGAGATAATCAACAAAATCACTTTTTATAAATCTTAAACTTCTTAAATATTGTAATTCTTCTTCTTTAAAATTCAGTTGGCAGAGCAAATCGAGTTGATGATTTAAATCATCCATAATGTCGACCAGTGGATATTCTGTATCTTCTAAATTTCTGCACCGAAAATGATAAAGACTATGTGTTTGTGGAAATTGATGCAAAACCACTTGCAGCATGGTGAATTTATACAAGTCTGTATCAAGTAATGATTGAATTATGGGTTGCATACGATGCTCATCAAAATATCCTTGCTTCACTATAAAAACTAAAAATAAGAATGCAAATCAAAAATCTAAATACGTAGTATTTTTTTAGCCATGATTTATTTTTTTACAAATTTTATTGTAATAGATTTTGATGAGCATCTAAACACCCCACCCTTTTTCAACTTAGAACATCTTTATGTTTATACAAAGACCAATCGTTACAAATGGCACTATTCAAATCCCCCTTGCTTTTGATGAATGTATTGATCCTGAATTCTAGATTCTGAATGAATTTATTAACATATTATTACCATCTTATTAGAATCTAATATTTTTTTATGAGATACCTATTGAAATTTGGTTATTTTTTAGTTAACATTTTTAGTACTGAAAAAAACAATTTTTCACGTTTGCAACATATAATGAATACAAAATCACATATTATAGGAAAAGAATAATGGCTAGCCTAAACTTAGAAGCACTCGCAGATATCGATGGTTTTATTGCAGCAGCACTAGTAGACAGTTCAAGTGGCTTATCACTTGCAACTCAAGGTAGTGGTCTTGATCTTGATTTGGCAGCAGCAGGAAATACCGAAGTCATTCGCGCGAAAGTAAAAACAGCTAAAGCATTAAAACTCAATGATAAAATTGAAGACGTTTTAATTACTTTAGGCAAACAATACCATCTACTTCGTCCACTCGATCGTAACGAAGATTTATTTTTGTATTTGGTACTTGATCGTCAAAAATCAAATTTAGCTATGGCTCGTCACGAACTCAAAGGTTTTGAAAAAGAATTAGATTTTTCTTAATGGTTGAGCAGTGTAAAAAAACCAGCAGTTGCTGGTTTTTTTATTGCTGAAAAGATATGTTTCAGTCAAGGTCGTTATAAAAATTCAATGCGCCCGAATTTTAAATTTAGGCCTCATCCTCAGAAGGCGAAGTCGATGTTGTCATTTTAGTCGCGTATTCAACACCATGGGTTTTTAAATACTCTCTGATGAGTTGACGGACAACTTGAGACGGCTTTAAGTCTTGTCGATTACAAAGATCTTCAAATGCTTGTTTTTTGACTGGATCAATAAGTATTGTTAATCGCGCAGTTTTATTTTCCATAACATACCAATGTAATTCTTGTATTAATATAAAATGATAATTCGATTATCATTACATGATTTTAATTTGTTAGCAATCTGATATTTCTCAGATTTTTTTCATTATGACGATTCTGTTCCAGTATAGATTAAAACCATAAAAATTTTAAGCATTTCATAACTTTTATTGATCAATTTTAGTAAAAAATTTATCTATGTGTCTTATTTATTTCAATAAATGCCAAATCTTACTTGGCATTTATTCATAGTATAAAGTTCAAATCCTGAAATCAAGTGCCTAAACTGGCTTTTATTTTGACCTAGATTTAATTTTCAAGGATTTTTTTGAACTTTTCTTCCTGACCAAAGTATTTCGCAAATTCTTCAGCAGTCATTTGTTTGGTTTTTTTTGCATTTACATCGCAGTCAACTTTACGCAATTGTTTTGCAATAGACCATTCTGCTTTCACAATTGCACCCATCAGTGCAGTATGTCCTTTGTTGTCTCGGATACAACGGTTAGCGCCATGTGCCAATAAAGGTGTGACAACATTTTGATGACCATAATACGTTGCCATCATTAAAGCGGTATAACCTTGAGCATTTTTGACATCAACGGGAAAACCACTTTTTAAAAATTCTGAAATCACCTCTTCATTGCCTGTTTTAGCTGCAGCAAAAAACAGATCAATTAATTCTTGTTCTGATTGTTTTAAGCTTGCTTGATCTATGGTTGAACTCATTGCGACATCTTGAGCATGAAGTTTTGTAATGCCTAAAGTGAGTACTGTCATTAAACAAATACTGGTTAATGACATCACAACTGTATTTAATACCAATTTCATTTCAATTTGCCTCAAATTCACTTATTAAAACAACAGTTCAACAAATCAGTGCCTGTAGAACTCCCCTAGGGTGCAGGAAAGGTCATGAGTTCTACAGGGCTTTCTTGTGGTGGTGCTTTATTCCCTACTCACCAAACTTTTTAGACCAATTGAAATTAGTCTTTAAGCATTGCAGCTTTTGCTTTAACAGTAGCTAAGTTACCGTTTACCGCTTTAGTCATACGAGTACCGTAATCGGCATCTGCTTTGTAGAAGTAAGACAACATGATGTGTTTGGTTTCTGAATCTTTCACGTTGCCTAAGTCAGCCGCTAAGTTCATGATCAAGTCATCTTTTTCTTTTGCAGTGTATGAACGATAAAGTTCACCCGCTTGCTTGAAGTTTTGCTCTTTTACGCCAATTTGTTGAACAGTGCCAGAAAGTGGCGTTTGAACTGCGCGTGCTTTTTCAGTTGCAGCTTTAGGCTCTTTACGGCTTGGTTCATAGTTCACGTCAGAATCACGTTCGCTGACATTCATGTAACCATCTTGGTTATTGTTGTTCACTTTAACCAATGGACGGTTTACAGGAATTTGTTGGTGGTTCGCGCCCAAACGGTACATTTGAGTATCTGAGTAAGAGAAGATACGACCTTGAAGTAAACGATCTTCAGATGGTTCGATCCCTGGTACTAAGTTACCTGGAGCCAATGCCACTTGTTCAGTTTCGTTGAAGAAGTTCTTCGGCATACGGTTAAGAGTTAAAGTACCTACTTTAGTTTCAGGGACTAAGTTTGTAGGCCAGATTTTTGTAGAATCCAATGGATCAAAATCAAAGCTGTTCAAATCTTTAGGATCCAATACTTGGATATAAAGATCCCATTTCGGGAATTTACCAGCGTTGATGTTGTTGTAAAGATCATTGGTTAAGTGGTTAAAGTCTTTACCTTGTTGTTCCATTGCTTCTTTAACGTTAAGACCTTTTACGCCTTGTTTAGAGCGGAAGTTGAATTTAACGTATTTGTATTCTTCTTTGTCGTTGTACAACTTGTAAGCGTGAACACCGAAACCATCTTGTTCACGGTAGCTTGTAGGTACACCTTGTTTACCATACACATAAGTCAACATGTTGGTTGACCATGGTTGGCTAGACAAGAAATCAAACACGCGGTTCGCATCTTGAACGTTGTTGATTGGGCTTGGTTTCATTGCATGAATGAAATCAGGGAATTTGATTGCATCTTTAATGAAGAATACTGGTGTTTGGTTACCCACTAAATCCCAGTTCCCTTCTTGTGTATAGAACTTGATGGCAAAACCATGTGGATCACGTAAAGTTTCAGGAGAACCTTTACCGTGAATTACAGTAGAGAAACGTAAGAATACAGGAGTTTTTGTACCTGCTTTGAATAATGAAGCAATGGTTAAGTCTGATAAATCTTTAGTCGCAACAAATTCACCATAAGCACCTGTACCACGTGCATGTACTACACGCTCAGGAATACGCTCACGACCAAAACGTTGTAATTTTTGAACCAATTGAACGTCTTGAAGTAACACAGAACCATTTGGACCCGCTGTAATCGAGTTCTGGTTGTCACCCACCGGTGCACCGTTATCTTTTGTCAATGGTGCAGCTTGTGTTGCTGCCGTTGCTGCTGAAAGCATTGCAACTAATAAAGTACGCTTAAACATTGTTTAATCTCTCAAATTTTGCCTTTCCTGCAGGCGCTAAGATACACATACCAAAACCATAGGTAAAAAAGTTAATTTTTATCATATTGATCGTTTTTTTAAATATTATATTTTAGATAAACTAAGTTGTTGATTTTTATAGTATTGAATAGTTAAAACAGATCGCCTATTTAGGAAATCGATTTGCTACAATTCATTCAATTTTTTTCAATATGCTTTGGTTTTGATATGCGAGCGTTATTACAACGGGTTTTAGAAGCAAAAGTGGTGGTGGATGGAGAAACCACTGGAGAAATTGATCACGGCATTTTAGTTTTTTTAGGCTTAGGCAAAGAAGATACGCTCGATAAAGGCAAAAAGCTGATCGATAAAATTCTCAAATACCGTTTTTTTGATGATGAACAAGGTAAAATGGGCTGGAATGTCAGTCAAGCAGGCGGTGGACTATTACTGGTTTCTCAATTTACCCTCATGGCACAAACCCAAAAAGGCTTACGTCCAGATTTCGGTCCTGCTATGCCCCCCAATGAAGCAAAAGCACTCTATGAGCAATTAGTGGACTATGCCAAATCACAATTTGACCATGTCCAAACGGGCATTTTTGCAGCTGATATGAAAGTACATTTGGTTAATGATGGACCTGTGACATTCAATTTGGAAATTGAATAACCATAAAATATAACAAGGTTATCTCTTTTCAACCGTATATAAAAAAAGCTCCATCAATTGGAGCTTTTTTACAATAACACATCGTTTAAATTAACGACCTGTTTTCTCTTTTAAAAACTGGCGTGCAACCTTAATCTTATCTTTCACTGGCTTAGGAATTTTAGGTGGAATGAGTTTCGCCACTTGGTTAAACCATACCAATAGGCTGAAATCCCCTTCCATTTTAATCGTGCCATTTTGCATGCCCGTCATAAATGCAGTTGGATCACCTTTCATTAAGGTTTTAACGCCCTGCTCACTGTCAGCAAACTGTAAAATAAAGTCAGCTTTTTCTGCATCACCTGAAACAGTATCAATTTCACCATGATTGACAATAATCTGGCGGGCTACACCCAGATCTGTACCAATTTGGATACGGAACTGACGATCGTGAATCAGCTCAATAAACTTAGGACTTGTACGCGCTAATTGTTTCATGCGTAGGGCTAGACCATAAACCAAAAGGTCAAGCGGATCAGTGCTTGCATCGACAATTGGCAGTTTCACGACTGGAATTGAAGGAAATTTCATGACATTTAAGCCTGTTGTTTTAATATAAAAGAGAATCTAACCATCGTAGCATACCTTAATCTAGATACAGTTATGCTTTGTATAACAAAAGTATAAGATGAAAAAAAGGTATATCAATTGGATATACCTTTAAAGAATTTATTATTACTGTTCAGTGTACAAATCGTATTGGAAAATTAAAAACTAAAACTATTCATCTTCATAAACAGGGGTATGTTCAATATATTGACGATTCGCAAGCGCTTTTTGAGCACGACTGTCTTCACGCAATAACACGGCAGTCAATGCCATCATGGCAATACTTATCGCTGTTAAATAGCTATATGCAAGTGACATGTCCAAAACGTTCTGTATACCAAAACGCATCGCTTCTAATACACCCCAGAAAATCATGCCCGCAAACATGAAACCTAACCAGTGACGGTAAGGGGAAAAGAAAACAGTAGCCAACGCTGCAGCAATCAGACTAAAGCCGATTATTGTTGCTAAAGTCGCTGATACCATAATAACCTCCGTCAAAAATAAATTTATAGTTCAATAGCCGCTTCACATGTGTTTCACAACATCATTAAATTCATACTCTACATGTTCTTGATGTCATCTTTATGAGAGTCCATAAATTGCATTATGGTGAGTTTTGAAAAGAAAAAAAGGGGTGATGCTTTTATGAACGACACATATTGTCGCAACATTCTCTTGTCATTACATTTTTAAAAAGTCATGTTTATGTGCAGAGCTAATCTCTATCAAACTTGGCGTGTCATTACAAAAAAATACATAGTTTTTTTAAGCAAAAAATATTTTTTCCGATGCCATTTATCGGTTTTATTATTCCTTATTTTGTATTCTATAATTTATTGTTTTTGATTAATTTAATCCAAAAAAAAGCGACGATCACGTCACTTTTCTTTGCTCATATTCTTAGCGTTTAAGCTTGATTTAAATCTTTGTCGTGCACACCTAATAAATACAATACACCGTCTAAACCTACACTCGAAATGGCCTGATTGGCATTTTGACGAACCAGTGGTTTAGCTCGGAATGCCACCCCTAAACCTGCAATTGACAGCATAGGCAAATCATTGGCACCGTCACCCACAGCAATCGCTTGCTCCAGTGAAATTCCCATTTTTTCTGCAAGCTCACGCAGTAATAATGCTTTACGAGCCCCATCGACAATATGACCTTTGACTTCACCTGTCACGATGCCATTTTGTACATCTAAGATATTGGCATGAACTTCATCAATTCCGAGTTTCTCTTGTAAATATTCAGCAAAGTACTGGAAACCACCTGACAAGATTGCAGTGCGATAACCTAATGATTTGAGTGTGGAAATAAGACGTTCAGCACCTTCTGTAATGGTCAAGCGTTCTGCGATTTTCGGTAGAACTGATGCATCGAGCCCTTTGAGTAGCGCAACGCGTGCACGGAAACTTTGTTGGAAATCAAGTTCGCCTTGCATGGCACGCTCTGTGATTTCTGCAACTTGATCGCCCACACCAGCTTCAATCGCCAACTCATCAATCACTTCTTGTTCAATCAGTGTCGAATCCATGTCGAAGCACACTAAACGACGGTTACGGCGATAGGCATTATCTTCTTGCACAGCAACGTCGACATTGAGTTCGGTTGACAATCTCAAACATGCTGCACGCATTGCTGTGGCATCCAACATTTGACCTTTTAACCCAAACTCAACACATGCGCGTTTCGGTCCTTCACTGTTTCCATCACGATGAGGACGACCCGATAATCGTGTCACTGTTTCAATATTAAATCCCTGACTTGAAACAATATTTGTCACCGCTTGTAATTGTGCTGCTGTCAATTCTGGTGCTAAAGCAGTGACAATATAACGAGTCCGACCGCCTTCGCTCACCCATTGATCATAATCATTGTTTGAGATCGGTTTGAATCGAACAGTTAACCCGATATCATGTGCTAAGATAAGAATATCTTTCATGGCTAAGGCTGTTGCTGTTTGGTCTTCAGAGGCAACAACAATACCTAAAGTCAGTTGGTTATGGATAACTGCTTGCCCTACATCTAAAATTTGTAAAGAATGTACGGACAACACCTGCATCAATCGAGTAAACTGATTCGGTTGGTCAGGACCTAAAAATGAAATAAGAATGATTTCTCGCATGAATTGACTCGGTTCTGAGCTACGACAATTGCAAGAATCATAATCGAAATTGAATATATTTTCTCTGGAACTTTACGTTGAATGCGCCAAGACAAGGGCTATTTGCTAGCCTACTTATAGTTAGTTTTGCTTTGCATACCTTTTTAATGGTACTTGCAACGACTCATCAACTCAATGAAAACCGTGCCAATCAAGGTCAACTCATGACCACACAATTGGTTACCGATAGCCTCACTGAGTTGGAACCTGCAAACACTGTTTCATTGGCTTTGCTGGCAAATCGTTACGCAACCAATCCAAGTGTCGCTTATATTCGTATCTTAAATTCGAATAAACAGGTTCTTGCCACAGCGGGTTTATCAAAAACTCGTTCAGGTGAGGTTTTTGTTCGTGATGCTTTAGCCAATGAAAAGAAAGTCGGTAGCGTAGAAATTACCCTTGTTAAACCAAGTATTGGTGAAATCCTACGTACACAGTGGTTGACTATTTTAGTGTCTTTGATTATTCATGGCTTATTGTGGTTAGCGTATCGTGCGATTGCCCGACCAACGCGTAGTGAATATTTGGCTCGCTTAAACAATGAAGCGCGATTGAAACATGAAATTCAGCTTTTGACTGATGCCTTGGAGCATGAAAAGTTACAAAAAACCTTGGCAGAGTCTGAACCTAAAACCCCAGAGAAACCGCAAAGCCCAATTAAACCGACAGCGCTACGTGTTTTAGATGAAAATGCTTTAGCACTCAATATTCAGTTTTATGATCCTAAACAGTTGATTCACTCTGTGAACCAATCTGTATCCTTGCCATACTTCAACTTATGTCAAATTTTCTTGAACAAGAGTATTGATTTGTGTACGACACACTTCCAACTCAATAAAGAAGATTTTGTGCTTAACCAAGAGTTTGGTCAACAAGGTGCAATGATTACTGTTGCTGTTCAACAAAATAATACCACCCAATGTTTACTCATGATTGGTTCTGTATTCCAACTTTTATCAGAAGTGTTATACAAACGTTATCGTGAAGATAAACGCTTTGTGCTCCAAACACGTTGTGCTGTCAGCACCGCTGTGGAAGCGATGCAACTCGATGCCATTCAAGCTTCTGAACGTTTAACACATCATTTGATTGCCAAAGAAATGGCGTTGTATTTGACCAATGAACAGTTAAAACATATTGGCGATTGCTATCAATTGGTTGCGATGCCAAATCCGACCAGTGTACTGACTCGTCATGCCTTTATGATTAATGGTATGAACAGTGACTGTGCTGAATTGGCGCAGCATATGCGTACGGAAATTTTGAAAGGTAAATCAAAGCATTCTGAAATCGAAGATCAGGCTGAACGTGCTTCATAGATATAATATCTTTCAATATATAAACCAGATTTAATGCTAAATTAAATCTGGTTTTTTTATTTCATCTCATTTTAAATCAAAAAATAAACGACAAACGCTCACTCCTTGATCAAAAATACCCCATTTTCGACTTTTAGTGGCTTTTCAATACGCCAATAAGCTGTGTATAACAGAGTTCGCAAAGGGACCCTTGAAAGCATAGGCAAAATGTTTGAAAAAGCGTTAGACTATGCCTCAGTGATTTTTACTCAAATGTCAGCATGACAGAACAAAAAGGTGAAGTTGATGTCGCTCAATACTGTTGAAGAACTTGTAGCAGATATCCGTGCAGGAAAAATGGTTATCCTTATGGATGACGAAGACCGTGAGAATGAAGGTGATTTAGTCATTGCTGCGACCCACGTTCGCCCTGAAGACATTAACTTTATGATTACGCATGCGCGTGGTTTAGTTTGCCTGACACTCAGTAAAGATCGTTGTAAGCAACTTGATTTACCTTTGATGGTCGATGCTAACGGCGCGCAACACGGTACTAACTTTACCTTGTCAATTGAAGCAGCGAAAGGCATTACTACAGGTATTTCAGCAGCAGAACGTGCGCATACCATTCAAACCGCTGTTGCAGCACATGCAAAACCTGCTGACATCGTTCAACCAGGGCATATTTTCCCGTTGATGGCTCAACCAGGTGGTGTGCTTCATCGTGCTGGCCATACTGAAGCAGGCTGTGATTTGTCTCGTCTTGCAGGCTTAGAGCCAGCATCTGTGATTTGTGAAATCATTAAAGAAGACGGCACAATGGCGCGTCGTCCTGATCTTGAGATTTTTGCAGAAAAACATGGTTTAAAAATCGGTACAATTGCGGATCTGATTCATTACCGCATGACCAATGAACAAACGGTTGAACGTTTAGATCAACAAACTATAGATACCGAATACGGTACATTTGATTTATATCGTTACCGTGAAATTGGTAACCCAGATATTCATTTAGCTTTGGTGAAAGGCCAACCAAAAGACGGCGTGACCACTGTACGTGTACATGGCTTTAGCCCTGCTCGTGATTTACTAAAGATTAACAAACAAGATGGTGAGCCAGCTTGGAACTTAGATAAAGCGCTTAAAACCATTGCATCGAGTGATCGTGGTGTATTGGTTTGGATTGGTCAACGTCATTTATCTGACTTAGGTCCTGCTTTAGAAGCACTTTCTACACCAAAACCAACAAAATCGAATGCTGCGCTTTCACAGCAGTATCAAACCATTGGTGTGGGTGCACAAATTTTACGTGATTTAGGTGTTGAAAAAATGAAGCTTCTTAGCTCTCCATTACGTTTCAATGCATTATCTGGTTTTAATTTAGAAGTGGTGGAATACATCACTGCTGATCAAACTACAGTTGAATAACTCTTATTACATATCGAGGTTGCTATGGCGATTCGCCGTATTGAAGGTTTATTACATCTCGCGAGCGAAGATCGTTACGCGATTTTAGTTGGTCGTTTTAACAGCTTTGTTGTTGAACATTTACTAGAAGGTGCAATTGATACGTTGCATCGTCATGGTGTATCCGACGATAATATCACTGTCATTCATGCACCAGGCGCATGGGAATTACCCGTTGTTGCAAAAAAACTCGCAGCTTCTGGTAAATTCGATGCCATCATTGCCTTAGGCGCAGTTATTCGTGGTAGCACTCCACATTTTGACTTCGTTGCAGGTGAATGTGCCAAAGGTTTAGGTGTGGTTGGTTTAGAAGCTAGCTTACCTGTAATCAATGGTGTATTAACGACAGACAGTATCGAACAAGCGATTGAACGTTCTGGTACAAAAGCAGGCAATAAAGGTGGCGAAGCTGCCCTTACTGCAATTGAAATGGTTAACTTGCTAAAGGCGATCTAAAGCATGTCGCAGACACTCCAAGCTACTTATGCAGCAAAACGCAAAGCACGTCGTTTTGCTGTACAAGGGATTTATGAATGGCAAATGAGCCACAACCCTGTGCATCAAATTGAAGCGCGTACACGTGCTGAAAATGCCATGCATAAAGTGGATCTCAGCTATTATCATGAATTGCTCACGCAAGTGGTCGAAAATCATGAAGCATTGGATGCGTTATTAATTCCAGTACTCGATCGTGAGATCAGTGCATTGGATGGTGTTGAACTTGCAACATTGCGTCTTGGCGCATACGAATTGAAAGAACATCTTGAAATTCCGTACCGTGTTGTCTTGGACGAAGCGATTGAACTCGCTAAACACTTTGGCGGTGCTGACAGTCACAAATACATCAATGGTGTATTAGACCGTTTAGCGCAAAGCCTGCGTGAAGCAGAAAAGCAACAAGCTAAATAAGTTGTTGTTGAAATGGCTGAGTTTTCTATCATTGATACATATTTTAATCGTAAGAATGCAAATTCGGTCGATTTAGGTGTTGGTGATGACTCAGCCCTGCTCACCCCTCCTTCAAATCAACAATTGGTCATCTGCGCAGATACATTAGTTGCAGGACGACATTTTCCTCTCGATACTGATCCTCATGCTATAGGCTGGAAAAGTGTTGCTGTAAATCTCTCTGATATTGCTGCGATGGGTGCAAAACCTCACAGTATTTTACTCGCATTGAGCTTACCCCAAATTGATCATGATTGGCTGAAAGGTTTTAGTCAGGGTTTATATGATTGTTGCGATCAATTTGGTGTGAGTTTAATTGGTGGTGACACCACCCAAAGCCCACACCTCACCATTTCTGTTACTGCCTTAGGCTGGATTGAGCAAGGACAAGCTGTAACACGCTCAGGTGCTCAAGTTGATGACTTAGTCGTGGTCAGTGGTTCAGTCGGTGATGCGGCGTTTGCACTTCAACATTTGGGACACCCCTTGCAACAACGTTTGGATTATCCAACACCACGTTGTGAATTAGGACAATTATTGAAAGGCTTAGCCAACAGTATGATCGATGTCTCTGATGGTTTAGCACAAGATTTAAAGCATATCTTGGATGCATCAGAAGTTGGTGCTATTCTAAATTTAGATCAACTTCCAATTAGTGATGCATTAAAAAGCCTCCCTTTAGAACAACAATGGCAATATGCACTCGCAGGTGGTGATGATTATGAGTTGTGCTTTACAATAAATCAGCAAAACTACGCCAAACTTTTGCACTTACACCCCAATGTAATGACTACAATCATCGGCAAAATAACGGCGCAGTCTGACTTACAATTTGAAAAAGATGGATTAGTTCACTTGCTTCAGTTTGATGGATATCAACATTTTGCATAAACCACCGATTATTTTTAAAGAGATGAGTTTTGCCCAGCGTTGCATCGTATTTTGCGGCGTAGGTTTTGGCTCAGGTTTATTACCGAAAGCACCAGGCACTTTTGGTTCTGCTTTTGCATTGTTGTTCGTACCTATCTGGCTATGGCTCGGTTTTCATGCAAGTGTGATTGCTATACTTATCATGTCACTCGTTGGTATTTATATTTGTGGCAAAACCGCAAATATCATGGGTGTGCATGATGATGGTCGTATTGTTTGGGATGAGTTTGCAGGTCAATCCATCACCTTTCTTCCTTTAATCTATTGGGGACACATGAGTTGGCTTTGGGTCATCATTGGTTTCGCCTTATTTAGATTATTTGACGTATGGAAACCTTGGCCCATTCGTGTCATTGACAGACGTGTCGGTGGCGGATTCGGCATTATGTTTGATGACATCATTGCGGGTCTTTGGGCTGCAATATGCATTTTGATTTATTTAAATATATAGATATGGCTTAAGCCAGAGTTGTAGGGTGTTTTATGTCAACCACTGTCGTTATTCTTGCCGCAGGAAAAGGTACTCGCATGCGCTCAAGCTTGCCAAAAGTACTCCAACCTCTAGCAGGACGTCCCCTTCTTGGGCATGTGATTGAGACCGCCAAAAAAATTAAAGCAAACAATATCATTACAATTTTTGGTCATGGTGGTGATTTGGTTCAACGTGCTTTTGCACATGAAAATATTCAGTGGGTTGAACAAGCGGAGCAACTTGGTACAGGCCATGCTGTCAAAGTCACCTTACCTGTATTGCCAAAACAAGGCGTGTCACTCATTTTGTCTGGTGATGTGCCATGCGTACAACAAAGTACTTTGCAAAACTTGGTCGATGTTTCAACTCAAACAGGAATTGGTATTGTCACGCTGACCCTCGATGATTCTACCGGTTATGGTCGTATTGTTCGTGTCGACAACAAAATTCAAGCCATTGTTGAACATAAAGATGCAAGCGATGAACAGCGTCAAATTAAAGAAATTAACACGGGAATTTACTGTGTCAGCAATGCTAAATTGCATGAATGGTTACCCAAGTTAAGCAATAACAATGCTCAAGGTGAATATTATCTGACAGATATTGTTGCAATGGCATTGGCCGATGGAATTGAAATTGCATCGATTCAACCTGAGCTTGCTTTTGAAGTTGAAGGGGTCAATGATCGTGTGCAATTGGCAGCATTAGAACGTGAATTCCAAGCGTATCAAGCAAAAAAACTGATGCAACAAGGGGTTCATATTATTGATCCATCTCGTTTTGATTTACGCGGTGAATTAACTGTAGGTCAAGATGTTCGTATTGATATCAATGTCATCATTGAAGGTCATTGTACCTTTGGTGATAACGTTGAAATTGGTGCTGGCTGTGTGATTAAAGACACCAGTATTGCGGCAGGAACAGTGGTGCAACCTTATAGTATTTTTGATAAGGCAGTACTTGGTGAAGCTGTTCAAATTGGTCCTTTCGCCCGTTTACGACCAGGTGCAAAACTTGACAACGAAGTGCATATTGGCAACTTTGTGGAAGTGAAAAACTCAACAGTAGGTTTAGGCTCTAAAGCCAATCATTTTGCCTATTTAGGTGATGCTGAAATTGGTGTGAGTACCAATATTGGTGCTGGTACCATCACCTGTAACTATGATGGTGCAAATAAACATAAAACCATTATTGGCGATAATGCCTTTATCGGTACCAACAACTCCCTTGTTGCACCTATCAAAATTGGTCATGGTGCGACAACTGGTGCAGGTTCTGTCATTACCCATGATGTAGCTGACAACAGTTTAGCTTTTGAACGTGCTAAACAAGTGTCCAAAGAAAATTATCAACGTCCCCAAAAGGTCAAAAAATAAGAGGTAATCCATATGTGTGGTATTGTTGGCGGCGTTGCTGAACGTAGTATTACAAATATCTTAATTGAAGGCTTAAAACGTTTAGAATACCGTGGCTATGACTCTGCTGGTTTGGCGCTCGTCAATCACGGTCATGTTTTACGTGAACGTCGTGTTGGTAAAGTAATTAACCTAGAACAAGCAGTCAATGAAGCTGAAATTCTAGGTTCTTTAGGTATTGCACATACACGCTGGGCAACGCATGGCAAACCAACAGAAAAAAATGCTCATCCGCATATTTCTGGTCAAGTTGCCGTTGTACATAACGGGATCATTGAAAACTACCAAGAACTTAAAGATGATCTTGAAGCTTTAGGCTATGTATTTACCTCTGAAACTGATACAGAAGTCGTTGCACATTTAGTTCACGATGCTTTGAAATCTACACCAAATTTACTGAAAGCTGTTGAACAAGTTGTTCCTCAACTCAAAGGTGCTTTTGCACTCGGTATTGTGCATACCGACTATCCAAATGAATTGATTACGGTTCGTGAAGGTTCACCGCTGGTGATTGGTGTGGGTATTGGTGAAAACTTTATTAGTTCTGACCAACTTGCATTATTGCCGATCACTAACCGTTTCATTTACCTTGAAGAAGGCGATATTGCACGTTTAACTCGTGACAGTATTGAAGTATTTGTAAATGGTCAGCTGGTGCATCGTCCAATCAAAGAACTTGATGCAACAGTGAGTAATGCTTCTAAGGGTGAATACAAACACTACATGCTCAAAGAAATTTATGAGCAACCTGAAGCGATTCAACAAACTATTTCTCAAGCATTAAATGGCAACTTGCTACGTGACGATTTCTTAAAAGATGCCAACGCAGATTTTGCAAAAATCCAAAACGTACAAATCATTGCCTGTGGTACAAGTTATCATGCAGGGATGATTGCGAAATATTGGTTTGAGCAACTGATTAACTTACCGTGCCAAGTCGAAATTGCCAGTGAATTCCGATACCGCTCACCCGTGATTGTGAACAATACGCTTTATGTATGTATCTCTCAGTCTGGTGAAACAGCAGATACCTTAGCTGCGCTGCGTGATACGCAAAGACGTGCAACTGAGAAGAAGCTTGATATCGCAACATTTACTATTTGTAATGTCGCAACCTCTTCGATGGTGCGTGAAACAGACCATAACTTGTTAACATTGGCAGGTCCTGAAATTGGTGTTGCTTCTACCAAAGCTTTCACCACTCAACTTGCAGCGCTCATGCTTTTAGTGCTCAAAATTGGTCAAGTGAAGAATTCAATTGCTCAGCAACAAGTATCAAGTATCATCTCTGACTTATGGCATACGCCTAAAGTGATTTTAGATACATTGCAAAAAGATAAAGCAATTTTGCGCTTATCTGAATTGTTCAAAGAAAAACAACATTGTTTATTCTTGGGTCGTGGTACTGAGTTCCCTATTGCGCTTGAAGGTGCATTAAAACTCAAAGAGATTTCTTATATTCATGCTGAAGGTTATGCGGCGGGTGAATTGAAACATGGTCCGTTGGCACTGGTAGATAATGAAATGCCAGTGGTGATTTTAGCGCCTCAAGATGACATGTTGGATAAACTGAAATCGAACATGGAAGAAGTTCAGGCACGTGGTGGCGAATTGTTTGTTTTTGCCGATGAAAATAGCGGAATCAAAGAAAAAGACCGTCAACATGTGGTCTATATTCCAACCATCAATGCACTTTTAGCACCGTTGGTTTACAGTATTCCAGTGCAGTTGTTGTCTTATCATGTGGCTGTGCTTCGTGGTACCGATGTCGACCAACCACGTAATCTTGCAAAATCAGTGACGGTTGAATAATTGAATTTTATTCAATGCTTTATGTTGTATGAGAGTAATAAAGTTTCATACTGAGTAATAAAGTCTCATACTGAGTAATAAAGTGTAATACTGAATTGCTCAAAAAATCCACACAAGCTATGCTCTAAACAGCATGATGTGTGGATTTTTTTATGGCCAACTTTAAGAACACACAAAATCATGAACTCAAAATTCAAAAATGGATTAAAGAAGGACGAGGACAGGGTTTTGGAAATAGCTATAAACCTTGGCTCACAATTCGAGATGTGAGTTCAGAAGGTCGATCTCACCGGGTTTTTGGTCATAAAAGCCAAAGAACTCATCACCTTCTCTCTGATCTAGAACTTTCTACTTTCCTATTACTAGAGTGGCATTCAACGACTATCGATATCCGAGAACAATACCCCTTAGACATCGAAAAAACTCTAGAAATTGCGAAGACAATAGGAATTCCTCACCCTAGATTTGGGAAACACTATCAAATCATGACAAGTGATTTTTTAGTGGATACACATAATGCAATAAAACCCAAATTTGTAGTCCAAGTTAAATATTCAAATGCTCTCAATGACCCTCGCACAATAGAAAAAATAGAAATTGAACGACAATATTGGAAACAGCAAAACATACCTTTTTATATTTTTACCGAGCACCAAGTTCCTAAGACTGTTAGCCAGAACATCCAATGGTTATACAGTTCAATAAATACTACGGAACTAAGTGAAAAAGATACGCTAGATAAACTTAATTTTTATTCAGATATTTTCATTAAACATAAATCTAAAAAGATTAATGAATTAGCGAGAACGATTGATCAAAAATATCATTTTGAGTTAGGACAATCGTTAAGAGAAATTAGAGACTTACTGGCTCAAAGGTATTTCATATTTGATCTTAATATTTCTTTTAAGGATTTGAACACAGACCATATTCAATTAGGCGAGCTTAATATTTGGAATGAGGTACTTCATGCTGAAAATCAATGAAGTATTAAGTTTTGAAAGCTCTTTATTTAGGATTTTAACGATCCTACCTGACTCTGTGATTTGGATTAGTCTTGACTTGGAAAATTGTATGAGAGTAATAAAGCTTCATACCAAGTATTAAGGTGTCATACTGAACAATAAAGTTTAATACTATAATGTTCAAAATTAAGATAAAAAGGTGAGCTTATGAATTATTTTTCAGATAATCCGAGAGATGTTGGAATTACAGTTATTGGTGGTCTTACAGGTCATGGAGATATGACTCAAGCAGAACTTGATCAAAAGATTGAAGATGTTAAAGAATCATTACGTGCGAAAAAACCTTTAATTATGGATGAATTTTGGGATGCACAAAAGTCAGATGCAATTGACGAATTGAGTAAAAAGCATCCTCCTTTCAAAGTGGGTAATAATAATTAAGTTTTCTAGTATGAAACTTTATTACCCCAAAACACTTTAAAAGATTCATATTTAATTAATTGAGTATGAATCTTTTTTATTTATTGGCTTGTATGCTGTCACATGAAATCAAAGGCTTGAAGGTAATTCAGTATGATTCTTTTTTACTCTTGTACAAAAATGCTTTTCCAATTGAAGTTAGTAGAACAGAAATCTTAAAAGGTTTGGAAGACGGCAATATTGAAAGAGCAATAGACCCACATGAGTCACTTGCTTTCATTCAGCCTGAGAAGGAATCAGTACAAGAAATAAAACGTGACCAAAATTATGCACTTATTTATCCTCTGATCTCTCATGAATTATTTTATATTCCAGTACAAAGAGGAAAAATAATTAGCGAAATCATGAATCAACATGAAGTAACCAAACAAACTATTTATCGCTTAGCTCGCAGATATTGGCAAAGAGGACAAACTCCTAATGCATTGCTTCCTGATTACAGAAATAGCGGAGCTAAGGGTCAAAAAAGAATAGCTAAAGACAAAAAATTAGGTCGACCTCGTATCCATAATAGTGAACAAGGCATTAATGTTAATGAGAACATTGAAAAACTTTTCTATCGCACCATTAAATTATTCTTTTTAAAAGACAACAAACATTCACTCCCATTTGTATATCGAAAATTTCAAACCACATATAAAAATCTCTATCCTGATATAGCAGAATCAGATATTCCAACAATATGGCAGTTTAAGTATTACTACGAAAAAGAATTCAAAAAAATTGAAAGCATAAAATCTCGTATTGGTACATCCAGCTACCGAAAGGACTATCGTCCTTTGCAATCAACGTCTAACGCTCAAGTCACAGGCCCTGGTGCACGTTATGAAATTGATGCCACGATCGCTGATATTTATCTTGTTTCCAATTCAAATCCAGAAAGTATCGTTGGTAGACCCACCATTTACTTTGTGATTGACGTCTTCAGTAGATTAGTCGCAGGCTTTTATATAGGTTTTGAACCACCTTCATATTTAGCTGCAATACAAGCATTGAATATAGCGATGACCGATAAGGTTCAGTATTGTGCTGAGTATGGGATCTCAATTCAGCCAGAAGATTGGCCAGCTGTTGGTCTACCTGATGCTTTACTCGCGGATCGAGGAGAACTACTCGGTTATCAAATCGAAGTCTTAGAAAAAACTTTCGCTGTAAGACTCGAAAATGCGCCAGCTAGACGTGGTGATGCTAAAGGCATAGTGGAACAGGCTTTCAATACGTATCAGGCTTATTTCAAAAAAGAAGGTAAAGGAAATGGTGTTGTTGAAGGCACCACTGTAAAAAAGACTGGTGGTAATGATTACCGTCGAGATGCCACATTAAATATTCACCAATTTACTGAAATCATTCTTGCCTGCATCATCTCGCACAATCAATTTCATGTGTTAAAGACATATGACCGTGAGTCAGACATGCCTAATGACTTACCAACTATTCCCTTACATTTATGGAATTGGGGTATTCAAAACAGAACAGGAAAATTGAGGAGTGTTCCAGAGGAAGCACTCAGAATCGCATTATTGCCACGTACTAAAATCACAATATCAGACTTAGGCATAAAAGCATTTGGTCTTTACTACCTAGCGAAAGAAGTACTTGATCTCGGTTGGTTACATCGTAAAACAGGAAGTTCTCGTCCTCAAAACCTTGAAGCTGCATATGATCCTTACTCAGTGAATAAAATTTATATTTTTCCGAAAGATAATAGTCTCGAATATTGGATAGGGTCTCTGTCCGATCGATCGAGAGAATTTATAGATTGTACTTTGTGGGAAGTCAAAGAAAGGCAAAAAGCCCAAAAAGAGCACCTTGTACAGCACGAACTAGAGGCTTCAAAAAAACGAAGAGAGCTTGAAGCTTTTATCAGTGAAAAACTTAAAACTAAGCTTCTGAAGAGTCCAATTAAACCATCTCAACGAATCGCTGAAATCACTGAAAATAAAGCAAAAGAAAAAAATATTGAACGCAAAGCTAAGGTAAAACAGCAAGAAATAGTGGATACCAATATTATTCCAATGTCTAAACTGAAAACCTCAATTAAGCCTCAAGCTGCTGAAACGGTTCATTATCCAGACTTAACAGACGAATTATTTGGTGAGGATGAATAAATGACTTTGCCATTAAATTTTATTCAAGCACGTTACACTCCTAGTTTTGGTGAATATAAAGACAATCCATTTATTGAAGCTCTACCACCAATCATGCAAGAAATTGCAGATATCAAAGCTAATCTGATTGGTAAGGTGGACTTTAATCCTGAGGATATTCTGAGATCTAAGAACGAAAGAATTCATCTTTCATCTCAACTTCTTCATCAATTTTTTCAACCCATTACTCGGCATATTTCATTAGAACAAAAAATTGCAATATTAATTCGTCAAGGCTATGTCGGGCGCAATATTGCTGATGGGAAATTACACCAACATTTGCAAAACGGTTATGAGCGTATTATGTCGGGAGATATTAATGCCTTTCGTTTTGATGCACCAAAATCTACAGCTTTAAGCTATTCACTGATCGGTTGTTCAGGAAGTGGCAAAAGTACAACCCTACAGCGAATTCTGAACCTATATCCTCAAGTGATTTATCATGAAAAATATAACTTCACTCAACTCGTTTATCTCAAAATAGACTGCCCTCATGATGGCTCATTAAAAAATCTATGTTTGCATTTCTTTAAGGCAATTGATGTTGCATTAGGAACAGATTTTGAAAGAAAAGTTGCCTTAAAAAGATTAGGAATCGAAGCTCTACTCAACTATATGCGTCAAATTACCAATACCTATGCTATTGGTGTACTCGTCATTGATGAAATCCAACATCTGAGTGTTAAAAATTCAGGTGGTGCTGAAAAAATGCTGAACTTCTTTGTCACCTTAATCAATGTTGTAGGTTTGCCAGTGGTTATGGTCGGCACACCCAAAGCCAAATTTATATTTGATGGAGATCTGCGTTCAGCACGTCGTGGGGCTGGTTTCGGGGCTGTTATATGGGAACCTATGAAGAATATTCCTCCATTATCAAATACTACGACGAGAACAGAATGGATGGCTTTCACCAATGCCCTTTGGAAATACCAATGGCTAACCAATAAAGAACAACTGAGTGAAGAAATTCGAGACTGTTGGTATGAACTGTCTCAGGGCGTACTGGATATAGTCGTTAAACTTTTTGTTTTGGCTCAATGCCGAGCGATCATGACAGGACTAGAAAGAATAACGCCGAGTTTGCTTAGACAAGTCTATGAGGATGAACTTAAATTTGTCCATCCAATGATAGAAGCGCTTAAGTCTGGGGATCCTAATCGCATTGCACTTTATTCTGACTTAACTATTCCATATGTGGACAAAACATTACTTTTACTTCAGAAAAAAATAGAAGAAGAACAAGAAAAATTTGAACAATATAATGGAAATGTACATGCACAAAGATTGCATAATCTACTGATTGCCACTGGATATTCAGAATCTAAAGTGATTTCTGTAATCAAAAAAGCCTTTGTCGATTTCCCTCATCTCAATATGCAAGAACTCATGCCTATCGTTTCGAATTGGCTTACTGAAGTTGAGGTGGATAAAGAAATCAAACCTGAAAAAATGAATATCAGAAAAATAAAACAGAGCGAATGGATGACCTTACCATCAGATGATTTAAGGTTTAAGTTTTCTCAAAAGCACAAATCCCAAAATTTTTATGACGTTCTTCAATCAAGTGATTTAATTTTTGATACTCAAACTTGGGTACAATCAATGTAATAGTGGAATTGGCATGTTGAACTTTCCTACACCATATCCCAATGAGTTAATTTACAGCACGATAGCACGAGCTGGAATTCACCATGCTATTACAAGTCCTAAGCAATTACTCGAAGAAGTATTTGCTAATCGTAAGGTCATTGCCACGATTGACTTACCTAGCCATCTAACATGTCTTTTAACGCATTTATCACCGAACTACACACTTGAAAAGATTGTTTATGAACATACACTTTTTCCAATCCACGCTCTATTTTCTCCTGAAAATACACGGTTAAAATGCCTTCACTGGATGGGGAGTCAATCAAAAGGTTCTATCCATTTAGCATTAGGCGTTGCGGCATCCAAAGTTAAACAGATAACAACACATCGATATTGTCTCTATTGTTTAGAAGAACAATATCGCCAATATGGAGAATTCTTTTGGTCAAGAGTTTGGTATATCCAAGGCGCAAATTGTTGTAGCAAACATAAAGTTAAATTGTCAGAATTTTTACCACCAGCCCATTTGAATGGACGACATCAATTTATTCCTGCAAGTTTCATCCTAGATCGCAAGAAACCTTATACCCCTGCTCATGAGTTAGATCTAATCGTGAGTAGACGTGTTGATGAACTCTTAAAACTTCCTCCAACAACATCACCTACCTTTCATCAATGGAGTCAATTCTATCAGCGTACTGCAAAACGATTAGGTTTCAACAGAGGTTTTAAACACATTGATCATTCAAAAATTCATGTAGAAGTTATAAAAACATGGGATTTAAAATGGTTACAGCAACATGACCTAGATGAACTGGAGTCTGAAACATGTTGGCTTAGAGCTGTTTTTAGAAAGCATCGTAAGTCATTCAGTTATCTTGAACATGTTATTGTCTTAGAGACGTTTTTACCTAAAGACTGGACATGGGTAGCCATTCTGGGTGAAATTCATCAATTACCTGCTAAGTACTCTAATACTGATACACCTAGTGAAAGAACTAAGTGCAAAGACATATTGATGCTCAAAGAAAAACGTAATGAATGGATGTCTTTGATTAAAAATTTTGGAATAAAACCTTCTAGAGCCAAAAATGCTGCCTTATATGCATGGCTTTATCGAAATGATAAAACTTGGTTACTTACAAAAAATAGAAGCTTTCATGCTTTGCCCGCAAGTATTCCAAAGAAAGTAGATTGGCCTCTTAGGGATTGGCAAATGGTGAGGCGATTATTCAAAATATTCTATCAATCATTAGACGATTTGAGTTTACCTAGGCAATCTAGAAACTGGTATCTCAAGCAACTACCGCAACACTCCACCGTAGAGAAAAACCTATATCAGCTGCCCTTAACACATAAATTTTTGAGTACTTTTTCAGAAGATATTAGCTCTTATCAAATCCGAAGAATTACTCGAACCATTATTCAATTTCAAAAAATTAATCAACACCAAGCGAGTTGGCAATTATTACGATATTCGGGATTAAGTGAAGAACGATTAACAGATGAAGCACTCAAATTCCTAAATCAAATTAAAAGGATTAATCATGGCTAAGATAAGTCACATCGCTAAGAATATGAAAATAAAAAAGATTGGTTCTTTGTTTAAAAAACATAACTCAGGCAGTTGGGCAATAAATTTAGCTTTGGAAAATGAAAATAAAATACCTGAGACGACTTTCACTAATTTTTCTAATGCAAAATTATTAAGAAAAAATAGCCACATCAACCCCACTCAAGAATATCCCAAAGGCTACAATTTACGCTTTAAAATTAGTTCAACTCAAGATTGGCTATCTTCTGTCAATAATACAAACTTACCGAAAGGAAAGTTTCTAGAACATTATTTCTTGTTTGATGCAGTCCGTGTGGATCAATTCGGTCAGCCAATGTCCGAAACCATCAAAATTAAGCTCCCTCAATTTGAACTTGCTCGATCTCTGTTTTTCTACACTCCATATTTAGCAAGATCAGCAATTATAGAGAATAGTTTGAGCATCGATTTTGATATTGTTTCAAATCAAAATCATTATCTCATCAATATTTTACCAGCTTGCTCATACCCTATTTCTCATTTCAATGATTCAGGTATTCGACGCATCTTATCTTGGATTCTTCTTGATCCTGAGATTCGACAAGCTTTTGAAAGTATCAGTCAGTTTTGTACCAAATATGGCTATGACGCTGACCAATATCGTATATGGAGTTTTTGTTTTAATCCCCCTCAACTCAATGGAGTGATCTTTGATTCATATGGCTATTACAAGGCTGAAACTTCTGAGTTTTTTGTCAATGAAATATCAGGTTTCGAAAGAATCTCAAGCCGAATTTCTAAAGAAGTTGAGTTCTATAGCGATAAATTCACTGAGTCTAAATCAGGTGGTAAAGGCGAAAACTCTTCAGGAACTAAAAATAATGGAAAAGAACCGACCATCAAAGATGATGAAGATGGCAATAGCGATGATGTTCAAATTATTGATGTTGAACCGACACACTTCGACTTCCTAGAAGCAATTGAAACACGTAAAACTTCAAAAAAATCTAGACATAGAAACCATGGTACAAAAGATCAAGACCTACCATCTAACAATGCAAGACCGCAAGTCAGTACTAATGAGCCTATTTCTGAGGGTACTATCCCCTCTGCTGAATTTAATGGTGTTGAAGATGAAACTGAAGATCTTCATCTGTATCTTGATCGATTTTCTGCATTTCAACAAATGATTGATTTGTTTTGCAAAGAAAACTCAGTTAAAAATTTTAGCTTTCAACTTCACAAATTACCTAACATTCAAGGCCACTCCAAACATATAAAGACTGATGGTAATCCTAGATGTGTCGCAGAAGTCAGTTTTCAATTTAATGGTCAAAATATTGTGATCTTAGAAGTAGATACTTCTGACAATAAGAAACCTATCTCAACTCGTGTTTTATCGCTTAAAGACATGAATCAATGGAACCAAACTGATCGAGCAAAAGTATTTGAGCTAGTAATTACTCAATGTTTACGTTGGCCAAAAGGCATTTTTAAACATATTAGCTCTAAAAATAGTACGTTAAACCACCCCAGGATGAATTCAAAGAATCAGGAAATATCCGATTCTGAATTGGCTCATTGGGCAAATCGTATGACATTAATCCTTAATGCTAATACATAATTTTCTAAAATTTCTTAATGAAATTAAGTTTGTGATTCACAAATTTAACTTTGTTTAATTTGTTAAGATAATTGGCATATATCCTCTTTGTAATTAAAGACTATGAACGCAGTTGAAATTGAAGCGGCCGTATCCGAGCTCGCAGCAAAACCTTTTGATGCTCAAGAGTTTGCTTTTGATTTTTTAAGAGCATTTAGTAATAAAGAAACAACAATAAAAAAACTTCGAGCGGGTCAAAGCAACTCATCAGATATTGAGCATGGAGTATTACAGCGTAACCATATTCATATCGCTGTATGTGACCAAGATAAAGTAACCGAAACTTTAACAGCTTTACGTAAAAGCAAGGCAACAGAAAAAGCGAAAGCAAAATTTATTCTCGCAACGGACGGTTTGAATTTACAAGCTGAGGATCTAATTTCTGGCGACACTATTAGTTCAAATTTCTCTGAGTTTGCAGAGCATTTTGGTTTCTTTTTACCTTTAGCAGGTATTTCTACGATTCGAGAGATTAAAGATAACCCGATAGATGTGCGTGCAACGGGTCGTCTCAATAAGCTCTACATTGAACTTTTAAAAGAGAACCCAGATTGGGCCACTGAAGAACGTCGTCAAGACATGAACCATTTCATGGCACGTTTAATTTTTTGTTTCTTTGCTGAGGATACAGAAATATTTAAGCCCACTGGAATCTTTACGAAGACAATTTCAGATATGTCAGAACGTGATTCCAGCAATACCCATGAAGTGATTAGTACATTATTTCATGCAATGAATATAGAAGATTCAAAGCGTGCAGAGACTAAACTTCCTGTATGGGCAAAAAGATTCCCTTATGTAAATGGTGGCTTATTCTCGGGCAGTACTGAGGTGCCTAAATTCTCTAAGATAGCTCGTACTTACTTGTTACATGCAGGTGAGCTGAATTGGCAAAAAATTAATCCAGATATTTTTGGATCAATGATTCAAGCAGTCACCAATGATGATGAACGTGGTTCATTAGGGATGCACTATACTAGTGTTCCAAACATCTTAAAGGTATTAAACCCTCTATTCTTAGATGATTTAAACGAGCAATTAGAAGCATCAAAGGAAAGTCCTTTGAAGTTGTTCAATTTACGTAAACGTATTGCACGTATTCGTGTGTTTGACCCTGCATGTGGTTCGGGAAATTTCCTTGTTATTGCGTATAAAGAGCTACGCAAAATTGAGGCTAAAATTAATGAGCTACGCAATGAAAAAGGTCGTGCAACAGACATTCCACTGACGAATTTCCGTGGTATTGAGATCAATAGTTTCCCTGCTGAAATTGCACGTTTAGCCTTGGTGATCGCTGAGTATCAATCGAATGTTCAGTACTGTGGTCAGATTGAAGCATTGCAAACAGTTTTACCACTTTCTAAAGAGAATTGGATTATTTGTGGTAATGCGTTACGTTTGGATTGGTTAAGTATTTGTCCGCCAACAGGTAATGCGGTGAAAGTTGTTGCGGATGATTTATTTGAGACACCGTTAGTACAGACTGAAATTGACTTTGAAAATGAAGGTGGGGAAACCTATATTTGTGGTAATCCTCCCTATCTAGGATCTACTTGGCAAACTGACGAACAAAAAGCTGATCTAGAAAAATTATTTAGAAAAGAAACTAATGTTTGGAAGTCTTTAGATTATGTCTCAGGATGGTTTTTCAAAGCGGCTCTATATATTTCTGAAAATACAGATGCTAAGTCAGCTTTAGTAGCTACTAACTCTATTTGTCAAGGGCAGCAAGTAGCAATATTGTGGCCATCAATTTTTGCGAGGAAAATTAATATTGAATTTGCTTATACTAGTTTTTCATGGGCAAATTTAGCTGCACATAATGCAGGGGTAACAGTAATAATAGTTGGGTTATCTAAACAGAGTAGTACGAAAAAACGCATATTTACTACTTCTAGTGAAAACGAGATTCTTGAAAAAACTGTTAATAATATTAACGCCTACTTGGTTGAGGGTGAAAATATTATTATTGAAAAAAGATCTAAACCAATCTCAGATCTAACAGA
This sequence comes from Acinetobacter shaoyimingii, assembly GCF_011578045.1. NCBI lineage: Bacteria > Pseudomonadati > Pseudomonadota > Gammaproteobacteria > Moraxellales > Moraxellaceae > Acinetobacter > Acinetobacter shaoyimingii. Next base: position 3,463,559 of record NZ_CP049801.1, read on the forward strand.
AATGATTGCAGGAAATAAACCAGTTGATGGTGGCAACTTATTACTCACTTTAAACGAATTGCAAAATCTAAATTTAGACAAAGGCTTGCAAAGAAAAATTATAAAGCAGTGTTATGGATCCGCAGAATTAATAAGAGGTCTTCAACGATATTGTATATGGATTGATAAGTCCAATTTGGATGAAGCAACTGAGAATGCTGAAATATATTCAAGAATTGAAGCTGTTAAAAAAATTAGGTTAGCTAGTTCAAAAGAATCTACAAGAAAAGCCGCAGAGAGAGCTTTTTCATTTGAGGAAACTAAGCCAACAGCTAATAAATCAGCTTTATGTGTTCCTGTGACGAGTTCTGAAAATAGAGAGTATTTGCCTGTTGATATATTAAGTCCAGAAAAGATTGTATTAAATACAGCTTGTGTAGCTAATGATGCACCACTTTGGAATATGGCGATTATTACATCAAAAATTATGCAAGTATGGGTAGGTGCAGTATGTATTCGTATGCGTACTGATTTTCGTTTTACACCTACATTAGCTTGGAACACTTTTCCAGTTCCAAGTCTTACAGAAAAAAATAAAGCTGATTTAACTCGCTGTGCTGAAAATATTTTATTAGCTCGTGAAGCGCATTTCCCTGCAACGATTGCAGATCTTTATGATCCAGAAAAAATGCCAGAAAACTTACGCCAAGCACATGAAGAAAATGATGAGGTGCTAGAGCGTATCTATATTGGTCGTCGCTTTAAAAATGATACAGAGCGCCTAGAAAAACTATTTTCAATGTATACAGAAATGACTTCAAAACAAGCTGGGAAGAAAAAAGCATGACAACTTCAGAAAATCCAACTAATCAACGAACTGTCCCTGCTGTTTCCATTAAAATAGCTTGTACAGGAGCATCAAATAAAGCGAATGAACTCGGCATGCGCCCAATGCAGGAACGTGCTTATGATAAACGTGGTGAACAATACCTACTAATTAAATCACCGCCAGCATCAGGTAAATCACGTGCATTGATGTTTGTTGCTTTAGATAAATTAGCTAATCAAGGGATTCAGCAAGCACTAATTGTGGTGCCTGAACGCTCTATTGGCAGTAGCTTTGCTGATGAAGAATTAACAAAGCATGGTTTCTGGGCAGATTGGAAAGTAAAACCCCATTGGAACCTCTGTAATGTACCCAATGCTGATGATGAAAAAGTTGCAAAGTCTAAAGTAAAAGCAGTTGGTGAATTTTTAGCAAGTGAAGACAAAGTATTAGTGTGTACGCATGCAACTTTCCGCTTTGCTGTGGAAGAGCTTGGTGTAGAAGCATTTGATAATCGATTAATTGCAATTGATGAATTCCATCATGTAAGTAGTAATCCAGATAATAAACTGGGTGCTCAACTCAGTCAGTTTATGGAGCGAGATAAAGCGCATATCGTAGCGATGACAGGTTCATACTTCCGTGGAGATTCTGAAGCGGTTTTATCGCCAACCGATGAAAATAAGTTTGAGACAGTTACCTATACGTACTACGAACAACTGAATGGCTATACCTATTTAAAAGCCTTAGATATTGGGTATTTTTTCTATACAGGGAAATACACTGATGCTGTTATGAAAGTTTTAGATCCTACGCTTAAAACTATTATTCATATTCCAAATGTCAATTCTCGTGAAAGCACCCAAATGGGTAAGCATATCGAAGTTGAACACATTATGGATGCAATGGGGACTTGGAAAGGGGTTGATGAAGAAACAGGTTTCCATCTAATCGAAATCACAACAGAGATGGGCAATAAGCGCATTTTAAAAGTTGCTGACCTTGTAGATGATAGTGATGCAGCAAAACGCTCTAAAGTACTGACAGCACTAAAAGATCCAAAACAACGCTTTAACCGTGATCATGTCGATATCATTATTGCCTTAGGTATGGCGAAAGAGGGCTTTGACTGGATTTGGTGTGAGCATGCTTTAACGATTGGTTACCGTAGTAGCTTAACTGAGATTGTACAAATTATTGGTCGTGCTACTCGAGATGCTGAAGGTAAACACCGTGCCAAATTTACCAATTTAATTGCTGAGCCTGATGCATCTGAAAAACTCGTTGTCGAAGCTGTAAACGATATGCTGAAAGCCATTGCTGCAAGTTTGTTAATGGAGCAAGTGTTAGCGCCTCGTTTTGAATTTACGCCTAAAGATCAGGGTGCATTAGATGGCTTTGATTATGGCAAAGATGGTTATCAAAAAGGTAAAACAAACGTTGGTATTAATGGTAAGACAGGACAAGTCCATGTCGAAATTAATGACCTAAAAAAACCAGAATCTGAAGAAGCTAATCGTATTTGTAAAGAAGATTTAAACGAAATTATTACGGCTTTTGTTCAAAATAAATCTGCTATTGAACGTGGCCTCTTTGACCAAGAAAATGTCGTACCTGAAGAATTAACGCAGTTAGCGCTGGGTAAAATTGTTCAGGAAAAATATCCAGAATTAGAGCCTGAAGATCAAGAAGCCGTACGTCAACATGCCATTGCAGCATTTAACTTGATCCAGCAAGCGAAAAAAGAGCTTGAACAAGCCCAACAAACGCTTGGAGGCACAACAGCTGGCCCTAGCGGAACTGGAAATCCAGATGATAAACCTGAATCGAACATAGCGTTTATTCAGGGTGTTAAACGTTTTATGAATGTACGTGATTTGGATATTGATTTGATTGATCACATCAATCCATTCGAATCAGCGTATGCCGTCCTTTCTAAAGCAATGGATGAAGCAACACTAAGACAAGTTCAAGCACATATTTCGGCTAAGCGTATCAACCTAAGCCCTGAAGAGGCAAAAGAATTAGCAATTCGAGCTGTGCAGTTTAAAAAAGAGCGAGGTCGTTTGCCAGATATTAACTCTCAAGATGCGTGGGAAAAACGTATGGCTGAAGGTGTTGCAGCCTTTGCTCGATTCAAGGCACAAGAAAAAGCGAAAGCGAGTTCTTAATTAGGAGAATCAGTGATGGAACGACTGACAGATGATCAAATTCTAGATGAACTTGAAATTCAACTTGAGTTAAAATCGCCAAAAGTCTTAACGCCTTTACAGGAACGTTTGATTTCTGGGTTTGAAGAAATTAATCACTTCTTTGAAACCCATCAGCGAATTCCATCACATCATGCTGATGCAGATATTTTTGAAAAATTATGTGCATCTCGATTAGATAAAATCAAACAGAATTCTGAAATGAAATCTGTTGTTCTATTCTTAGATAAATTCAATCTCTTAGGTTAAACAAGGTAAATTTATGGCTGATTTTTCTGATGACGAGTTATTGTCAGAGTTGGGAATTGATCTAGCACCAGTTAAGTCAGTGACCTATACAGCTAAAGAAGAACGTTTAATCTCTGGCTTTGAAGAAATCATTCATTTCTATGAAGAGCATAAAAGAGTGCCATCTAATACTGCTGAGACGGATATTTTTGAACGTATGTATGCTGTGAGATTGGCTCAACTCAAACAATCTGATGAAGCAAAAAAGCTGTTAGCTGATTTTGATCAATACAGCTTGTTGTCTGATTCTGATAATGAAAATTCAGATGTAGCAAGTTTAGCAGAGGATGATTTACTCGCTGAATTAGGGATTGAATTGGAAGATGAAGAAAATATTCTTATTCTAAAAAATGTACGGACTCAAGAAGAACGTAAAGAAGCTGAATTAGTTGGTAGACAAAAAGTATGTGAAGATTTTGGAGTATTTGAACCATTATTTAATCAAATCCAAAGCGAGTTAGAAACTGGTATTCGATACACTAAGCGCTATGGGAAAAATAATGTTTTAGAGAAAAATGATTGGTTCATACTCAATGGACAATTAGTGTTTATTGCAGAAATATCGGAATATTTTGAAACATCAGATGGCCATCTTGATGCAAGAACACGCTTAATCTATTCAAATGGCACAGAGAGCAATATTTTAATGCGCTCGTTAACTAAATCTTTATATAAAGATGAAGCTGGTAGACGTGTACTAATTACAAATAATACAGGCCCTTTATTCGTTGAAGAAAACTTACCTAAGTTAGAAAATGAGATTGAAATACAAAGTGGTACTATTTACGTACTTCGTAGCTTATCGAGCAACTCTTTTATTAAAGAACATAAACAAGTTATTCATAAAATTGGCGTAACTACTAGTAAAGTGAATAAACGCATCACTGATGCTAAAAATGATCCTACTTATCTGCTCGCAGATGTAGAACTAGTTGCTAGCTATGCATTACCAGAAAATGTTGTACCTCATAAATTAGAAAAATTGATTCACAAAGTTTTACAATCTGCTCAGTTAGATATCAATATTGAAGATAGATTTGGTAAACCTGTGAAACCGAAAGAATGGTTTTTAGTACCTCTAGAAATTATTGAAGAAATCATTAAACATTTGAAAAATGGTACGATTACTGAATATATTTATGATATTAACAAAGCAACTTTAGTACCTATAACTAAGGAATCAGACTCCTAGCTGGTATTTTTAAACTATCAGCTAGTTGAAAGATTTTTTCTAAAGTAGGATTCACCTCTCCCCTTTCAATCCGTCCTAAATAACTACGATCCATATTACAGAGCAATGCCAATTGCTCTTGTGACATGTTTCGTTCTTTTCGATATTTACGAACAAGTTGCCCAAATTGAATAGTAAGTTCTGACATAAACATTCAAATGCTTAAAAAACAGAACTATCACTATTTGAGGACTATATATCCACGGACTATAATCCTCTTTTTAAGTTTTCTAGTCTTTCATCATGAAACAAATTGCTTCCCCTATCTTTAAATATTTTCTTTTACTTTTATCCCGCAATCAAATTAATGGATGGACATCAAACAAAATTTGGAACAACTTGAATCTTTCAAAAGATGAGAAGCATCAAATCAACAAACAGCAGCTTTATAGACTTCTGAGAAAAATGGTCCGACAAGGACACTTGGCCAAACATATTCATCCTGACAACTCAAGACTTTCAACATTTGTCGAGACAGAAAGTATGAACGCCTTTAGAAAGCAATTTGAAAATCATATCGTGAAACATGATTCAGAAAAACTTGAACTAAAAACTAAAGAATTAAAAGAAAATCAAAAAATTTACGAAAATCAAATCAAAGCTTCTGAACAAGCACTTATAGACTTTCCAGAATTAAGAACTGAAATATTAGGAAGAAAAAACCAAATACTTCAAGATATTGAAAAACTGAAAGCTTACACTGACTTTCTAGCATCATTGATATGAGAATAGATTCAAAAAAAACTAAAGTTTCATTTCAGTATGAAACTTTATTACTCGATGGAAAGTAAAAGTGGAAGAAAAGATAAAGCTGAGTATGAAACTTTATTACTCTCGTACATATGTTGTATGAGAGTAATAAAGATATACCTAGTGAAATCATATAATCAAACCTAATCAAAAAGCCGATTTAAAAATCGGCTTTTTGATTCATACATTTTGACCTGTCACCATACCGATAACACCAAATAAAATGCCACGCTCATAACAGTCATCGCAAAAATGCGTTGAACAGCGTACACAGAAATAAAACAGCTTAGTGATCTACCCAGAACCATCCCAATAACACAAGCCATCACGAATCCTATGGTCACAGAAATTGGATATTGATATCCTTCAAGCATATGCATTGCAATGCTAACGCCACCAATTAAAAAGATGATCATCAGCGATGTTGCCACAATGCTCCGCATATCTAAATTTGTGACTTTACGTAGTGCTGGCACGATCGCAAAACCACCACCTACCCCCAAAAGCCCTGTCAAAAGTCCTGCCACCATACCCAAAGCACCCAAAATGGATGCCGTTTTTAGATTCCACATGAAGCGCCCCGTGTTTTGATTCACTTTACAAGGCGGATTTGCCACATCATGAACATGGTTGAAAAAAATCCGATACGCCACAATCAGCATCACCCCACTAAACCCCAAGGTCAGCCAAATGGGTGAAATGATATGACTGAGTGAAACACCAAAATGTGCAAATGGAACACTGATCACAGCAATCCAAAGTGCCGCACGGTATCGGACAATCTTTTGTAGAAAACCTTGAATCGTTCCCACAAATGCTGAAAATGTAATGGCGAGCAACCCGACTGGTGCTGCTTGAGCAACAGACCAACCTTGGCTTGCCATGAGTGCAGGCACAGCCAAAATGCCACCACCAGCACCTGTCAGCCCCAATAGGCAACCAATGGCTAAGCCTTCTAAAATGAGTAACCACATGATGTTATTTCACCTGTATTCATCGGATCAGGCTTATTACAGACAATAAGCACCCTACCCATTTTTTAAATCAATAAAAATGGGAGTTTTAGTGTGTGGAAATTACTGGTTTGCTAAGCTAGGTTTGACCATCCATTCATGACCTTTGAGCATGCCATTCCAATAAACATAAGGAATGATTCGGGCTTTTAATAACCATGCAAAAGCAGTTGGACGTTGACCATCCAATAACCATTTCGGGAAGCTTGGATTGAGTACACCACCATAGTTAAATTCGGCCAAAACCACTTTGCCCCGTTCAACTGTCAGTGGACATGAACCATAGCCATCGTAATGTGCAAATTGCTGACTTCCTTTAAGGTATTGCAGAACATTGACGGCAACAATGGGGGCTTGTTTACGAACTGCTGCAGCTGTTTTAGCATTGGTGGTATTGGTGACATCACCCAACGCAAAAATGTTGGCGTATTGTGGCTTCTGATGTTGCAAAGTTTTAGGATTGACATCAACCCAACCTGCAGCATCCACCAATGGGCTTGAGCGAATAAAGTCAGGAGCATGTTGTGGTGGCACCACATGAATCATGTCGAATTCAGTTTCAATGATATTTTTTTCATCACCAATGGTGACTTCAAACCAAGCATGTTTACGTTCACCATCAATTTTGACCAAACGATGGCTGAAATGCAGGTTGATGTCATATTTCTGTACATATTCCATCAATGCTGGAACATAGGCTTGCACTCCAAATAACACACCACCTGCATTAAAGAATTCAACCTGAATGTCTTTCAAATGACATTGTTTTTGCCAATGATCTGAAGACAAGTACATCGCTTTTTGTGGCGCACCTGCACATTTAATTGGCATGGGTGGCTGAGTGAAGATCGCTTTACCTTTTTTCAACTGACTGACCAATTGCCAGGTATATGGAGCAAGATCGTAACGGTAATTTGAAGTCACCCCATTTTTACCTAAGGTTTCTTCAAGCCCTTCTATGCCTTTCCAGTTGAGTTGTAAACCTGGGCAAACCACCAAAACATCATAGCGAATCTTACTTTGATCTTTTAAAATCACTTGATTTTGTTCTGGTTCAAATCCCACAACAGCTTCCTGAATCCAATGCACTTTTGCAGGCATGACATCTTGCATACGGCGTTTGGTTTGCTCTGGAGTAAAAATACCCCCACCGACCATGGTCCATCCAGGCTGATAATAATGTGATTCCGCAGGATCAATTACTGCAATATCGAGACTAGGTTGACGAGCCAATAAACTGGATGCTGTAGAAAGTCCTGCAGCTCCGCCACCGACAATGACTACACTAAACTTTTTCATGTTAACTGCCTAATATTTAATGATGACCTCATCACCTCAGACTTTTAATCCAATTGTGATGGGTCTAATTCAACTGATGTAATGGGGAATTCCCATCATTTGATTCATTCTGTTCACATGCCATTACAAAATGGACAATAGAAAATCAGTGATATGAACAGGGTCTTAGGATTGCCCGCATGCTTGATTGGCAGGTAATGCAACATCAATTTTTTCTGGATAAGGCAAATTCAAATTTGCCATAATGTCGATAAATTCAGCCTTGGAACGTCCTTGTCCTAAACGTGAATTGTGCAAACGCTCGTGTTGCACAGTGGTGCTGAATCGACCACGATAGTCATGTCCAGGATAGATCACGGTCTCATCGGGCAAAGTAAAAATTTGTTGATGAATACTGTCATATAATGTGGCTGCATCTCCTTCCTGAAAATCTGTTCGACCACAGCCATCAATCAGTAATGCATCGCCTGTAAAGACCATACCTTCAGTCACATAACTGGTACAAGCTCGGGTATGACCTGGGGTGTAACGTGCCTCAATCAAAATTTGTCCAATTCGAATCGCACTACGGTCAGTAATATAAATATCTGCACATGCCACACCAGAATGACGATGAATCACGGTTTTACAGCCAAATTTGCTTCGAAGTGAATTTGCAGCAGTAACGTGATCTGCATGGACATGCGTGTCTAAGCTATAAGACAACACTAAATTTTGCGACTGCAATACTTCTGCATATTTTTCGATTTCAGAAACGACTGGATCAATCAATACCGCTTCACGACTTTGCTCACATGCAATTAAGTAGGTATAAGTCGAACTTTGCTTTTCGAAGAATTGCTGGAAGATCATTCAAATTCTCTAACAAATAAGATCATATTCCATATTTGCAAGGACAGTGCCAACTTTTAATATTATTTTTATATGTATACTATTCAATAACTTGAATTAAAAAATACAATAACGTTGTTTTCCAATGTTTCAGTTTTGTTTCATAATACGTTTCATTGGTTTCATATATTGTCTCGCTCATGCAACATTCTGATCATTCTCTACACTCAGCGACCGTTCAAAAGCAACTGAGTGAGTGCTTTCATAGCCGTTCACCAGAAATGCATCACATGTTTTCCATCATTGAAAAAGTGGCAATGACCGAGTTTCCTGTATTGGTTCGTGGCGAATCAGGCAGTGGCAAAGAATTGGTTGCACGTGCTATTCATGACTATAGCCATCGTAAAAACCAAGTGTTTATTGCTATCAATTGCGCAGCTTTAAATGCCAATATTCTAGAAAGCGAATTGTTCGGACATGTCAAAGGTGCATTTACAGGTGCAATTCGTGAACATAAAGGTGTTTTTGAACGTGCTGCGGGCGGTACGCTATTTTTAGATGAAATTGCGGAAATTCCTTTAGAACTACAAGCTAAACTTCTGCGCATTTTAGAGTCAGGCGAGTTCACACAGTTGGGCGGTGAAAAATCGATTAAATCGGATGTTCGCATTATTACTGCGACCCATCGTGCCTTACGCGAAGAAGCGAGACTGGGACATTTCCGTCAAGATTTGCTCTATCGTTTACGTGTGATTCCTATTTTTATTCCCCCTTTACGTGAGCGTAAAGTCGATATTCCGTTTATTGCAGATGCGATTCTAAAAGAACAAGATCCGTATTTTGATGTCACCCCAAAAATCACCGAACAAGCCATGGATATTCTGATGAGTTATGACTGGCCTGGAAATGTGCGTGAACTGAAAAATACCTTGTTGTATGCGCTGACTATGGCCAATGGCAAACCTGAAATTGATGTATATGATTTACCAGATGAAATTAGTCATACGCAATATCACCATTTTCAAAATCAGACTTCCAATGACACCCTCAAATCTCAACAACCGATCAATGCGGTGACTTTAGAAAAGATGCTCATTAAGCACAATTACAATATGAATCAAACTGCGAAAGCTTTGGGCATCAGTCGAACCACTTTATGGCGCTATCGTAAGCAACTGCATTTATAATTGAACGCTCATCCATGATTTTAATCTTATGAAATTTCTAATCAGCGCCTGTTTGGTCGGGCATCCCGTTCGCTACGATGGCAAGCACTGTTTGCATAGTAAACTCAAAGCGTTGATTAAAACTGAACAAGCCGTTGTGATTTGCCCTGAAGTGGCTGGTGGTCTCTCTACCCCACGACTGCCTGCTGAAATCGTCGGCGGTGATGGATTCGATGTGTTACAAGGACAAGCAAAAGTCTTGAATAGCATTGGAGAGGATGTCACCCAAGCATTTCTTTACGGTGCTCATCAAGCTTTAGAATGGGCAAAGGCACATCACGTTACCCATGTGATTTTAAAAGCCAACAGTCCTTCTTGTGGGGCAAGTTTGATTTATGACGGCACATTTACAGGACAGAAAATTCAAGGCAATGGCGTAACCTCAGCCTTACTGAAACAACATGGATTTGAAGTCTGGACCGAAGATGAATTTTTAAAAGCACTCGATTTACATGAAGATTAACGCACTTTTTGATGCTGAAATTCTAACGCCAAAAGCTCGGCTTTTAATTTTTTGCCACACGCAATAATAGTTTTACGATCTGCCTGTACTGCACCAAATTGCAAGATCAGTTCACGCATTTGCACTGTCACATCATAATGCGGATAAGATGCAGTACGATGAAATAAGCGCGGATCAATATTCATCTTTTGGCAAAGGCATGTAATTCATCCAGACCATCTGCCATCAGATGACACCACTCTTTGCCTCGATGTGACACGCGCATATTATCAACGTAAACCATGTTGTCTTTTTTCCCAAGTTCATTCGGCATCACTATTCTTGATGCTTTTATGATGAATAAATAAGGGATCTTGCGTTAAAAATAATCTTTTTTCACAATTTTAAAATAAAAAAGAGCGCCTTTATGCGCTCTTCTCTCAATTACATACTTTCAGCCGAATAAGATTATTTATTGTCTTTCTCCAATTTATCGGCCTTTGATGCCCAATAAGTTGCCAAAGCGGGACCCGAAATATTGTGCCACAAGCTAAAGATTGCACTAGGTACAGCGGTTATTGGTGATGCTGCAAAATGTACAGCGGCCAGTGCCACGCCTAAACCTGAATTTTGCATACCGACTTCAATGGCAACGGCTTTACTGTCAGGGTAACTTAATTTAAACAAGCGACTCGCCCAAAATCCTAGCAAGTAGCCAAAACCATTATGCAATATGACTATGCCTAATATCATGAGGCCTGATTGTAAAATGGAAGCCTTACTTGCCCCAATAATCGCCGCCACAATCGCCACAATAGCAATCACTGAGACCAAGGGCATGACCTGTATGTATTGTTCGACTTTCTGCTTAAACAACGCACGAATCATCAAACCAAGAACAATAGGAACGAGCACCACTTGAAGAATCGAGATAAACATTGAACCTGCATCTATTTCCAACCATTGACTGGCTAGAAGATAAAAAATAGCAGGTGTCAGTAAGGGTGCAAGCAAAGTCGAAACAGAAGTACATGCCACCGATAATGCAGTATTGCCTTTCGCCATATATGTGATGACATTTGACGCTGTTCCTCCTGGGCAGCATCCCACCAGAATCACCCCTATGGCAATTTCAGGTGCCAAATTAAATAATTTACACAAAGCATATGCCAAAGCGGGCATCACCACGAACTGTGCGACTACACCAATGATGACGGCTTTCGGACTTTGCAAAACACCTTTAAAGTCATCCAAGGTCATGGTCATTCCCATCCCAAGCATGACAATACCTAACATCCAAGTAATGTAAGGTTTCAGCCAAACAAATGCCTCAGGAATCCAAAGTGCAATGCCTGCAAAAAGGACCACCCATAAAGCAAAGGTTTTCTGAATAAATTTCGTGAATCGCAAAAATGCGGCCATAGACTTCTTCCATGAAAATTTTTAAATATTGGATTTAGGCTAAGAAAATGGAAGGCTATATGACTTCCATCCAATCCGAGAGATTATGCAACTAGATCTTTGCTATAAATCTTCTTCACGCCCTTCGACAACATCTCTTGCCAAGCATGCTGTAGCGAACCTTGAAGATCAATGCCCTTGGTCGCATCTGCAATCACATAACTTTCAAAACCTAAGTTTGCCGCATCAATCGCTGTCCAAGCCACACAAAAATCTGTAGCAATACCCACGACATAAACCGTCTGAATGCCACGCTCTTTTAAGTACCCTGCCAGCCCTGTTGATGTTTTATGATCTGCTTCTAAGAAAGCGGAATAGCTGTCTATGTGTTGATGGAAACCTTTACGAATAATCAGCTGCGCAGTAGGAAGCTTTAGATCTGGATGCAATGCTGCATCCTCTGTGTCTTGGACACAGTGAGATGGCCAAAGCACCTGCGTACCATAATCCAGTTGAATGGTATCAAACGGTTTTTTGCCTGCATGATTATCTGCGAAAGAGATGTGATCTGCTGGATGCCAATCTTGGGTAATCACAATATTGTCAAAGAACTGTGCCAATTCATTAATTTTCGGAATAATTTCATCGGCATGTGCAACTGCTAAATTCCCACCTGGGGTAAACCCATTTTGTACATCCACCACGATTAGCGCGCTATGTTCAAATCGCATCGTCAGTCATCCTTTATCATCTTTTTATCAATGACTTTGTATATTACACATCAAGTCTATAACTACAATGCCTCAAAATAAAATCGAAATGCATAAAAAACAAAAGCCCACAATTTATGTGGGCATTTAAAGACTAAACCAAAGGTTTTAAGATTAAATACGGCGAATTAATAACAACATGAACACTGCAGAAATCACAATACATGGAATCGCTGCTGAAATCACACCTGCTGCACCAAAGCCAGCAGTTAAAAGACTTCCCGCAATTGTAGGTCCTAACATCGCACCTATACGACCAACAGCCGACGCCACACCAACGCCCGTACCTCGCACTTCAGTTGGATAAACAATACCACCAAAGGCATATAATACCCCTTGGCAACCAATCACAAATGCGCCAACCAGTGCTGAAGCTAAATACATTTGTGTTAATGAATCTGCTGCATTCAATGCCAATAAACCAGAAAGAATTCCACCATACATTAAAATAATAACGTATGCCTTTTTCCAGCGGTCAGTTAACATGCCTAGGATTATTGTTCCAACAGCCGCACTGAGCATGAAATAAAACTGTGCTGTTGCACCTTCCTTACGTGTAAAGCCCAGCTCTGTAAATAAAGAAGGTAACCAGCTCAACATGATGTAAACCACCATCAATGTGAAGAAGTAACTCACCCAAATAAATAGGGTTTGCAGCAAGTTTTTCGAATTGAACAAATCTTTGAATGAACCTTGCGAAACACTAGCGACCGCACCATCAGTCTTAACTTCTGATTTTGCTTTTAAATATTCTTTAGATTCAGGCAATAACCAAACCATCACAGGGATCACAATAATCGGCAGCAAACCACCTAAATAGAAAATATTTTTCCAATTCGCACCAAATTCAGTACTTGCAACCAAAGATAGAATAGCAGCGCCAACAGGCATACCGCAGTACATAAGGCCAACTGCTCGACCACGTTTTTCAACGGAGACAGCTTCAGATGCCAAGGTAATTAATATCGGCATCGCTGCACCAAGACCTGCTCCGGCTAAGAAACGCACCACAAGTAAGGTATTAAAACTATTCACCCAAACTGTACATAAAGTAAATATCGCAAAAATCGCAACCGACCAAATGAGAACCGCCTTACGACCAATTCGGTCTGCAATTCTGCCACCTACCAATGCACCAGGAAGTAGACCTAAAATTCCAGTGCTAAAAAAAATCCCCAATTGAGAACTATCTAAACCAAAATATTCACGAATACCCGCGGCAGCAATACCCGCAGCTTGAATATCCATCCCCTCAATCACTGCAATGAGAAAGCAGATGCCTACCGTAATAATTGCATGTTTATTCCCTGATTGATCCATTCAAACTTCCTTTTAAATAATCAGAATAAAATTAGTCATAGATTATGTAGGGATCAAGGTTGAGTTAAAGTAATCAATAAGTGCTAGAAGATTGATCATTTATAGACAAATGCTAGCAGACTCATGCTTGAATAATTTCAACAATATAGTCCTAAAAACAATCAGTAAATTTGTTGAATTTTTAAGTTTTTGGAGCGTTGTTGAATGTGCACAATGTTTAATTAGATCAAATGATAAAATTGATTGATGATATTCATATTTTATTCCTCTAAGTCAGAGCTTTTTTCTTATTTTAAAATCATCTTTTTACTAAAAAAATATACATTAAAACTCTTTTATAAGTTTTTTTTAGTCTTAAAATGCATTGTTTTAATGTATAAAGATAAAAATAGTAGATATTTTGTTGTTCAGGATTTGGGCAACGATCTATTCTTCTGTACAATTCAAGGCTATATTCATACTTTTGCCAAATATTGTGTGAAAAATTTAATATTCTTCATTCACTTGGCAACAAATAAAAAAAAGTTACTTGTTTTAACTAAACTTTTTTTTCACTTTGACTAAAGCATATTGTTCTTCATGTCAGCTTCAGTCATAATTTGCATAAGCATTATCCAAGACGGTTTTACCATATTTGGAAATGTTTTAAATCAAAATACAAACCCGTCCAAACACGAGATGTTTCAATTTTTATTTGGATGGAAATATAGGATATTTTTTTAAAATGACTACGCAAGCACAGACCATTCAAGGCTCAATTGTCGCAATCGTCACTCCAATGTTTGAAGATGGAACTGTAGATTGGAAGGGTCTCGAAAAGCTTGTTGAATGGCATATTGCTCAAGGTACAAACAGCATTGTTGCAGTTGGTACAACTGGTGAAGCATCGACTTTAAGCATGGCTGAACACACGCAAGTGATCAAAGAAATCATTCGTGTTGCCAACAAACGTATCCCTATTATTGCTGGTACTGGTGCAAATTCAACTCACGAAGCAATTGAACTGACCAAAGAAGCCAAAGAAATTGGTGCGGATGCTGCACTTTTAGTGACTCCTTATTACAATAAACCAACGCAAGAAGGCTTATATCAACATTATAAAGCAATTGCTGAAGCTGTTGATTTACCTCAAATTCTCTATAATGTGCCTGGTCGTACAGGCGTCGACATGCACAACGAAACAGTCATTCGCCTAGCAGATATTCCGCAAATTGTGGGTATCAAAGACGCGACAGGCGACGTAGCACGTGGTGCTGAACTCATTGAAGGCTTAAAAGGCAAATCAATGACGGTTTATTCAGGCGATGATGCTACAGCTTACCAACTGATGGCGCATGGTGCTTTGGGTAACATTTCTGTGACTGCAAACGTTGCGCCAAAACAAATGAGTGAAGTCTGTGCAGCTGCCATTGCAGGTGATGCTACACGCGCTGAAGAACTGAATGATAAAGTTGCGGTTCTTCACAATGTGCTATTTTGTGAATCAAATCCAATCCCAGTGAAATGGGCATTACATGAGATGGGCTTAATCGGAACAGGGATTCGTCTTCCATTAACGCCTTTAGCAGAACAATATCGTGCTCAACTGCGAGAAGATCTAAAAGCAGTGGGTATCATTCAATAAGAGCTTTTAAATATGCAATTACGTTTAGGTTTAACACTTGTCCTTTCAGCTTTAAGTTTAGTAGGTTGTAGTAAGCTAAGTATTAACAACGGATCCTTAGACTATATCAAGAAAACGACTTCACACGAGCCACTAAAGTATCCTGAAGGCGCAATGGTTAGACCTGAAACGCCATTGTATCCATCTCCAGTGGTAGACCCTCTTGCCATTGAAAATGCGCCGACATATGAAAATCAACGTGGTAACCGTTTTGAATTGCCACGCCCAAATGTTACGCAATCCAATACTCAATTATCTGAAACAGCAACTGTTGAAGTGGGCAGACCACAACTTTTGACCGATGGAAATGGTAATCCATTGATCAAAGTTGAAGGGAACTCTGATACAATTTGGCAGTACACCACCGCAACACTAAGTAGTTTGAATCTTAATGTCGTTGCGAAAGGGAAAAACTCGCCAGAAGTAACGATTAAAGTCGATGGTCAGAATTACGTCTTAAAACTGTCTACTACAGGTTCAACAAATACCCTTGCTGTGTTTGATGCAAAGAATAACTTCGCAGATAAACAAAAAGCTGCAGAGTTGTTAACCCAGATTTATCAAAACTGGCCAGCCTAGTCGTTCTAGGCATTTTTTTCTGAAAAAGGTTCCACCATGTTAAAACAAACCTTGCTCTATACTGGTAAAGCTAAATCCGTTTATGAAACAGATAGTGCAGACCATTTGATTTTAGTCTTTCGCGATGATGCATCAGCATTCAATGGTGAAAAAATTGAACAACTAGATCGGAAGGGTAAGGTTAATAACCGCTTTAACGCCTTTATCATGGAAAAGCTTGCTGCCGCTGGCATCGAGACTCATTTCGAAAAATTGCTTTCTCCAACTGAAGTGTTGGTGAAAAAACTTCAAATGATTCCTGTTGAATGTGTGATGCGTAACTACGCTGCAGGTTCATTATGCCGTCGTTTAGGTGTAGAAGAAGGTATCGAATTGACGCCGCCTACATTTGAATTGTTCTTTAAAGACGATGCGCTTGGCGATCCAATGGTGAACGAATCTCAAGCCATTGCTTTAGGTTGGGCGACTGCTGAACAGTTGGCTCAAATGAAAGAATTGACTCAAAAAGTTAACGTTGTGCTTAAAGATCTATTCGCTCAAGGCAACATGTTATTGGTCGACTTCAAACTTGAATTTGGTGTGTTCCATGACCGCATCGTACTTGGTGATGAATTCTCTCCAGATGGTTGCCGTCTATGGGACAAAGATACCAAGAAAAAATTAGATAAAGATCGCTTCCGCCAAGGTTTAGGTGGTGTGGTTGAAGCGTATGAAGAAGTTGCTGCACGTATTGGTGTAGATCTTTCTGACATCTAAGTCTTGTTACTTCAAAAAACCGAGTCCAAAAAGACTCGGTTTTTTTATAATAAAAAATTAAAACAGAGGATAAAAATGCTTAAACCTTTGACCTTCTTTATGCTGATCAATGTGTATATGATCAGCACTACATTTGCTCAAAAACTTCAATGTTTAGAGGATTATCCCAACATCATTGCTCCAGAATTAAAAGAGATGATGTTACAACTGAGTAAAGGCGATTACACAATACTTGAGACTAAAACGCATCCGTCCTTAATCGAATACTCAGGTGGTAAAGAAGCCTATTTAAGCGTGCTAAAACTAGCACAAAGCTTTTTAGCCAATCAAAATATTGAAATTACAGATATAAAAACTGAAGCACCGACTTATACATATTTCGCTGGAGACGAAGAAGTTTGTTTTATTCCTAAAATGATTAGCATGAAAATATCGGGGAAAGCCATTTCAGTGCCTCCTTCTTATATGGTTGCAGTACGCACATTAAACACTCAAGAATGGCGTTATATTGAAGGCGCGAATTTACAAAAAAAACCACACTTACTTTATGTGCTTTTCCCAAAATTTCCTAAAGATGCCAAACTTCCATATGACACAAATGAAGCTATACAAGAATAGCTAATCAATACCAATATAAATTAATTTTATAAATCAATTATTTGATATTTATTTGAATAGGTTCTGAATACACTGAATAACGATTTTGCGTATCCATAGCATATCGATATCCTACTAGGACATAAGCCGTACCCTTGCCTAAGAACTTGAGCTGTCCATGTTCAAGCGAATATTTAGGGGCACCTTCCAATACGATAAATTCAGTAGGTTTATCTTTAAATTTTTCACCATTTTGTCGTGTTAAATTGACTTCAACATTCAAAACCTGACCTGTACGAATAGATAAAGAAGATTTAACATCAGCATTGAGCACAAAATTTCCATAATTTTGAATATGATCTGTCGTTACGCCACTTATTCCAGCCAAATATAAAGATTTAAATTTTTCATCATTCAGATTCCAAGGCCAAAAACTCACTCCAAAACCCTGTGAAGCACTAAACAAGCGCACCAGATCTTTACGAAACGGCGGATGATAAGATGAATGATATTGCTGTGCCTGTTGAACCACTTGCGCCACATTATTTTGCAAACTGGCATGATTAGGCAAATACCCAATCAAAATCCCTGTAGAAATCTCTGGTATCTGCTGTTTTGCTCTTAAAATTTGTTCATGATTAAACGAAGTCAGTACCACTTGATCAGACACATCGTATTGTTCTATTTCCTTCTTCAAGAGGCGAATAAGCTCAGGATTGGCGCTCTTCATTTCCACCATCAGCACTACATTTTTATGTTGCTTCAATACCTTAAAATAGTCTGACAATAATGGAATTTTATAGTTTTTATTTTTGCTTTTTAATTGACTGAGTTCAGCCCAAGTCATTTCCACGACCTTCCCTTTTGCGGTCGTTGTTCGGTCAATCGTATTGTCGTGCATGACCACAATTTTCAAATCTTTGGTCAATTGAATGTCATTTTCAACCAAATCTGCACCCAATTTCATGGCATGCACTGCACTTTCAAGTGTGTTCTCATCTTCTAAACTGGGTACACCACGATGCGCAATCATAAAGGGGCTTCGAAGTAAGGTATCTCTTGGAAATTGTTTTAAGAGTTGCGCATACGCTTCAGGGTTTTTGGTCAAAATTCCATTGGCCCCTAAGGTTAAGTTTTGTGCAATATCTGGAAGATCTTCTTTAAATAACGCTGCATCTAGCCAAACATTCATCAGGCGTTGTTGAATGTATCGAATATTTGATTTTGTCATCATGGTTTTTGGCAAGATGACGATTTTTGTCGATGCCCCATTTGCCAAACGGATAACTTGATTCAAGCTGGTGGGATTCGATTTTAGCGTGTGCTGATCCGTCAAATCTAGCGCCGTTTTCACCCAAGGCAGTTGTGAATTCACTGTATCTAAAACGTCTGTTTTTTTTGAAACCAAAATCATCTGAGCAAAATCCTGTTGCGCAATATGTTGTTTTAGCGCTTCTACAGTCTTGATGTCTTGAACTTCTAAAATCAGAACATTGGGCAGTTGTTTTGTTTTGATTAACTCCAATAATGAGCCAGTAGATTGTGCTGCAGTATTCAATAAACGAAGCGACTGATCTATTTGATAAAATGATGCTCTGGATGAACGTTCACTCGTGCCTTTTACTGAATCGGCCTTTGTGATCAATATCGGAGCACCAGAAATATTGATACTTTCTTTGCTATTGTTCTGCGTCATTTGTTGTTTTGATTTTTCTAAAATTTCACTGACTTTAATACTTTTAATTTTCATCAAAGCACCAGCAGTTGAAAACCCAATTTCAGCTTGGGTCATTGGATCTGCCAGTTCTATTTCTTGCACCAATTGCTGATTCAAATAGTGCTGCACGCGATTGCCAACCATTTCAATACGCGCTGTATAGATTTGATTTGCAAGAACAGGGGCTGGATAAGGCTGCGTCGTTTCCACCTGCCATTTCCCATTTTTTAATCGACGACCAAATTCAGTTCCATTTTGCAGTGTTGTATTTTGACGAATGGTGAATTGATAATATTCAGTCGGTATTACCCCTTGCCCGAGCTGCACTTGATAAATCAGCCCTGCCCACCGACTCTCATTCACCACATCCGCCAAAGTGAACTCAAGCTCTATTTGATAATTTTTATTGTCTTGAATCAATTGCGGCAATATCAAGGACGTTGGTATTAAAGCATTTTGACGCCCATCGATCCATAAAAAACCCTGATCAATATAAACACGACCTGGATTGTTACCTGGAATTTTCCAACCTATGCCCAAGGTACTTAATGTCGAAAATTGCTGTTCATAGATTATTTTGGAGGTATTTATCTGCTGCTGATGTTCTAACTGGACATTATTTGCACTTTTAGATTCGAATGTCTTTGATGTTGTATTCGCATAAGTTGAAGTCACTAAAATACAGGTATATAGCACAGCATATTTTAAAGTTTTCATAATAAATCTATATAAAAATCATAGTGTTCTGTTGTAAAAAAGAATAATTCACCAAAAAACATAAGCTGTTTAAATTATCATATGAGAATATTTTATTCATATTTATGATGATTATTTGCATAAATTTTGCGTTAAATTATCAGTTTGATTGAATAAATCGTTTTTATGAATAATTTTAATTTAAATGATCACTTTCACTTATTTATTCAACTTGATTAGAATAACTTAATACCAGGCAACTATAGGAGTTGGTTACTCACTGAGAGAGACTATAGTTGCCAACCTATTTATTCAATCATTTCATTCTCTTAGCTTTGAATTTAAAGAAAAAACTCTTCATTTTTTCTTAAATAACAGTATTATTTAAATAATAGCAATCCAAAAAAAATAAGATCGTGTTATGTACTTAAAAATTGAAAATCTTAAATTAATTGGGCAGGGGTGTTCAAAGATTGTATATCAACATCCTGATGATCAAAATAAGATCATCAAAATCATGAATCCGCAACGTGTCAGTATTCATGGTGGCTTTAAAAACCATAGTAAGATGAAGCAACGATTCGCTCAAGGGATTTATCGCCATTTTCGCCGTGAATTAATTCAATATTTGCAATTGTGTAAAGTAAATTATCAAAAAAATCAGTTCACTTTCCCTGTTGAAACGCCTTATGGTTTTATTCATACAGATCAAGGTCTTGGATTGATTGCAGAAAAAATCGTTGGTCCCGAAGAAAAAAGCCTAACCCTTGAACAATTAGCCCGTACAGGTCAAATTCAAGATAAGCATTTAAAAGCATTGGATGAATTTTTTGATGCTTGCTGTGATTTACATATCGTCTTTGCCGAGGTGAATATTGCAGGCATTATGTATACCGAACATCGCAATCATAAACCTGAGTTCGTTTTAGTAGATGGCATGGGCGAAAAATTATTCATCCCCTTGCGTGCAATGTTCAAATCCATCAATACACGCAACGTTCGTAAAGTTGAGAAAGACATTAAGCAGAAAATGCGACAAATGATGGAAGCACCATTAGCGTCTGAGCAAGTTTTTGTTCAATAAATTAGAGATGAAAAAGGCACCTTAAGTGCCTTTTATTCATAAAAACGGGTTATAAAATTATTGCTGTTGCTGTTGTTGCTGCCAACGACGTTGCTGTAAACGCTCACCCTCAACTTCGCGCTTATTACGCGCAGATTCGTATAGCTTTGTTCCTTTTAACTCAGGTGGCATATAGTCTTGTAAAACAAAGTTTTCAGGGTAATTATGTGGATATAAATAATCGACACCGTAGCCCTGCTCTTTCATCAATTTTGTTGGTGCATTACGTAAGTGTAAAGGCACAGGTAGATTTGATGTTTTATCGGCCAATTCCAATGCTTTATTGATGGCTAAATAAGTACTGTTGCTCTTCGCACTGGTCGCTAAATACACAGCACATTGACCTAAAATAATGCGACATTCAGGCATCCCAATGGCTTGTACTGATCTAAAACATTCACCTGCCAAAAGTAATGCATTGGGATTCGAGTTTCCAATATCTTCAGAAGCAGCAATGAGCATACGACGGGCGATAAATACTGGATCTTCCCCACCTTTCAGCATGCGAGCCATCCAATAGAGTGCCGCATCAGGGTCACTGCCGCGAATTGACTTAATAAATGCTGAAACCAAATCATAATGTTGTTCACCTGATTTGTCATACCGTGCAATATTTTGTTGAGCGACTTTTACTACAATCGCATTGGTGATGATATTTTCTATATCTGCTTCAAAAGTGCTTGCAACTAAATCTAATAGATTGAGTGCCTTTCGAGCATCACCTGCAGCAAATTGAATTAAAGCATCATATTCCTCAATTTGAATATGACGATCCTGCAAAAATTTATCTTGGCGTAAAGCTCGACCCAATAAATCCTGAATGGTTTCATGGCCCAAACTATTGAGCGTATAAACCTGACAACGTGACAACAATGCATTATTCACTTCAAATGAAGGATTTTCAGTGGTTGCACCTATCAGCGTGATTTTACCCTTCTCTACAGCACTCAGTAATGCATCCTGTTGAGATTTATTAAACCGGTGAATTTCATCAATAAAGACTACAGGGACAATCAGATCACCACTTTCAGCAATAATTTCACGTAATTCTTTAACGCCCGTATTGAGCGCAGATAAACTTAAAAATGGACGATCAACTGCTTGAGCTAAAAGCAAGGCAATCGTGGTTTTACCTACGCCAGGTGGCCCCCAAAAAATAATTGAAGGCAAATGCCCTTGATCAATCATTTGACGTAAAGGTGCGCCCTCACCTAAAAGATGGTCTTGCCCGATAATCTCAGACAAATCACGTGGACGTATGCGTTCAGGAAGTGGAATTTGAGTGTCGGACATATTCTTATGTAAATCGTAAAATGCTATTCCCTAGTCTACTATGGAATAGCATAAAACCAACTTTTTTCCTGTTAAACCGAATCAGATTTTTTAAATCATTCAATCAACTATTGTGCCCATGAAGGCTCATACTTTTCAAAATTAAGGACTGAATTTTAAAAGTTTTGCGTTCGCTTCATCTTCTAAAACCCAAATTGTTCCGTCTTTGGTTTGGTGTATATCACGAATACGCTTACCCATATTGAGGCGTTGCACTTCTTTCACGGGCTGTTGGTTTACATCCACCACCACAATCGATTGTGAAGATAACCCACTGATGAGCGCTTTATTTTTCCACTGAGGAAATGCATTGCCTTGGTAAAAGATTAAACTTGATGGGGAAATAACAGGTGTCCATGTGATTGCTGGCGCTTTAAACTCAGGACGCGTGTCATGATTCGAAATCACTTTACCATCATAATGATCGCCATTAGACACAAATGGATAACCATAGTTTTCACCTTTAACCACAAGGTTTAGTTCATCGCCTCCTTTAGGACCCATTTCAACATCCCAAAGTTGCTTTTTATGATCAAAAGCAATACCAAGCGGATTTCGATGCCCTAGTGACCAAATTTGAGCCGTTACCCCACCTTGGTCATAAAATGGGTTACCCAATGCAGGTGTTCCATCGTCATTTAAACGTAAAATTTTGCCAAGATTGGATTTCATGTCCTGTGATGGAGTGAATTGTTGACGTTCTCCCGAGCTAATCCAAAGTTTTGCTTCATCATCAAACAATATTCGATGTGAATAATGCCCTTGACCTTCAACTTTAGGAACCTGTTCCCATACTCTTTTGATGTTTTTTAGAGTTGGTTTTGCAGGATCTGTTAAATCCAATTCAGCCCGAACCACCACAGCGCCATCTAAGTTATTTTTTCCTCTTTCTGCATAACTTAAATAGATCCAATGATTGTTTGTATAGTTTGGATGTAAGGCAATGTCTCCCAAGCCACCTTGTCCGCCGTATGAAACTTGAGGTAATCCTGAAACATTTACAATTTCTTTGCGATCTGGGTTCAATATTTTCAGTGCACCTTTACGCTCAGTAATCATAAAACGTCCATCTGGGAGATCGACCATCGCCCAAGGCTCATTAAATGTTGCAACTTTTTCAGTACGATAACTTTGATTAATGAATGGTTCTGAAGTTTCTGAACCATTTTGTTTTAAATTTTCGCTTTTTGATTGAATCGTTTTAGAGAAACTGCTTTCATCGGAATGACATCCTGCTTGTAACGTTAATGTTACTGTCGCCAATCCCGCGAGCACCCAATTTTTTTTATTCATAACAATCTCCTACCTGAGATGCCTCAGAACGCTATTATAAGTAATTTAGCCACAAATTATGCTGTATCTATCACACAAATTATTGCTAAATGTGGAACAATATTGTTTTTATCTTACCTTACCCAGCGCACAACATATTCATCAATGTTGTCTTCATCGACATGTATTTCTGATATACAACGTCCTGCCGCTGATTTACGTGCATGCATAACACTTTCACGATCGCCTGTATTTAAATAATGCCAAGTGGGTAATTTCTTGCCTTCGTTTAAACGACGATAAGCACAGGTCGAAGGTAACCATCGAATCTGTTGTAAATTTTCATAGGTCAGTTGAATACAGTCTGGTACATGTTGCTTGCGATTTTCATAATCGGAACATTGTGCTGTTTGACAATCCAATAATTTACAAGACACTTTGGTATAACAGATTTCTTGTGTGTCTTCATCTTCAAGCTTGACCAGACAACACATACCACATCCATCACATAATGCCTCCCATTCCGCTTGGCTCATTTCAGCCAGAGAATAGTGTTTCCAAAATTGGGGACGTAAAGGCAAATTCATGGTCTACAGTGGCAATCAAAATAAGTAAAGGCATTATAGCTAAAATTAAGGAAAACAGCGTTGTAATTGATTGAAACAAAGCAAGCGTTCAAAACTCAAATACTTTCAATAACATAAGATTTGTTAATATCTAAGTTATTAATTTTCATCAATAATTATAAATTGTTTATGTACCATCTATACAATGCTTAACTTTTATACACTTTTTAAATACATATTGATTTGATTTTATTCATATACTAGTAAGCGAAGTACACATTAAACACGTATAAAAATCACATGGAGAATAACTATGTTTCGTTGGGCTATTATATTTGCGGTGATCGCATTAATTGCAAGTCTACTCGGTTTTGGAGGCGTCGCTGGTCTATCTAAAGACTTTGCTGTCATTCTATTGGTCGTTGCTGTGATTCTCGCAATTATCGGTTTTATTTCGAGAGGGAAAGTTTAACTTTCCAAAAGTTTCAAATATCGTTTAGATACTTAAAAAGAAGGGTTTAACCCTTCTTTTTTTATTTTTTCAATTTGCTTTATGCTGTGCTCAGCGATCAATGTCATCGCATTTTTAAATTTTCTTTTCATAATAATTTCTCACATTTCTCATGTTTTTTATCTATTTTTGATCATCAAAATCTCATTATTTATGCTTTAATCTTTGTTCATTCAACAAAAAGGACTTCATCAATGACCAACGCAATTCAAACACGTGAAATTCAGTACACCGCAGAAGATGGTTCAAATTTAAAAGGTTATTTCGCTGCACCTGAACATACACAACCCGTTGCAGGAGTCATTGTTGCGCCAGAATGGTGGGGTCGTAATGAATATACTGAGCAACGTGCCAGAGAACTTGCAGAACAAGGATATGCAGCATTGGCGATTGATATGTACGGTGACAAAAAAGTCACCACAGATGCAAAACAAGCCTATGAATGGATGATGCAAACTTTTGATCACCCAGACACGATTGTGACTCGTGCGTCTGCAGGTTTAGAGACTTTGGCCGCACAAGCTGAGGTAAATCCAGATAAACTGGCTGCAATTGGCTTTTGTTATGGTGGGAAAGTCATTTTAGATTTGGCACGTTCTGGGGCGAATTTAAAAGCAGTGGCGACATTCCATGCCAACTTATCTCCAAAAGCACCAGCTCAGGAAGGTCAAGTCAAAGCTGAAATACTCGTTCTTCATGGCGAAGATGACAGCATGGTGTCTTTAGAAGATGTTGCAAAGTTTAAAGAAGAAATGACCGCTGCAAAAGTAAATCACAATGTGTTGATTTATAAAAATGCCAAACATGGCTTTACAAACCCACTTGCAGACGAAAGAGCAAAAGCCAACGGCGTAGATTTAGGTTATAACGCTGAAGCAGAACAAGAAAGTTTTGCAGCGATGTATGCTTTATTGGCACGAAATTTAAAGTAGTTCATTCCAAACAAAACATAATGAACGATAGATAAAAGAGGATACGGCAATGACAGATCAAAAATGTGCATATTGTAATTATGATGAATACGATGTAATTGATAAAAATGATTACGGTGTCATTCTGCCCGAGCCGAATCCTTTATCAAAAGGTCATACCGTGATTATCCCCTTGCGTCATGTCAGTTCATTTTTTGAAATTACAGACAAAGAGCGTAAGAGCTTGCAGTCTTTGCTTGAACTTGCACGTAATGAATTGAAACTACGTCATCATCCAGAAGGCTTTCATATTGCGTTTAATGATGGAAATGTCTTCGGTGAACAGCCAAGTGAACATTTACACATTCATATTATTCCACGTTATAAGAACCAACCACTGAAACTAGACAGTCGTTGGGGCATTATTTCCGAATAAATTAATGGTTGAAACTGATCTAAAATACAATCCTGAAAAGGTGCTTCGGCACCTTTTTTCATGTATATAGCAAAAGTGCAAACAGTGAATCTTTACCCAACCCACCCATCGGATTCGTTATACTAAACGCCTCATCTTTTTGAACAGCTCACATGTCGCAATTCTCATTTTCAGATGCTTTACTTACGTGGTTCGATGTGCACGGACGCCATGATTTACCTTGGCAAGTGTCAGATGATCCATATAAAGTTTGGGTCTCTGAAATTATGTTGCAACAAACTCAGGTCAAAACTGTTTTACAGTATTTTGATCGTTTTATTGAGCGCTTCCCTACAGTTCATGATTTAGGGCAAGCCAGTTGGGATGATGTCGCACCCTATTGGGCTGGATTAGGCTATTATGCCCGCGCAAGAAACCTGCATAAAGCTGCAAGCATTGTCCATCAACAAGGTCATTTTCCAACGACTTTAGAAGAATGGATCGAATTACCAGGCATTGGACCTTCTACAGGCGGTGCAATGATGTCATTGGGTTTACGTCAATATGGCGTGATCATGGATGGTAATGTCAAACGTGTCTTATCACGTTTTTTTGCTATCGAAGATGACTTATCTAAACCCGTACATGAACGTGCGATGTGGCAACTGGCTGAGGAGCTTTGCCCAACTGAACGTAATCATGACTATACCCAAGCAATTATGGATTTGGGCGCAACCATTTGTACCCCTAAAAAGCCCTTATGTTTATATTGCCCGATGCAGCTTCATTGCAAAGCACATCAACAAGGTTTAGAAACCGAACTCCCTTTTAAAAAACCCAAAAAAGCGGTTCCAGTAAAATCAGCAAAAGTGCTTTTATTGCAAACTGGATCAAATGAATGGTTATGGTCACAACGTCCAAACTCAGGATTATGGGGTGGCTTATGGTGCTTACCTATTTTTGAGCAGGAGCACGATTTCCAAAACATCATTCAACAATTTAAATTGATCTCTACCCGACCTGCAGTGTCAATTTCACATAGTTTTACCCATTTCACGTGGCAATTAGAAGCGCATATCTTCCCAGTTGAACATGATCAGTTAGAGTTTCTTCAGGCTGAATTAGGAGGAGAATGGTTCAGTCCTGATCAAGCAACCGCTTTAGGTATACCAACCGCAATGAAAAAACTGATTTCAGCAATAGATCTTTGAGAACACTTATATTTATGACATAGTTAAAGCACTTTTCATGTTTTATCGCTTCATTTCAAATTTTTTAAAGGGTGTTTGCATGGTTACATTGATTCGCATGGGTATGATCAGTTTTTTGATTGTTTTAATCTCAGCTTGTACAACCACACCGAAGAAATCTACGCCAACGCCCTTACCGCAAAAAACAGTGAATCAATTAAAATCAATGCCTTTACCTAAACGCCTTCCGATACCTGTCGCAGGTGTTCATCAAAACAAACTGACAGACACATGGGCCGCCTCTCGTAGCAATGGACGTGCACATGAAGGTATTGATATTTTAGCGCCTCGAGGTACTAAAGTTTATAGTGCGACAGAAGGTCTGGTTGCCAGCTTGAAAGATAACAATTTAGGTGGCAAAGTGATCTGGATCTTAGGGCCTGGTGGGGCTTGGCATTATTATGCACACCTTGATGGACATAAACGTGGTTTGAAAGAAGGTGACTATGTGCGTCAAGGCGAACATATTGGCTATGTTGGCAACACAGGAAATGCACGTCATACTTCACCCCATCTACATTATGGTTTATACCTTGCTGGTCGTGGCCGTGGTGCAGTTAACCCATTCCCTTATTTACGTTAATTTTTGAGTTTAGGAAATATTCATGTCAGAAGCTTTGATCAATCGTCTCGTTGAATTTGCAGAATCAGGCAATCAGCAACGAATTGTGCTGAATGGACAATCACATCAAGGCTGGATCATGGAAATTACCGAAGATGCACTACTCATCAGCACGGGTTTTGCAGACAAGTCAGGTAAGGATTTCTGGATCAAATTCGACGATATGAACCAAGCTGAACTCTATTATTGGGACAATAAAAACGATCAGTGGGTTGAGTTCAAAATATAAAATCATCACCTCAAAGGAGCATCTTCATGACAATTAAACGCTGTGGTTGGTGCTCTTCAGATCCTTTATATATTGACTACCATGATCATGAATGGGGAAAACCTCAGTTTGATGAGTCGCATTTGTTTGAAATGTTGTGTCTAGAAGGTCAGCAAGCAGGCTTGTCATGGATCACCGTTTTAAAAAAACGTGAGCGCTATCGTGAGCATTTCTTTCAACATCCGATACAAACGATTGCAAATTTCAGTAACGAAGAACTACAAGAAAAATGCCTAGATGCAGGTTTAATTCGACACATTGGTAAACTCACCGCCATTCGAGATAATGCCATCGCTTGGCAAAACATGAAAAGCCAAGGCATTGATATGGTCAAATGGCTGTGGGATTTTGTGGATCATCGACCACTGCAAAATAGTGTTTCAGATTATAAAACTGCCCCTGCCCAAACAGAACTCAGCCAAAAAATTTCAAAAACTTTAAAGAAAAATGGCTTTAAGTTCGTTGGACCAACGACGATCTATGCTTTTATGCAAGCCGTTGGCATGGTCAATGACCATGAAAATGACTGTCATGCCAAATAAACCAAATTTGAAATTCAGACTTAAAGTTGAGTTTTAGCCCAATTTGCCAAAAGTTGAATCGCATGTTTAATGTCATCTGACAGCTCATGTCCAGCATTTAAACGTATGCAATTGTTATAGCGTTGATCTTCACCAAATACCAAACCAGGCACAATATTGATACTTTGCTGTTGTGCGTATCGATACATCTTTAAGCTATCAATCTGTTCTGGCATTTGAATCCAAAGTGCATATCCTCCTTGTGGCTGATTGATTCGAATTTCAATGCCTTCAAAGGTTTGCATGATGAATTGACGATACTGTTCGACTTGTTTCATTAATTTTGGCTTGAGCTGATTTAAGTGTTCCCGATACGCTCGGCTATAAATGAGATCTGCAAGTCCCAACTGTAACGGTGTATTCACGGCAACATTTTGAGTCAAAATTTTTGCTCTTAGATGTTTTAAGCGTGAAGGCAAACAAAACCATCCTAAACGATAGGATGGTGACAATGACTTCGATACTGAACCACAATAAATCACATAGCCTTCATGATCCCAATATTGAATCGGCAGTGGTCGCTTCAAGCTATAAGCACATTCGGCATATATATCATCTTCAATTACAAAACATTGATACTTCGCTGCTAACTTCGCAATTTTTTCTTTTTCAGCATGACTTAAGCAAAAGCCCAATGGATTCTGAAAATTAGCAGTCAACAAGCATACTTTTGAACTTGAATCTCGCATCGCTTGTTCTAGACGATCAATATCAAAACCATCAGCATGGGCAGGAATTTCTAAAATTTTTCTTTTTAATGTTGCCAATAATTGCAACTGACCATTATAGTTTGGCGTAGGAATAATAATGCTGTCACCAACATCTGTCAGATTTTGAATCACTGTCGACAACGCTGGCATACAGCCATTACTAATATAAATCTCATCTTTGGCGATAAAAATACCATCTTCAGCCCAATGTGCAGATAAAGCTTCTCTGAGTTTTACATGCCCTTGACGGTCGCTATATAAAAAATCTTCAGGTTTGCTATGTTTTAAGGCACGTTGAATGGAACGGCGTAATGCATCTATCGGAATTAAATTGGGAGACAATTGAATTGACCCTAAATGAATCAATTCATGGCTAATCGACGCTTCATGAATCTCGATTTGAAGTTCTAAATTGGAAACCTCTTTTGCCTCGGCAGCAAAATCTAGATGTTCTGGTTGAGCAATGATACGACCTTGATCGCTAGGCGCTTTAACGAAATATCCCGCTTTGGCTTTTACATAAATCAGTCCCTGCGCTTCTAATAATTCATAACAACTTTTTGCAGTATTTAAACTGACCTCATGCTGTTCAGCAAATTGTCTGAGTGAACTGAGACGCTGACCAACCGTTAATTCACCGTGATAAATTTTTTGAGAAATATGTTGTGCCAAAGACTGATATTGAAACGACATGATCTGTACTCATTTTTTAGATTTTGTTGTATCTGTATCTATCACAATAACAGATTTATGCTCCTGATAACGTTCCATTGCCATATGAAATAACGATAAGGAGACCATCATGAGATTTAAATTGAAATGCACGCCTTACATATTTGTCGCTACTACTTGCTTCATTGCTTTTGCATTATCCGCTTGTGATGCAAAGCCTAAAAATGCTTTGGCACAACAACAACATTTTATTTGTAAATCACTCATTGATGGATTTTTAAAAGCACAACATTTAGGACAATATGAACTGCAAAATGTTCACCCTATCGTTCAAGATGCTGTATCTGAAAGGCAGTATATTTATCGTGTTTCTAGTGATTATCAAATCAGATTAACGCCACAACAGAAAAAACTGCATTTCCAGTGCCAGCATCAGGATCCACAACACTATCGTGTGCAATTCATTCATACCGATAGTCAAATTGTACAAACACTGATCCAACTTGAATTGCCTCCAAAACCAGTCATGCGCCAATTAACGGCTTTCTCACTGGAATAAATCCACTGATCACAATCTGGTCACTCATAAAGTATGATTAGATGTTAAATACGTTTTAGCATCTATTCTGATCACCTTTAAAATCGTTATGACAGTTTAGGCAAAGTTTTTCCTTATTTAAGCATTTTGTATCCATCGAAAAAGTCGCAAAATAAGCACATAGAAATCTGAATTGAGAACATGATGTATTCAAATAAATGTCATATTGATGTGAACGCAAAATGAAATTAAATTTACCTTTACTTGCACTTGCTGTCGGTGCATTTGCCATTGGCACGACCGAATTTTCTCCTATGGGCTTTTTGCCCCAAATTGCTGAAAGTTTAGATATTTCAATTCCTACAGCAGGCATGCTCATTACTGCTTATGCCCTCGGCGTGATGATTGGCGCTCCGATCATGACGCTATGCTTTGGGCACTTTTCACGTCGCAAAGCACTGATTATTCTCATGGCAATTTTTACGATCGGAAATTTACTGGCTGCTATTGCACCCAATTACTGGGGACTCATGGGCGCACGCATCATCACCAGCTTAAATCATGGCGCTTTCTTTGGCATTGGATCTATTGTGGCAACGAGCGTCGTACCGAAGGATAAACAAGCCAGTGCGGTTGCTATGATGTTTATGGGTCTAACCATCGCTAATATTGGTGGTGTTCCCTTAGCCACTTGGGTTGGACAAAACATCGGTTGGCGGATGGCTTTTGCAGCGATTGCTGTATTGGGGCTCATCACCATGCTGTCGCTATGGAAAGCTTTACCATCAGATTCAACATCATCTCGACCAGATGTCAAAGCTGAACTCAAAGTGTTGATTCGATTACCTGTCGTATTGGCACTTCTAACCACTGTCATGAGTGCTGGCGCAATGTTTACGCTGTACACCTATATTGCACCGAGTTTAGAGCACATCACACATGCAACGCCGACCACCATTACCCTCATGTTGGTACTCATTGGCGTTGGTTTCTCCATAGGGAATCACTTAGGTGGAAAATTTTCAGATATTTCAGTCAATAAAACACTGATTGGATTTTTAGTTTTGTTGATGGTCATGATGCTGCTCTTCCCAATTCTCGCTTCGACTACAGTAGGTGCCGCTTTGGCATTGGTTGTGTGGGGCGCTGCAGCTTTTGCTGTTGTTCCGCCCTTACAAATGCGGGTCATGTCAGTAGCACATGAAGCACCAGGACTGGCTTCATCCATTAATATTGGCGCGTTTAACTTAGGCAATGCTTTAGGTGCAGCCGCTGGGGGTGCTGTGCTCAGTTTCGGTTTAAGTTATGCAGCAGTTTCAATCACAGGCGCACTACTCACCGGATTGGGTTTGGTGCTAGTATTTATACAAATGAAACTTGCCAAATGAACCTTTGATCTTGGTTTGACGATAAAAAGCCTGCATAAATGCAGGCTTTTTATTTTAAAATTTTGGGTAAATCAGGCAATCGCTTATTCGGCTTATTCAGTTCAGTTCTCATCTTTAACAGCATTTGATACGGTTGTTGTTTCAATAATAAATTGGTCACAGATTGAGGAATCACCCCTTCTGGGTCTGCATAACCCGTAGTAGTGACTTTGACTTTTTGTTCCGCTAATGGCTGAAACATCCAATTGCCTTGATAATCTTGCAAACGTACATAATCAGGATTTTTGGCTTTGCCCTGCTGTATTGCCTTATTCTTTATATAAATAAAACCATTGGCATCTTTAAAAACTTTACCTTGCACAATGACATCACGATCTTTGAGTGGAAATGGAAAGTCCAAAACCATATAGAGCTTGAATTCACCCTTATTCAAATCTTGTGAGAGTATTTCAGCATGAGCCACATTGGGCACCCAAGATTTCGCATACTCCACATCAAGAACAATGGCGACGGCACGGTCAATGGATGTATTTAAAATGGTCTCAGCTTTGTAAGACATTAAAGATTTATAAGGATCTTGAATGGTCCACACTTTAATATTGTTTTTATCCAAACTCAGTTTACTACTTTCAGCAGCAAAAACAGGTGTTGTCAGGCATAGCGCACTGACAACACACATCATTTTCATTTTTTTATTGTTCATTTTTTACAACTATATTCTTTATTTTTTTTTGATTACTTTCAATGATACGAAGACTTAAACTTCAATATCATTAAAGCCCAATACATCTTTCATATCGTATTTTTTTGGCGCTTTGCCAACGACCCAAGCTGCTGCACGTACTGCACCCGAAGCAAAGTTCATACGATTGGTAGCTTTATGGGTAATTTCAACACGCTCACCATCTGCAATAAACATTGCAGTATGTTCACCGACAATATCGCCACCACGGATGGTTTGGAAACCAATGCTTTTACGTTCACGTGGACCTGTATGACCTTCACGGCAATACACAGCATCTTCTTTTAAATCACGACCCAATGCACCGGCAATCGCTTCACCCATCATTAAAGCTGTACCCGATGGTGCATCCACTTTATGACGGTGATGAGCTTCAATTACTTCGATATCCACCGTGTCACCAAACACTTTAGATGCAAGTTCTAACAATTTAATTGAAACGTTAACCCCAACAGAATAGTTCGCAGCATAAACAACAGGTGTTTGTGTCGCGCTTTCATCTAGATATGCTTTTTGTTCATCATTCATACCTGTTGTACCAATCACGATGGCAACACCAGCTTCACGACATAATTTTAAATGGTGTGCCGTTGCTGCAGGTGCAGTGAAATCAATTACAACGTCACAATCTTTCAATACCCCTTGAAGATCACCCACAATCTTTACACCAACAGCTCCAATTCCTGCGAGTTCGCCTGCATCAGCACCAATCAAGCTACTTTCAGGGCGTTCAACTGCCGCGGCAAGCTGATAACCTGCTTCTTTTACGGCTTGAATGAGGATGCGTCCCATACGACCGCCTGCACCTAATACACCAATGCGTGGAGCTGCTGACATAACATATTCCTAATGTTGCTTCAAAATTGTCCTTACTATAACAAAAGACTGGGCGCTCGCTAAGATCAAGCGGACAAAATCAATGAAATAATCATTGCCGGTCACTCCATTGATACCTAGGTAACTATCAAACAAATACATAGAAAAAATGGCTAAAAAGTAAGATGACGTTTAGAATTTAGTCGATAAAATCGAATTAATAAATCAATATTATAATTATATTCGGTTTTTTAAATTCCAATATCCTCATTATGATGTCTGAGAAACATCAATACCTTCTGAAATAAGGATTTTTAACTTGGCAGATCCAGTTCAAAAAAAGCAATGATTCGTCGTATTGAATCATTACAACTCTCTCCTGCACTCATTTCTGCTTTAGATGATGCACAGCAAGCTGAAGATATCGTTACAGCGGTACATACTTTATTGCATTACTCACAGCAATGGAATTAACCCTTTAAAAGTTTAAGAACTCCATGCCATATCTCATCAAGCGATTGCTGAATTGTGATTTTTAAATAACTATTTACAAATTAATTATCTGCAAGATTATTTATTGAAAAACGTGCTTGAAGCTTGATATATCAAGATTTTCGTTAATAATGTGCCTGAATGATCAAATATGTTCTTATTATCTATCGAATTTTAATCGAATATATAATCGATCTTCACAGTTTCTCTGCAATTTTTGAGTACATTAGTCAAAACAGAACGATAAAAGGTAAATGAGGCGCGATATGAAAAAGATTTTGACAGCTATGACATTATCTTTATGTGCAATGTTGGTGAGCACCAATTTTGCCAATGCTGCCCCTCATTCTGAACATTCTCGCGATTTTGATCAAGATGATCGTGGCAGAGGTCATGATCGTGGTTTTAAACGCGACTTTCAATCAGATGACACACAAGACCGCCGCAAAATGCGTGAAGAACGTGGTGTAAAACGTTTACAACAACATAAATGGCAGACGGGTTATGTTATGCCTCAGCATTATCGTGGCAATAGTTATAAAGCGGATTATAAGCAAAATAATTTGCCAAAACCGGGCAATAATCAACAATGGTACAAGATTAACAATGATTACATTTTGATCGACTCAGGTACCAACAATATTGTTCAAATTCGACAAGATTAATCTCGCTCAATCACCAATAACAAATTCAAGCCCAACGCATGTTGGGCTTTTTTACATGAGTCATTTCATTTATTTTGTTTCATCTTATCCTACTCAAAACACTGCTGTAAAAACCTTCATAAAGTCTTCATATAATTAACAAATCAACTAAATTTGTTTCATGGTTTATCTCAGATGCTCAGTTAATTTGATCTCATCAGGAAAGTTATAGACAAACATCCAGAGGTGAACACAATGAAAAAATTATTAAGTGCGATCGCAGTTTCAATGGGTGCTTTAATGGCAACTTCTGCTATGGCAGCTCCATATAACCACCATGACAACAGATACCAAGAGCAACGTCATCACCAAGCTAAACACTGGAATAATGGTAAAAATGACAATCGCTATAACCGTTATAAAACAGTTAATCCAAGCCGTGACTGGCGTCGTGGGCAAGTTCTTCCACGTGAATATAACTCACCACGTTATATGGTCAACCACAAAAATTATCGTCATTTAACTAAACCAGGTCGTAACCAAAACTGGTACAAAATTAACGGTGACTTCGTATTAGTTGATCACCGTAATGGAAGAATTATGAGCATCGTTGGTTAATTCAAATTTCTGATTAATTCGAAGACGCTCGTGCAAAAAGCCCAAATCATATTTGGGCTTTTTTATTTGAACTTTATTGATCTTTGTTATTCATATACAACACAGGTGTGCAAACGATCATTTTTGTTTAGAATCAGATCAACACTTAAATGATTAGTTTGGAAAATCTATGCAGATGGAATCGATAGACAATGTACACAGCAATGCTCAAGAGTATGTGCACTGGTTCCGTAATTCTGCGCCCTATATCAATGCTCATCGAAACAAAACTTTTGTACTGATGTTTGGTGGTGAAGCTGTACATAATGCAAATTTTAAAAATATTATTCATGATATTGCATTGATGCATTCACTGGGTATTCGCCTCATCTTGGTTCATGGCGCTCGCCCTCAAATCAGTGAAAATTTAAAAGAAAAATCAATTCAAAGTCCATTTCATAATAATCGTCGCATTACCACACGTGAGTCTTTAGCTTCTGTGATGAGTGCGGTAGGTTCAATCCGCTTACAGATTGAAGCTTTGTTGTCGATGGGACTTGCCAACTCCCCTATGTATGGTGCACGTATTGATGTGGTGTCAGGAAATTTAGTCACCGCGAAACCCTATGGTATACGTGATGGTGTGGATTTTCAGCTGACAGGTGAAGTTCGTAGTGTCGATACAGATGCGATTCAACGCCATTTAGACAATCACAATATTGTTTTACTCGGTCCATCGGGTTATTCAACTACAGGTGAAGTTTTTAATTTATTGGCTGAAGAAGTCGCAATGAAAACAGCGATTGATTTACAGGCCGATAAACTGATTTTCTTGGGAAGTCAGCAAGGCATTATTGATGAATTTAGTAAATTGATGCGTGAAATTACCCCACATCAGCT
Source organism: Acinetobacter shaoyimingii (assembly GCF_011578045.1). Taxonomy (NCBI): domain Bacteria; kingdom Pseudomonadati; phylum Pseudomonadota; class Gammaproteobacteria; order Moraxellales; family Moraxellaceae; genus Acinetobacter; species Acinetobacter shaoyimingii. Next base: position 3,499,503 of record NZ_CP049801.1, read on the forward strand.
CGATCAACATATTGCTAAATATCAAGATTCAAATTTTGAAATTGCACTACATCTTCAATATGCCAAAGAAGCCTCATTACAAGGTGTACATCGTGTACATCTGATTTCCTATGATCATGATGGTGCGCTGATTGAGGAGCTGTTCACCCGTGATGGCCATGGCACAATGGTCACAGATGCACATTATGAAGAAGTTCGTACCGCAACAATTGATGATGTAGGTGGTTTAATCAATCTGCTTCGACCATTAGAAGAAGAAGGGATTTTAGTCTATCGTTCACGTGAACGCATCGAAAATGAGATTGATCATTTTGCAGTGATTGAACGAGATGGCATGATTTTAGCCTGTGCTGCACTGTACCCAATTCCTGCTAGCCAAGACGAAATGAAGTCAGCTGAACTTGCGTGTGTTGCTGTTCATCCAAGTTATCGTAAATCCAATCGTGGTAGCCAAATTCTTCATTATTTAGAAGAAAAAGCAAAAAGCATGGGCATTGAACAATTGTTTATTTTAACCACCCGAACGGCACATTGGTTTTTAGAACAAGGCTTTATTGAAGCAACAGTAGATGACTTACCTGAAGCTCGCCAAGCGCTCTACAACTTCCAACGAAATTCCTTGGTCTGTAAAAAGCTCATTTCTTGAAATGGGTGATTTTTATATCTTTATTTCTCATAATCTTATCTGCTTTAGCGCATGAAAATAGTCGTCATGCGTTATGCATAAAGCAGATAAGATTATCTCATTTTCAATGATCAATAAAAACATATAATTATCAATAATTTAATCAAATAAATTTAAAACTCCAGTCCTTTATCCTAAATCATTTTTTAGCATAAACTTTTCTCATTTTTATTTATCTTTTTTTTTCATTAGGAATTCCTGATTTGTTATTTTTTTTGGAATAGAAAATTGATTAGCGTATACGCATTCACATCCTTCCATTTAAAAAAAACAGGGGTAAAAGTATTCATGGATGCCAAGCAAGCAAATTTCTGGTTCAAATCTACGATTGTGACTTCAGTAATCGCTAGTGTATTCATGATGTCTGGATGTGGCAAAAAAGAAGCTGAAACAGTGACGCTCAATATCGGCTTTCAAAAATATGGCATTTTACCCATCGTAAAAGAGCGCGGCACGCTTGAAACGGCATTAAAAGCAAAAGGTGTCAACGTAAAATGGGTGGAATTCCCTGCAGGTCCACAACTGCTCGAAGGCTTAAATGTGGGGAGTGTGGTACTTGGCGAATCAGGTGAAGCACCGCCTATTTTTGCTCAAGCCGCAAATTCAAATTTGGTATATATCGCCAATCAGCCACCAGCACCTAAAGCTGAAGCATTAATCGTGCAAAAAGACTCTAAAATTCAAACGATTCAAGATTTGAAAGGCAAACGTGTTGCTTTAAACAAAGGGTCAAACGTTCATTACCTATTATTAAAACTTTTAGAAGCAAACAAATTAACACTGAGTGATATTGAAGTGGTGTATTTACCACCATCGGATGCTCGTGCTGCCTTTGAACGTGGTGCTGTCGATGCATGGGTCATTTGGGATCCGTTCTTCGCTGCCGCTGAACAGCAAATTGGTGCACGTGTGATCGCTACAGGTGACAACTTAGTCAAAAACTACCAGTTCTATTTGGCTGATCGTAAGTTCGCTGAACAAAACCCTGAGGTTTTAAAAACGGTCGTCCATGAATTAAATGAAAATACAAAGTGGGTAGCAGAGCATCAAGATGAAGCTGCCAAGCTTTTGGAAAAACCGACTGGATTAGAATTTGGTGTTTTAAAAAGTTCAATCGCTCGAATGGGCTTTGGTGTAAAACCTATTTCGAATGACATTGCCAAAGAACAACAATATGTTGCTGATGCCTTTTATCAACAAAAATTGATTCCAAATAAACTCAATATTCAAGCTGCCATTTTAAGCAGCTCAGATAAATAACATCTGGAGACCATCATGGGTCTATTTAAATCATTTAGCTTGGTGGGCATTACAGCAGTCAGTTTGGGATTAGTCGCGTGCGAAAAAAACCAACCGACCGAGCAAAATAAAACAAATACAGCAACAGCTTCAGAACAAAAAAAAGATGACGTTAAAACAGTCTCTATTGGTTTTCAAAAGTCTTCTTTGAATTTACTTGTGGCACGTGAACAAAAGCTTTTGGAAAGTCAGTTTCCAGGAGCAAAAATTGAATGGCGTGAGTTCCCTGCTGGTCCGCAAATGTTAGAGGCTTTAGCCGTGGGCGCTGTAGATTTTGGTGCTGTTGGCAATACACCGCCTATTTTTGCGCAATCAGCGGATAAAAATTTGAATTATGCCGCTTATGAAGTTTATCCCGGCAGTTCGTTAGGTTTGGTATTACCTGAAAAGTCGAATATTACTGATTTGAGTGGCTTAAAAGGCAAACGTATTGCCTTACAAAAAGGCTCGAGTGCACATGAGTTTTTAGCCAAAGTTCTACAGAAAGCAGGGCTCACTTGGCAAGACATTCAACCGATTTGGTTACCACCTGCAGATGCACGTGCAGCCTTAGATAAAGGCTCAGTCGATGCATGGGCCATTTGGGATCCTTTTCTATCAGCGGTTGAATTGAATGGACATGTGAAAGTTCTTATTGATAGTCAGGTGTTTCCTAAAACTTATTCTTATTACATTTCAAATCCTAGCTTCACTACAGTGCATCCAGATGCAGTGAATAAAGTGATCAAGAGCCTCAATGAAGCGGATCAATGGATTTTGAAAAATCAAACTGCTGCCGTTGAACTTTATGGCAAAAGTACTGGCTTAGTACCAGAAGTGGCAAAACGTGCATTGGATCGTCGCTTAAAACCTTCTCCAATTTTAGCGATTAATTCAGAAGTCATTCAGTCTCAACAAAAGATTGCTGACTTATTTTATACAGAGAAATTGATTCCCAAAAAGATCAATGTTCAAGACGCAGTTTTATCTGCTGACAACAAGTAATTTTTAATTAAGCAAGGAAATTTGACATGAAAATCTTTTGGTTCATTCCTACACATGGTGATAGCCGCTACTTAGGTACAAGCAAAGGCGCACGTCAAGTGGATCATGCTTATATGAAGCAGATTGCTGTTGCTGTAGATAACTTAGGTTATGAAGGTGTGTTGATTCCTACAGGTCGTTCTTGTGAAGACCCATGGTTAACAGCTGCAAGCCTGATTGATGCAACAAAAAATCTGAAATTCTTAGTGGCGCTACGTCCAGGCGTAACGACTCCTGCTCTTGCTGCACGTATGGCGTCAACCTTTGACCGTTTATCAAATGGTCGTGTTCTTCTCAATCTCGTGACTGGCGGTGATGAAGAAGAGCTTAAAGGTGACGGCGTGTATGAAGATCATGCAACACGTTATAAAACTGCAGCAGAATACACCACCATTTGGCGTGAAATTTTAAAACGTTCTCACACAGGTGAAAGTTTCACTTTCCATGGCGAACGCTTAAGTGTAGATAACGCTAAATTGTTGTATCCACCTGTTCAAGAACCGCATCCTCCACTATGGTTTGGTGGTTCTTCAGATGCTGCTGTTGAGCTTGCTACGGATCAAGTCGATACCTATTTAACTTGGGGTGAACCACCTGCTGCTGTTAAAGAGAAAATTGAAAATGTCCGTGTCAAAGCAGAAGCGAAAGGGCGTACTTTAAGCTACGGTATTCGTTTGCATGTGATTGTACGAGAAACCAATGAGGAGGCATGGGCGGCAGCTGAAGAACTGATTCAATATGTCGATGATGCCACCATTGCAGCTGCTCAAGCAAAATTCAAACAAATGGATTCTGTCGGTCAACGTCGTATGGCTGAACTGCATAATGGCGACCGTAGCAAACTTGAAGTGTCTCCTAACCTTTGGGCTGGCGTTGGCTTAGTCCGTGGTGGTGCTGGTACGGCGCTTGTCGGTGATCCAGAAACTGTTGCTGCTCGTATTCAAGAATATGCAGATTTAGGCATTGATACTTTCATTTTCTCTGGCTATCCACACTTGGAAGAATCGATTCGTTTTGCAGAATTGGTGTTCCCATTATTGCCACTGGAAACACGTAAAAAACTCACTCAACCGAATTTGACTGGCCCATTTGGTGAAATCGTCGCAAATAACTATGTTGCTGATGACGCTAAAAAAGAGGTTAAATCTCAGGAGCCAGCATGACGAAAACGATTGGAAAAGCTGAAAGCCTAGCTTCTCGTAGTTCCAAACAACTGGGGCAGCGTTTGCTGCCTTGGTTGGTTCCTATTTTACTGATTGCTATTTGGCAAATTGCATCAGTCACTGGTCTTTTAGAAAGCCGTGTGCTCCCTGCACCCACTGCTGTTGTTATTGCTTTTTGGGATTTACTGGTCAGTGGTGAACTTTGGAAACACGTCAAAATTAGTGCAGGACGCGCACTGATTGGTTTATTCATTGGTGGTGGTTTAGGCTTATTGTTAGGACTACTCAATGGTTCATCTAAAGTGGCTTCTACGCTACTCGATACCACGCTGCAAATGATCCGAAATATTCCAGCCTTGGCACTCATTCCACTGGTGATTTTATGGTTCGGGATTGATGAAACAGCCAAACTGTTTTTAGTGGCAATCGGGGTATTTTTCCCGATTTATATTAATACTTACCACGGAATTCGTTCGGTTGACCCGCAACTCATTGAAATGGGTGAAAGCTATGGACTGAGCCGTTGGCAACTTTATAAAGAAATTATTTTACCGGGTGCATTGCCTTCAATTTTAGTCGGACTTCGTTTTGCATTAGGTCTCGTCTGGGTTCTACTTATTGTTGCTGAAACGATTTCGGCTCAAGCAGGTATTGGCTATATGACCATGAATGCTCGTGAATTCTTACAAACAGATGTCGTACTGGTGGGTATTTTACTTTATGCCTTGCTCGGGAAATTGGCCGATGTACTCGCAGTATCATTAGAAAAACATTTACTGCGCTGGCATCCAGGTTACCAAAAATAGGAGATGAGCATGACTGATTTAAGCATACAGCACTATGCTGGTGATTTAGGTTCGACCACAGAAACGACCATTGATGCTCCAGACAAAATTGGTGCTGAAATTAATATCGAACAATTACATAAATTTTATGGCAGCGTTAAGGTTTTAGAAGACTTAGACTTACATATTCAGCCTGGTGAGTTCGTTGCCATTGTTGGGCGAAGCGGTTGTGGTAAAAGTACTTTACTGCGCCTGATTGCTGACTTAGAAAAGCCAAGTTATGGTGAAATCAAATTTAAGTCTGCACTGAATTTTCGAGAAGGTATTACCTCGGACGATATTCGTGTGATGTTCCAAGATCCACGTTTATTGCCTTGGAAAAGCATTCTTCAAAATGTGCAATTGGGGCTAGACAAGACTAAATTTGAAAAAGCTGAGAATCTGTTAAAGAAAGTCGGCTTAGATGAAAAAGCAAAATTATGGCCATCACAACTGTCTGGTGGACAGAGACAACGTGCCGCTTTAGCACGTGCATTGTCTCATACGCCGCGCATCTTATTGCTTGATGAGCCTCTTGGTGCTTTGGATGCCCTGACCCGTCTAGACATGCAAGATTTAATTGAAAAATTATGGCTCGAACAAGGTTTTACCACGATTTTAGTCACCCATGATGTGAGTGAAGCTGTGACATTAGCAGACCGTATTATTCTGCTTGATAAAGGGCACATCGCGAACGAGTTTATCGTTGACTTGCCTCGTCCTCGTCAAAAGAATGCTCAGTTTCTTGAAATTGAACAAAGAGCACTTCAAGCTGTACTGTCGACATAAATTGACAAAGCATATGTATTTTGAACAGATATTTGATCATGCACAGCCTTATATAATGAAAAATTAACCAATAAAATAAGGCTGTTGCATATAAATTTTACAACTTTAAACTGTAATTCGTCGGTTAATTGATAAAATCATAAAAATAAATTCAGTATAATTTACATACAATTATTTAATAAAATTTAATTTTCAAGCCATTTATGCATTTCATTTCTTTTTTTTTATTTCTTAGTTATTGTTTCTAAAAGCATTAAATTTAACCACCTGTTTTAATTAATCATCCTGACTTCACAATTAATGATAATAATCATCTTTAAATCACAATTCCTTTGTGCACAAATCAGACATTTTCCCGTACAATTTGGACATCTTTTTTATTGCTTATTGATGAGATGGAACAAAAAAAGAGTACTCAAAAACGTCAGCAACTTTTAGCTGCTGCACTTGATGTATTTTCTGTATACGGTTTTAGTGGTGCAAGTCTTGATGAAATTGCACAACTGGCTGAGATGCACAAGTCGAATATTTTCTATTATTATGAAAATAAAGAGGCTCTATACGTCGAAGTCCTGACTACAGTCATGCAAAAATGGCTTGCTCCTCTGCAAGTTCTAGAACCAGATCTTGAGCCTGCCCAAGCGATTACGCAATATTTAATGCAAAAAATTGAAGTGTCTCGCACTCAACCAAAAGCATCTAAATTATTCGCTTTAGAAATTATTCAAGGCGCGCCACATATGCTGCCGATTTTAAAAGGTCCATTAAAAAAACTTTTTAAACGTAAAGCAAAAGTCATTTCAAAATGGCAAGAGCAAGGCAAAATTTCTGACAAAATTGATGCTGAAGTTTTGATTATTAACCTTTGGGGAATTACTCAAAACTATGCCGATTTCAGTACTCAAATTGAAATGGTGACGGGTAAAACGTTGCGCAACCGTAGTATGTATGAACGTACTGTTCAACACACCGTGCATATGATGCTTTACGGTATTCTTCCACGTAATTGATCCTCTACATGAATAAATAATCACACAGTTTGTTTATTTTTGGCATATGACTATACACCGCTATGGTCGCCACCTTTCAAATCTTGATTTAAAACAATCAAATGCTTTTATATAACGACAATAATTTCTGAGCACCCAATAACAAATTTTCTTCCCAATCGAGATGTGCTGTGTCATTTGCACCGTCAGTAATGTACTTGACTGAGATCAATCGTACGCCAAGTTTTTTACAGACCTTCGCAATGGCATAGCCTTCCATATCGACTAAATGACAAGGCACTTTTGGGGTTCCTGTCTCAAAGCTATCACCAGTACCACAAATCCCTTTAGGTAAATCACTAAAATGTGGGTCTAATATAATTTCCGCTGGATAATCAGTATCGATAGGTGTGGTTCCAATTGGAAATCCAAGCGGTGATACATCCATATCGCGCTGAACAAATTGAGTCACTTCGACCAAAGCATGCGCATCAAAAATTGAACTGCCAGCTGTACCCAAATTTAAAATGGTTTTACAGCCTGTTTTCTGGATCACTTCAAACGCTTTAAATGCTGCATTGATCTTACCAATCCCGCTGTAATGCACATTAATCCCTTCGGCCTCAAATAAGCCTTTAGATTCATTCGGCAAAGCCATCATCAGCGCCATAGAATCAGTCATATCATGTACTCAATATATTTTTCAGCTATTAAAAGAAATAAACTGCAGATGTGCAATGGTTGATGATGAGTCTTGAAATGGATGACTCATCAAATCATGAAAAAAAGTTGGGTAAAAACACAACAACAAGACGAAACTGTGAGAATATGGCAATATATAGCCCAAATTCATTTTAGTCACAAAATCGCCCATGAAGCTGCTCCGCATAAATGCTTTAGCGCCAAATTTTCAATTACCAAAGACTGCCGTTACCATTGGTAATTTTGACGGTGTACATTTGGGTCATCAGGCGATGATTAAGCAACTCAAAAACATTGCCGCAGAACAAAACCTAAAAACCTTGGTGATGATTTTTGAACCGCAACCCTTGGAATTTTTCAAAGGTTATGATGCCCCACCGCGTATCAGTTCCTTACGTGAGAAAGTCGAATATTTGACTGAGCTGGGTATTGATTACATTGCTGTCGCTAAGTTTGACAATACCTTTCGCAGCTTAAGCGCAGAAAATTTTGCAGATATTTTAAAATTTAAACTCAATGCACATACCTTAGTCTTGGGTGATGACTTCCATTTTGGAAAAAATCGTCAAGGCAACAGTGAATTTTTAAAACAATATGGTTTTAATGTTCATAACTTAGACACCATTGAACTGTTAGGTGAACGTGTCAGTTCAACACGTATTCGCCAAACCCTTCAAGCAGGTGATCTGGCCTTAGCAGCGCAATTACTCGGACGTCCTTACAGTATTACTGGACGGGTTCAATATGGCGATCAAATTGGGCGTACCATCAATTTTCCAACCATTAATGTCCGATTAAACCGCCATAAGCCCTGCTTGCACGGTATTTACGGCACAGAAGTGGTGTGTAAATCTATTTCTTTACAAGATAAAGTAAAATCGGATAGCCCAAGTCAAGTGGGTATTGCAGGCTATGAAGAGACGTCACTGTATGGTGCGGGACATGTAGGAACGCGCCCTGCCATTCAACAAGATCATCCAGAGTGGCGATTAGAAGTACATTTTCCTGATGTTTCTGCTAATCTGTATGGCCTGTTAATGCGGGTGACATTCTTGCACTATTTACATGGTGAAAAGAATTACCCTTCGCTTGAAGCGCTAAAAGCTGGAATTGATGATGATGTTGAGAAACTCCTTGAGTTTCGAAAAAACACCCCCAAATTTCCCTTTTAATACACCAAAATTTTAATGTAGAACGCGTCAGCATCAGACTGATTAAATTGGAAGACAACTTGCATGAGCGATAAGCAAACTCCTGAAAATGCAGTGGATTACAAAGCCACGCTAAACCTCCCAGGTACTGAATTTGCAATGAAAGCAAATTTGGCAGTACGTGAAGCGAAATGGTTAGAAGAGTGGTATGCCGACAACATTTATCAGCAGATTCGTGCATCGCGTATTGGCAAGAAAAAATATGTGCTTCATGACGGCCCTCCTTATGCCAATGGTCAAATTCACTTAGGTCACGCGGTCAATAAAGTCTTAAAAGACATCATCATCAAAAGTCGTGTGATGGATGGCTTTGACGCGCCTTATGTTCCAGGTTGGGACTGTCACGGTCTACCAATTGAACTGAAAGTCGAAGAAAAAGTCGGTAAAGTAGGTGTCAAAGTCGATGCGTCTACTTTCCGTAAAGCGTGCCGTGAATACGCATACACACAAGTCGAATTACAAAAGAAAGACTTCGTGCGTATGGGTGTGTTCGGTGATTGGGACAATCCATATTTAACAATGAACTTCAAACAAGAAGCAGATATTGTTCGCGCTTTAGGGGCGATTGCCAAAGCGGGTCATATTGAACCGGGTCTAAAACCAGTGAACTGGTGTCTAGACTGTGGTTCTGCATTGGCTGAAGCTGAAGTTGAATATGAAGATAAAAAATCAGATGCGATTGATGTCGGTTTTACCGTTGTTGATTTAGCAGATTTATCTGCACGTTTAGGTGTCACCGTTACAGATTCAACGGATATCGTGATCTGGACGACTACACCATGGACCATGCCTGCCAACCAAGCGGTTTCACTGCATGCAGATATTGACTATCAGTTAGTCAAAGCTGTTGGTGAAAACAAAGTTGCGCAAAACCTGATTTTGGCAAAAGATTTGGTTGAATCTGCAACTGAACGTTATGGCTTTGAAAGCTTTGAAGTGATTGCTGACTTTAAGGGTGCAAAACTTGAATTACTGCAACTGCAACATCCATTAATTACTGAACGCCAAGTGCCAGTGATTTTAGGTGAGCACGTGATTGCAACCAGTGGTACAGGTGCAGTACATACGGCGCCTGGTCATGGTGTAGACGATTACAAAGTTGGCTTGCTGTATAACTTAAAAGTCGAGAATCCTGTTGGCGGAAATGGTGTTTATTTACCGACATCACCAATTTTCCCAGGCGAGCATATCTACAAAGCCAATCCGAAAATTATCGATGCGCTAAAAGAATGTGGCAAACTTTGGGCACATGTGGTGATCAAGCATAGCTATCCACATTGCTGGCGTCATAAAACACCTATTATCTTCCGTGCGACACCACAATGGTTTATCAGCATGGATGCCAAAGGCTTACGTCAAAAAGCTTTGAATGCAATTGAAAATGACATCAGCTTTGTCCCTGATTGGGGTAAGAACCGTATTGAGTCAATGATTGAAGGTCGTCCGGACTGGTGTATCTCACGTCAACGTACTTGGGGTGTGCCAATCCCATTCTTCGTGCATAAAGATACCAACGAATTGCATCCACGTACGCCTGAACTGATCGAAGAAGTTGCAAAACTGATCGAGAAAGAAGGCATTGACGGTTGGTACAACCGTGATGCTGCTGAGTTCATTGGTGCAGATGCAGAGCAATACAACGCTGTACGCGATACATTAGACGTATGGTTTGATTCGGGTACAACACACTACGCTGTGCTTCGTGAACGTGAAGAATTGACCGATCCTGCTGACTTGTACCTTGAAGGTTCAGATCAACACCGTGGTTGGTTCCAATCGTCATTGTTAACCTCAATTGCGATTAATGAACGCGCGCCTTACAAAGGCTTGTTGACTCACGGTTTCGTGGTCGATGAAAAAGGCCGTAAGATGTCAAAATCGATCGGTAACGTGATCACACCGCAAGACATCATTAAAGATATGGGTGCAGACGGTTTACGTTTCTGGATTGCATCTGCTGACTATCGTTATGAAATGACGGCAGGTAAAGAAATCTTTAGCCGTGCGTCAGACGGTTACCGTCGTATTCGTAACACGCTTCGTTTCTTACTTGCGAACCTCAATGGTTTCAACCCTGAAACGGATTGCTTAGCGATTGATGATTTGATTGCACTAGATCAATACATCTTGCAACGTGCTGCTGACGTTCAGAAGACCATTCAACAAGCTTATGAAGATATGAATTTCCATATCGTGACCAATGCTTTAACGAATTTCTGTATTAATGACTTGGGTGGTTTCTACTTAGACATCATCAAAGATCGTCAGTACACGACCAAAGCTGACTCACAAGCTCGTCGCTCTGCACAAACTGCGTTGTATCATTTGGTACAAGCATTTGTCCGCTGGATGGCGCCTATCTTAACGTTTACAGCGCAAGAAGCTTGGCCTCTAATTCCAGGTCAAACTGAGAAATACGTTTTCACTGCTGAGTGGTATGATCTTCCTACTGCGACATCTGCAAACTTGCTTTCAGAAGCAGATTGGCAGACATTGATTAGCGTAAAATCAGCAGTGAACAAGCACATTGAAGCTGCACGTAATGAGAAAATTGTGGGCTCAAACCTGTCTGCTAAAGTTGAACTTTGGGCAGATGAGTCATTAAAAGCAGTACTTGACCGTTTAGGCGACGAGCTGCGTTTTGTCTTAATTACGTCGCAAGTGGTTGTTAATACATTTGATGCTGCACAAGGCAATGCCTCTGACCTTGAAAGCTTACGTGTCAAAGTATCAGCCGCAGCTGGTGAAAAATGTGCACGTTGCTGGCATGTTCTTCCAGATGTAAATACACATAAAGAACACCCAGGTCTTTGTTCTCGTTGTATTATTAACCTTCCTACAGGTCAAGGCGAAGAGAGAAAATATGCCTAATCCACACAATAAAAAGGGCTTATTCCAATTCTACCCACACAATTTAGTGTGGGTGGGTTTATCCATTGTCGCGATTATTATCGATCAATGGACCAAATGGATTGCATCGACACATCTGAATTATGCAGATCCAGTCCCTGTATTGCCCTTTTTAAATTGGACATTGTTACACAACTACGGCGCAGCCTTTAGTTTCTTGTCCGATGCCGGTGGATGGCAACGTTATTTCTTTACTTCATTGGCAGGTTTAGTGTCTGTAATTTTTGTATTTTGGCTCATGCGTATGCCAAAAAACATGATCGTTTTACCCCTCGCCATTGCACTCATTTTAGGTGGCGCTGTGGGGAATTTAATTGACCGTGTATCTCTGGGATATGTCGTCGATTTTATTCATGTTTATTACAATAACAGTCATTTTCCTGCCTTTAATATTGCAGATAGTGCCATTACCCTTGGCACGATTTTGCTACTTATCGATACCTTTTTCTTAGAAAAGCATCGTATTCAACGTGCGGAAGCGCAAAATGACTGATTTTATTAATCCCAACGAAGATACTCGCATTGAAGCTGGCTCAAAAGTAGATCTTCACTTTTCTGTCGCAATTGAAAATGGCGTGGAAATTGATAACACTCGTAGCCGTGAAGAGCCTGTTAGCCTAGTGATGGGTGATGGTAGCTTATTGCCTGGTTTTGAGAAGGCCTTGTTTGGTTTACGCGCAGGCGACCGCCGTACTGTTAGCCTTCCACCAGAAGAAGCTTTTGGTCCTTGGAACCCAGAAAATGTTCAAAAATTTGACACTGTAAAGTTTGAACAGCGTCCAGTTGAAGGTCATATGATTGAGTTTGAAGACAAAGCTAAACAAAGTCTTTACGGCGTCGTGAAAACTGTCGGTGATGACATCACAGAAGTTGATTTCAATCATCCGCTTGCTGGTAAAGATATCACTTTTGAAGTTGAAATCTTTAAGGTGACCCCAGCAGGTCAGCAAGGCGTTAAAATCATGTAGATTTACATGAGAATAAAAAGAAGCTCCTTCGGGAGCTTTTTTATTACTGATACAATTCAACGATATGCATTCTGCATTAAACAGATTAATTTAAACAATAAATAAACCTTGGAAGATAAAATGAAAATTCAAATTATTGTTGGTAGTGTTCGTGAAGGACGTACTGCCATTAAAGTCGCAAAATGGATTGATGACGCGCTAAAAAGTTATGACTACAGTACCGTCGAATCAGAAATTGTGGATTTAAAAGAATGGGACCTGCCTATTTTCGCTGGTGCGAATCCACCCTTGACAGGTATTTATGATCAACCAAAACAACAAGATTGGGCAGATAAAATTGCTCAGGGTGATGCCTATATTTTCATTAGCCCAGAGTACAACCATGGCTATAGTGCTGCACTTAAAAATGCGATTGATTACCTAGGTAAAGAATGGAATGGTAAACCTGCGGCTTATGTAGGTTATGGTGCAACCAACGGTTCACGTTCAATTGATCAAATTCGTCAAGTCGGTACGCAAATGGGATTGATTGATTCAAATTCTACTTTAGAAATTCGAGATATCTTTACACGAAATAAGACAGAAAAATTTGAGCCGAATGAATTCGACAGCCAAAATTTAAAAACGATTTTTGATAAATTAGTAAAATATGTGAGTGCTTAATTATCATCTTTGTACGTTTTGGCGTACAAGTCACGTAAATAATCACGTCTATTTTGATGATGTATTACTTTCTATACTAGAACCATAAAGAGATAGGAAGTCTCATAAAATAAATAGAAAATAGCAGGATGCTATATAGGTCAAACAGGATGTTTAGCCTTCGAAAGAATTTAAAAAGCCCCGACAGGATGTCGGGGCTTTTTAAATTCTTATTATTATACTTAACACTCTTCGCAACTATCATTAATTTGAAATACTTGAATTTCTTTCTTTTTCCCAATCAAACAGAAGCGTTGAGAGAAATTTTTATTTGATTCTAAATTCACTTCATAAATTTTATTCAATTTTAGATGATTTGTTTCAATCTTTAAGCATTGATTCAAATTTATAGGGAATGGAGTATTTATATAATCTTTTGAATAGATAACTTTGAATGGCTCACTTTTTTGAATTTCACCAATAAAAACAATAAATGATTTATCCAAGCTTAAATAAGTATTCTCACTGTCCTTATATATACAGAGTACGTTATTATGAAAATTAAGATGTAATTTCTTAGACATAGGTTCTGCGCAGCCTACGGTCATCAATAATTTTAAATAAAAATTTTGCAAGAATGAGAACCTAGACCTATAAATCTAAATCAATAAACTTTTAATCCAAGTGATAAATTTTTCAAAAAGATTCTTTCCAGAATAGTCATGTTTTTCTCTTCCACAGGTATAACCATCAACGACTTTCATCAATTGGATTTTACCATTCGGCTTAGAAACACAAATTCTTTGAGAATATGCTTTATTCATATCTAGATTAATATCATATGGGATATTGTGCTTAAAATTCGAATTTTTGATAGCAATACAATCTGCAAAAGATTTTGGTATATTAATATGATGATATGTAGCACTATATGAAGATTGATAGGCTAATTCAGTATTTACCTCACCCATATACAAGTAGATTCTTCCATCGTAATAATCAGAGTTAGGATCATTTGTGTAGATACAAATATCATCATTTTTTATTTTTATATATAATTTTGAATCACCCGAAGCGATTGCAAATGTACTAAAAATCATAAGTAACAATAAAAGTAATATTTTCATTATTATCCTTTACAGATATGAATATTATAATATTTTTTAAATTATACTTTTCTATATATACCCGAATCCTGCTTAAGCCGATGACTCCATAATTTGAATCGTTGGCTTATTTCGATGGGTTAATTGATATGCACATAACGAAGCATAAATTCCGCTGAGAAATCCATAAGTACTACGTGCTTTACTCGTCACTAAATGATATTGCCCTTTCAATAAGCTGAATAATGTTTCTATCTTATTGCGTTGCCTTAGGTGATATTCATCTGATGCACTGAGTTGAACAGATTCCATGTTCCTCCGATGATAAGTAATTAAATCAATACCTTGAACTTGCAGCCTGCGCTTTAATTCTTGGCTGATGTAGCCTCGATCCCCGTAAATTTTTCCTTTTAGGCCATCAACTAATTGCTCAACCATTTTTATGTCAGCAACATGTCCATTCGATAAAGCAGAACAGGTAATTTCACCAAATTGATTCATCGCAATATGTAATTTACAGCCATAGAACCAACCCATTGAGCTTCTACCGCGTGATGCAATTTGGACTAATGATTTATGGCGTTGAATACGTTGATTTTTACAAACTGGCAGAGTTGTTGAATCAATCCATAAATATTGTGTTTCTTGACCTTTCATCAGCGCCACATGCAAAGCGTGTAGAGCCAATTGGTGCATATTGATCAGATGAATCATCCTTTGATAGCAAGGCAAGTATTTAAATAAATAGCTTTTATCTTCTTTTAACCAAGTGAAAAAGGCTTTGAAATTAGTGAAATGAGAGGATTTATACCAAATAGCAATAAAGATAATTTCTGAAAGACTGAGTTGAGCAACTCGGATTCTTGAAAGTTTGCCATCTTGCTTGAGAAATTTCCAATAAGTTGCTTCAAATTGTAGAAAAAAGTCATCAATTAAGCAGAATAATTCGGTACTATTGAACATTAGGACTAGGGTTGTGAGTTTGGTGTGGTAACTCAACTGATGGCTCTAGTCCTTCTATTTTTCAAGTCAATTTCTTATCCGCGATTCGGGTTATATATATCAAATAATTATAATTTTTATATTTTCGATATAGAAAAATTATTTATCAAAAATATAGCTGATCATTTTTTTAAAATAATTCATTATTGTATCAAAAATTGAATTACCACTCTTACTTTCCACCTTATATAATTCATTTGAACATTTTTGAAACTGATCTACACTATAAATTTTTTTCGTTTCACTTATACAGATTCGTAATGAATAAGTTTTATCTAATTCGATAAAAATATCATGTGGCTTATTTTTTTCTATTTTTTCTATAGGAATAGAAATACAATTATCTAAATCTTTGGGTACCTTAATATTGTAATATATTTTTTCATAATCATCTGTACGAGATGTAGTTTCATCTAGATTTGTTGTATAGACATACGCTCTATTCTCATAGCCTAAAATTGCTTTATCATCTTGAGTAAAAACACACAAATTTCCATTTTTCATATGAGCAAACAAAGGTTTAGTACCTGGAGAATTTGCCTTAATATGATTAGAAAAAATTAATAAAACAATTAAAATAAAATATTGCTTCTTCATGTTTAGTCTTCATGGATTTATTGGTAATAAGGACTTATCATATGGATTATGTAAAAAATCTCTTAAAATTCTCTCTACATACCCAGATAATCTTACACTTTGAATATGGTGATTTCTTTTAGGATTAACATTTTGTAGCCATCCAGCATCAAACCACATTTCTATTAATTCAGCTTGTTGTTCCATATTAAATTCATTAAATTTTTTTTCTTTATCTTTTCCCAAAATATCAGTTACATACCCCTTTAACTTATTAGTTTTTAAATCATTAGAATAAGCTTCTGAAGAATAATCAAGTTTACAACCATGTTTAATGCCATGCAGCCAGTTTGCTAAGCCTTGCTGATACTGCCAGACATGTGTCATCTCATGTATAAAAAAACATTTTGATTCTCCCGATACTTTAGATTTACTAAAGTCTTGGACATTATCATATTCACTTACTGGAAAAAATATTTCCCCATTAGGGGTAATTGCAAATTCCGATTCAAAACCCAAGATTCCTCTGTGTAGTAATACTTTAGAATAATCTATCGAATCTTTAAAAATTTGTTGGCACATTTGAATCTCACCTGCCGTTAAATTTCTTCTTGTCTGAATTTTAAGCTCTGTAGTTGGAGGTATCTTCGTATTTTTAATTTTACCAAGTTTGGCTTCAGCATTAGCTAAAATAATTTTAGCAGCTGCCTTTGTATTATTATTATCCATGTCTATGTTCCTCACATGTAATATTAATCTTAATATCAAATGCTGAATCATCAATTATAAGTTCAGTAAATCCATTTTTATCCGTAGTGCCATGCATGATTTCACCATTTTTCGTAATCTCATAGCAAATATTTGAAAGCGGTTCATTTGTTAATTCATCTTTTAACAAAAACCTATGACCATATTGTTCGTTGTTAAGTTCATTTACAAAATTATTGTTTTATACATTCTGATTTGTGTTTTTTACTCCGCCATTACTGGGTCCAGTAGCTCCCACAACTAAACTTTGTTTAGGCAACAATTTACAACCACAAGATAAAGAATCATTCACTCTTGCAACAGATTTCCCCATAACTTGCATATATGGATCACCAGAGACAATTGTCGCTGTAGTTTGATGTTTTGGACAGGTTGCTTTATCACCAATACATGCTACAGCTATACCTTCAATTAAAAAGCTACTATTACCTGTAATAACATTACCTCCACCTATTGTGGGGCAACCAATTGTAATATATGGAATTGCCATAGCTTTATCCTTCTTATTGTTTTAATTCATTTTTAATATGAATTGAATTTGAAGTTATTGCACTTCAAATTCAATACGACGGTTTTTCTTACGCCCTTCTGGCGTTGCATTGTCTGCAACAGGTTTATCTGCACCAAAGCCTTCTGTGCTTAAACGCGTTGCTGCAATATTTTTCGCAATCAAATATTGTTTCACCGCATCAGCACGTTGCTGACTTAATGTTTTGTTTTTATCAGGGTTACCCTGACTGTCCGTATGTCCAATAATCTTGACATTTTTGCCTTGGACTTTATTCAGCGCAATGACCATTTCATCTAGAATTTGAATACCTGCAGGCAATAACACAGCACTACCTGATTCAAATTCAATAATTCGGTTTCGAAGTGCATTATCAATAATCGCTTGCTCTGCATGATTTATAGAAAGTTGTGAGGCAAAACGATAAGGCTGTTGAACCAACGCTTGGAACAAATTAGATGTCGGCTGAATATCTTCTTGGGTTAAAACTTTACCAGTTAAATCGACTTGAGTTCCACGAACCTTCAACTGACCTTGTCGTACTTTTTTCAAATCAGGGGTAATCAGTTTGGTGACTGAGTCACTCCAACCATTCGGTGCAGAAACTGGTCTGACTTGAATTTTATCAATGACTTGATCATCTCCGTAAACCGAACGCATTTTGGCTAAAATGGCTTGTTTGGTCATCTCATTCGGAACAGCACCATCTACAATAACAGGCTCAGCAAAGCTTGATACAGAAAGACCTAAGCCTAAAACAAAGCTCGATATTTTGATCCATTGTAAAAGTTTATTTTTTCTATTCATCATTATTCTTCTATAAACGTTTGTCTAAACAGTTTCATACCCTGATTTAGACTGAGTTGGCGTTCACATAAGCCTTGTTCAAGCGCTGCTAAACCTGCATTTTGCTCAAGATATGGATCAATCCATTGTGCTTGAACCAAAGACACCCAATGATCAGTCGTCATGGTTTGTGTGAAAATATTACTCAATGCTTCAATGTCTGCACCTTGAAACCCAAATAAAACCACAGGGTTTTCTGCATGCAAAATACCAATTAAAAGTTCTGTATTGTGCTTCGACAAGAAACGGGCAATTAAACTCACCCAAAAACCTGCGATTTCATAACAATAGCTTGGGTTATTGATGGGAAGTATCAAAATTTTATTGAGTTTTGATGTGCCATGTTTAAGTACAGGTTGTAGCAATAAACCAAGACCTATCATACTTTGCGCAAGTTCATACACACTCATTTTCATCAGTTGTGCAAAAGTATGCATAGTATGGTTTTCAAAGAAATCCCGTGTCTCTAAAGCATCTAAAATTTGAATTTCACCACTTAGCTTAGACAGTTTATCCAACAAAAGATCTGGGTCTGTAATACTTCGAATGACACGATTTTTCTGAAATAAATCAATTAATACCGGTTTATACGTATAAGGTGCATGCAATAAATTTTGAAATGGCTGTTCAACTTCAATCAAATGACTGAGCACCATTGGAAATTGGCGACCTGAACTGTCTTCACTGGTAATTAAATTCGCAGCGAGGAACATGTTTTCTTTTGGATTGGCAATGAAGAAATCGAGTGAAGCCAATGAATGATAAGTCTGATCAAAATCAGGATCATTCATAGCATGCTCTAAAGCTTCAGTAATCCATTGATCCAACAGTTGAATCAATGAATTTTGACCTTTGGTTTTCAAAAAGTCGCCACGGGCAGGGCTTTTCCCATAGTATAACGGTGTTGTTTTTAAAACTTGCATCGTTGCACTCCCTGCACATACGTAAATAAGTTAAGACTGCGACAGATCATGGTGTAGTTCCTCCTGTCGCTTGCTGTAATGCACCTTGAGCCGTTGTATTGGTCGCTGGCGCTGCAGAAGCAGGCGCTTGTTGAGCTGAAACGACACGTACAGTCGGTTTATTGGTTGTGACCTTATCGACTAACTGTAGACCTTCATATCCACGACCTGAACCCACATTTGCCCCACCTGCCGAATTCGAATTACCACTGATTAAACGGAAATTGACTTTTACGGCTAATGACGGTTGCTGACTACTTGCCCATGTCATTTCAACCACACCATTGGTTTCACGGCGCTGTGAATTATCAATAAGTCGGTTAATTCCATACTCACCTGGTGCTTCAAAGATGGTATGGGTTTTTCCTTCCAAGTCGACAGCAGTAATACGTGCACCTGGTACCGCCCCTGCATTCGGCCAAACGAAATTCACCCATTGTTGAATGCCATTTTCATAGGTCATACGCTGCCCATCGATATCGATGGTATATGACAACAATTGTGGATTCTGCAATGGATAGAACTGGAAGTTAGATTGATTAGCAGCTGCTGGTGCTGGTGTACCTGAAGATAAGCCACCCGTTGCAACCCCATTGGCAGGCGCAACATAACGTTGGAAATTGCTAACGAATTGCGGATTTAAACTAATTCCTTGATCCTTCCAAGTCTTAGACGTCAAAGTATAACCACGACGAATCACAAGTGGGTCTAAGGTCTCTTTCACAAAGTTAGCAATACTGCCTGTTTCACCAAAGATCTGCGCAATTTCACTGCCAGTAGCCTGAATGGTTGCCGAACTATTAAACGGTACTTTCTGACTTAAATTTTGAGTAAACGGTTGATACGCCTGCATCACCCAAAGTTTGTTAATTTCATCTTGTGCTGGCGGAATTAAACTTTCAAACGCTTGCGTCAATGGACTCACAAGTAAGCGTTGAATCAATTTATTGTCCATATCATTCAGCCCTACAGACAATTTTTCATCCACCAACTTTTGTGTGGTATTAAATACAGAGTTTTGATCACTAATCGTTTGCTTAACCAAAGCCATTGCACTTGGACCAATATCACCCGCATTACGTAAATCACTATACTTACTGCGGACTTGAGACATACTCTCTAAGTACTCATCAAGCAATGATTTGTTTTGCTGATCATCACGTTTACGTACAAATTGATAGAACACTTTGAACTCTTGCGAAATTGGACCTTGTGCCTGCGTTGCAGCACGCTGAATTTCACTGGCATTGTCTTGTCTTAATACTTTGCGTTTAAACCATGCAATAAAACCAGTTTTAGGTGCAGCCAATTCAGCCTGAACCACTGGGTTATCCCAGCTGGTTTCTTTGGCAGTGCGTTCCATAAGCGTGCGAATTGGTGAATTTTGCGGTTCCCCTAGCACATCAATTGATTTCATTTGCTGAGCAAAATCAGGTTGTTTTGCATAGTAAATGCCGTTCAGGAATTTCTTCCATTCTGCAATATATTCTTTCTTATACAGATCAGTTAATTGTTTACGAATTTGATCAGGACTACCACTAAAAGTTAAGTCATCTGACTGGTTACTGTTGAGTACCCAGTCGCGAGAATCTGTTGGGCTATTTGCCGCCTCATCAATCGCTTTTTCAACATAGTCTTTCCAAGCTTTTTCAGTAAACACGCCTGGCAGTGCATAGGATCCAAGTACAATTGAACGATTCGCTTCACCCACAATTTGCGCAGTGGTGACAGCTGGGAAACGTACTGCTGCCCGCATTTTAATTTCGTTATACACACGATCACGCGCAGGCATACCTTTCATAACAGCCAATAATACTTGACGGCTTTGATCGACCAACTGCGTATCTGCAGAAACTGCAGGGAACTTTTCATCATTAGCCAATGTCATGGCATAAGACAAAACTTGTTCTGCTTTTTGGATCATTTCACCACGTGGCATTTGACCACGATTCGACTCTAACCATGAGCGCCAGAAACGAGTGACCTGATCACTTAAATGTCCAGCTTCCATATATTGCTTTGGATTGCTCATCATCAAGTAAGCTTTTAAAGCATTGTAAGCATCTTGCGGATTGGTATCTGAAGGTTCAAGATATTCTTGTGTTTTTGGTGCTGCAACTTGCTGAATTTGAACATTGACATGATTGGCTTTTAAAGTGGCTTCATTGGCTTTCACACGCTGTAAGAACTGTGCAATGTTTTGCTGTGTTGGTTCCAATACAATTTGCTCAACACCTTTTAAATATTCAGTTTTGAGCTTATCGCGTAATACATCACCTTGATATAAGCCAAAGCCAAATTTCATAGGACGCTTTTCTTCAAAGCTATCGAGCTGTTGTAAGCGCTGTTGTAAAACCAATAAGGCATCCAACTGAGTTGACAACTCTTGACCTGAAGTTTGCTCCATTTGCACAACTTTATTTAAATCTGCTTGAACATCGGCAATAAGTTGTTGGTTATTACGATATGACCAAACCCATAGTCCTAAAATCACAGATACCCCTAAAAGTGCTGCAATAAAACTCAAATATCGCTGACGCTTTTTCGAGGTATTAATATGTTGTTTAACCAGGTTCTTATCTTTCAAAATGACATTTGAAAATAGACCTTTGAGGAAGTAACCATGGTTTTGTGAGACTGAATTTTTAGGAATACCATGTTCACTATTTGGAATCTTATTCAGTCGGAATTCCTGTGCAATCTGCTCAGTCATCGGACTTTCAATCGTTCCTTCCTGTAGCGCACTGGTAAAATAAAAACCACGGAACACCGGTTTAAACTGGAACGGATTCTCTTCAAATAAAGTACCAATAAATGTCTTTAATGCTGGTTTTAAACTTTTAAATTCCAGCGGAAAGGTCATCACACTAGGCGAAATATTTTGCGCATGTCGGCGACTTAAGTGCGTAGTACTGACGCTTTTTAAACCGTCGTATAAAATATTGTAATGCTGCTCGAAAAGATCAGCTGCATTTTCAGAAGAATCAGGTTTATAAGGCAGTGTTGCCCCCCAAACTTGGTCGAATTCTTCTTGTTCATAACAATCAAAGAATTCTGTAAAGCCTGCGATCAAATCCATTTTTGAAAAGACCAAATACACAGGTGCAAAGATTTCTAAACGTTCAGTTAAGTCCTGAATACGTGCACGTAAATTTTTGGCTAACTTTAATGAACGCTCAGGACTTTGGCTGACCAGTTCAGCAATACTGACCGTCACGATCAAACCATTAATCGGTGCTTTTGAACGGTTTTTCTTGAGTAAATTTAAGAAACCAATCCACTCTGAGTGATCCTCTGAATAAACGGAATAACGACCTGCAGTATCTAACAACACCCCTTCTGTTGAAAAAAACCAATCACAGTTTCGTGTACCACTTAAACCTGAAGACACCACTTTTTGGTGCTTTTCTTCAAATGGAAATTTTAGACCTGAATTATAAATCGCTGAACTTTTACCTGCGGCTGGGTTACCAATCACCATATACCATGGCAACTCATACAATGCGGCATTGCCTTTTTTATCGCCCAGCTTAGACTTACGAATCAATTGGATTGATTCTTTCATTTGCTGATTTACAAGCTGAAGTTCTTCTTTGTCTTTTTGTTTACCGTATTCTGCTTCAGTATCTTTACCAATCGCCTCAGCAAGCTCTTCCCCTTGTTGAGCATGACGTTTGCGTTGAATAAACCAGTAGATACCATAGCCAATAAGACCTAACACATATGCTGCTGCCAAAGGCCAGAAATACTGTCTTGGAATTGTGTTATAAGCAGAGACCAACGCGACAAAAAGCGATAAGGCAATGATCGCTTTTGGGTTGGTAACGTACTGCCACACGTAGCCTAATATTGTATACATTGTATTCTCATTTTTTTCATTAAACTTTATAAACGCTTTTGATTTAAACCGTCTTATTCACATTATGCTGATGCTTGTTCTAACACCGTTTCTGGTTCCGAAAATGGTTGAATAACGCATTGCGTTCGAGGCTGATCACAACTATAAACCAAGGATAAAACCTCATCAGGCGCGTGCATTGCGATCATAAAACCAAAAATTTTCGCTAAATGTTCAGTTTGACCAACACTCTGTTTTATAAATAAATAATGGTGTTGTTCAATATTGGTTTGTTCAAAATTTTTCTCTAAGCGCTTAATGACCTTAATATCTGCAGGGTCGTCCAATTGGATCACAAATGGGTCCTCATTTTGATATTGCGGTAATTCTTTGCTGTTCAATTGCTCTAAGGTATTGAAAAGTTGATGATCATTCAAAGCAATTTTTATTGTTTTTTGTGGTGACAATTGATCAACCTGTAAGGTTGTATTGGCAACAATACAGCTACCAACAAACTCAGCAGGAATATATTGATCTGACATCCACGTCTTTTCATCTACAGTATCTTGATCTATTTCTGAATCAACCGCAATGACCAAACTTATTTGATGATCCATTTTTTGAATGTGTTCAAGTAAATCAAACCATTTCTTATAAGCTGTTTCTTTACCCCAATAATGAAACTCCACGTGGAACATCTGCGGTAAAATACCGATTTCATTGAAAAACTCAGTGAGCTTTTCTAAGGCTAAGCTTTCATCACTGGTATGCAATTGATCTTCCGCCAAGATCAAATGCACATTTAAACGATTTAACTTGCTGACTTGATGAACTGTTCTTGGTTGATCATAACTATCATCTACCTGAGCATTAGGATCGATCCAAGCTGGATGCATACGATATTCATGTGCAAGTTGTGTGTCATAAAACAATGCAGAATTTTTAAGATGTTGTGAAATCATCCAAAGTGTTTCGGCATGTTGTTGTAACTGATATTTCATGAGTGCTGAAATACGTGCCTGACGCTGACTTAAGCCACTTTGATTATCCCATTCATCTGAATCAATATCTGTAATCAAATCATCAAGATCTGCTATTCGATAACTTAAGATTGGTAAACCATATCCATTTTGCAATTTTTGGTCTAATTCTGGACTCTGAAAGTTTTTTAACCCTTCCCAAATGGCTTGGTCTTCACCTAGAGCACTATAGCTATGTGCAGAAAACACATTGAGGTTCAACCATCTGATTTCTTCTGGTTTTTCTTCGATGGTCTGTTCGTCTTGCTGATTGTTCTGACGCTCAAGTTCTTTTTGTTTCTTAATTTTATTTTCTTGATACCACTGCTTAATAAAGAATGGCATTAACAGCAACAATGAAATTGCAAAGGGAACTAAACCAAAGAATATCAGCATGTCCTGTGTATCAGGATCATAATTAATATCGCGCCAATATAAGACAACAATGGTCGAGACAAGGACCAATACTGTAATGAATACACCCAATATAATTTTTATCATTATTTATGCCACCCCTATTAACGCATAGCGAGTTTCGCGGTTATGATCTGGTGCATCTGGCTGCAGAAAAGCACCCTGACTGAGTCCCATAGACTGCTTCGAAGTTAAACAAATCGGTTTCACTTCTTGCTTATCTAAAATGAGTCGCAAATCGACTAAAAGTGTTGGACTGCACCAACTTTTTAAAATGTTTTTTAACTTTATACTCAGTTGTTGATTGGGTAAAAATTGTAAATAAGTTTCACGATTTAAAGGGCCTATTTGGATTTCAATTTTGCCATCAATTTGTTTAATCGTATCGCCACAGAATGTATTGATCCCTAGTAAACTGGGTTGATTCCCGCCAAGTTTGGTTTTTTGATCTTCCCCAAGTTTAAATTTTTCTTCAATAAATTCTTCAACAGCTATATCTTGCTTAAATACACAGCTCAACATCGTTTTCAGTGCGTGTGCTGTATTGTTTTGTCCCTGCATTAAACCGGCAAATTCAGCAAAATAATCATCCAACTCTCTTTGCTGATGTTGTTCACTCACATAGCCATTTAAAGCATGCAAAATTTTGAGGTAGTCGTTTTCTTTTTCAACTTCATAACGAATAGGTAAATGATAAGTAATACATGAATCTACATATTGTGCAGTCAATTTATGATTAAACAATCCTAAAAACTTAACCACTTCTGCACGCAAACGACGAGGAGCTTGTTTCACCTTATTGGTATAGCTATATGGCAGCGCCCCTTGCATGCCTGTAAGTCCTACCACCAAATTGGTTAAATGGACTTTATCTTCTTCAATTTCGAGTGATTCAACTTCAGTTTTAGGAAAGTTCAGCTCAAGAGAAGATTCAAACCTAAAATCATCTGCCCAATATTTTAAATTTTTTTGATACGGCGTGTGACGGAGCAATCGTGTTGTTTGCACCAAATCAAAATCTGTAGGGACTTTAAAAAGCTCATCAATTACAGAAGCTTCTTGCCACCAACGTTCTGAACGCATTGGTATAACTCCTGTTGAGAATTAAAGTCAAAAATCACCACATCTACAAAACTGTTCATTTGTACTTTTAAATTAAACACATGACTTAAAAGCTGACTAAAAATAAACAAACTATGACCACGGAACACTTGTTCATCGATATGTACAGTCACTTTCACGCCACGAACGAACATCGGAAATGGTTTTGCCTCGACCAACTTATGCGTCAAACTAAATTCAACTGTTTTAATTGCATCGATAATTAAATGATTTTCTTTGGTCTTTGGCAGGTTATAGAGCTCCAAAAGCTCTTTGACATGGCTCACAGCATCGCCTTTCATCAGCGCTAAAGTGTTCAATGAAAGATGTGAAATGATGCGCCACTGTTCTTTTTGATTCTGTTCAAATTTGAAGGGTAAGCTTGGACGCTTAAGCACCAGCGCACGTCTAGCCAAACTACTGTCATTGAGATTTAATATATTGTTGGACTGGCTCAACGCTTCATGGGGTAGATTTCGATTTGAACATAAAAGTCGCGTACTAATAAAATCTGACTTGGTATCATAAGGCTTTAAATGTTTTGAAATAATCGAGTAGCCAGTTTCAACAAATTTATTATGTAATTGAGCAGGATTTAAAGCATAAAAGAATTGCACATCTTCGTCATGATAATGACTCATTGCAAAAAATGGTAAAATAGGAAAAAACACCTGATCGGTATTGTTCTTTTCACGTACCATATTCATATCAATAATTGAATAGACCTGATAAAACTCAGGATGATGTGCATCCGTAATCAGTGGATACTCCAATTGCTTATGATTAATCTTTTGTGGTTCTGCACTTTTTTCGAACAGATTCACTGCAGGCGTTGAGAACAATTTAAAATTGGCAATATTCAGTTCTGAATAATTCCGAATCACGGCCTGATCATTCAAATTCAATTTAAAATGAATCAATATTTCAAATTGATGTTTGTCTTTAATCACCCCTTTTAAAACATTCAGATTCAAGTTTAAAAAGCTATATTTGTCAGGAAAACAAAAATATTCCATAAGCAAACGATAAGCATGATGAGTATGCTGATCGATAGGCAACAAACTTTGATTTTCATCAAAGCCCATCACCTCAAATGGATTATTAATAGGTACCGTGTAATTTCCTACTTTTATGGAAAATCCTGTACTTGATTTAAATATGCTGTCTAAGACTTGTAGTGGAAAATTAGAAATTGCATCCAAATAAATCGGTAATGTTTCATTGACTAACCAATTCTGCGCCTGATTAAAAACTTCAAATCCTAAAGTTAAAGTCGCATTTTGGTTCAAATGCATGTGCGCACTTGGATTGGTTTTAAAATTTAAATGCGTAAGCGCTATAGGCAACAACCGCACTTCTTGAGTTGTGTTGAACTCACACTGCACACCTTTAAAGCTACGTGATTTAAGGGTGGTTTGCTTTGGAATAACATGTGCTTCAGTTAATTGCTTAACCTTATTGATATCTTCGAAACTCACGACCGTCGCAGAAGGAAAATGACGCAGATACTGCGGAAACATCACTTCAAATAGTGCTCGAGTAAATACGTCATAACTGTCGGCTAATTTTTTATCGACACGTGCAGCAATGAGCGAAAAGGCTTGAATCAATCGCTCGATATGTGGGTCATCAATCTGTTCTTGATTTAAAGAAAGTCTCTGCGCAATTTTGGGATATTTCTGTGCAAACTCTCGTGATTGTTGACCAAATTCTTGTAGCTGCTTCTCGTAATACGGTAAGAGTTCTTCTATCACAATCGCCCCAATTTTTTAAGATCTTGCAGAAATGACATATTGTTGTGTTGTCGGTTTTAAAAAAGCATCAAAAACAACAGGTTCATACAGTGGATGAATATTGAGATATGCTTGAATACTGAGACAAAGCGACCCCATATTGTGTCCATCCAATAACATCTCAACTTTAATTTGAGTCAATCTCGGTTCATGTGCTGCAATTGATTGTTCAATCGATTGACAAATTTTATCTCGATCTGCAGGATTTGCCGTAGATAAGCCAACAAAGTCTATAATTCCAAATTGTAAAATTGATTTTTTAACCAGTTGAAAATCTTCTATTTGTTCTAATTTTGCCATTCGGCTATTCAGTAAATCTTCTAAATCTTGAGCAACAGATTCACGCAACTCTTGAATGGTTAAACCTTTGAGTTGTTCTTCTTTTTCTGGAATTAACCGATCAAATAAAGTTGACCTGAAACCAAATGGATATAAGTGATCTAAATTCATCTAATTCTTAAAATCATCATGAAGAATAGAGGCCAATAAAATTGGCCTCTACCCCGAACCACAATCTAATATTACGCAGCGTAAGAAGCTGTGTTATTAGACAATGACCATTTCTTAGTAACTGCACCCTTCTGAGTACCGTTAATATCTTGTTGATTATATGTCCACTCTACAGCAGCATATTTAAGACCAAACGCTTCTGTAGGAACACCTTCTTCATTTACAGTTGGTGTTACGCTAGATACAAGAACGTGTTTCAATTTGATTTGTAAGTACTTGATACGTTTGTCACCATTTGCACGGTAAAAATCGATCTGTACTTCATCAAATGTATAACCAGCAGAACATGCTTCCCAAAGTTTAGGGCTTGTTGCATCCAAATCTTTGATGAAAAGCATATCAGAATGTTCAACACGTTCCGCAGTATGACCACCTACGCTAGAAGAAGTTGCAGACTTAGGCTGGCGAATGTTG
This sequence comes from Acinetobacter shaoyimingii, assembly GCF_011578045.1. Taxonomy (NCBI): domain Bacteria; kingdom Pseudomonadati; phylum Pseudomonadota; class Gammaproteobacteria; order Moraxellales; family Moraxellaceae; genus Acinetobacter; species Acinetobacter shaoyimingii. Next base: position 3,527,565 of record NZ_CP049801.1, read on the forward strand.
TGAGACCAAGAGTTCACCTCTAGCCAATCTTTGTGCTCAGTGTCACGTGATTCGCCATCAACCTTGTATTTTCCTCGAAATTGAACGTATATATCTTTCATTATTGAAGATTTCCTATTTTATTTAACGTTATTTATTATTTAGCCGCACTCTTAATTAGAGGACTGAGGTAACTCAGTGACAAGTCGCAAAGAAACCGACAACTCATCCAGCTGGAAATGTGGTCTTAAAAAAACGACCGATTTGTAGTGACCTGGTTGAGCCGGATCTTCCACAACTTTTACCGACGCTTCACGTAGTGGATATTGCGCTTTTGCTTCTTGAGAAGCGCCATCATCTAATAATACATATTGAGATAACCATTCATTTAAGAAGGTTTCAACATTACCAGCTGAAGCAAAGCTCCCTACCTTATCGCGCATCATGGCTTTTAAATAATGAGCAATTCGAGAAACTGCCATGATGTATTGGATTTGACTCGACAAAGCTGAATTGGCATTGGCCGTATCACTGTCGTACTTTTTCGGTTTCTGAGTAGACTGCGCACCAAAGAATGCTGCGTAATCTGTATTTTTACAATGAACTAATGGGATAAACCCTAGATCACTTAATTCTTTTTCGCGACGGTCAGTGATTGCAACTTCTGTTGGACATTTGAAGACCACTTCACCATCATTGGTTTTAAAGGTATGTACTGGCAAACCCTCTACAAGACCACCACCTTCAACACCACGAATAGCAGCACACCAACCATGCATATCAAATGCATTGGTTAAACGCGTACCAAAACCATATGCCGCATTCATCCACAAGTACTGGTCATGATTTTCACCAGTCACTTCTTCAACAAAGTTGAAGCCTTCTGTTGCCCATCCTTCTTTAGGATCATAAGGCAGACGACCCAACACTCGTGGCATGGTTAAAGCCACATAACGAGAATCATCACTTTCACGGAATGAACGCCACTGAACATATTCGGCTGTTTCAAAGATTTTAGAAACGTCACGAGGTCGATCAATTTCAGTAAAACTTTCAAGACCTAACATTGATGGACTTGCAGCAGAAATAAATGGCGCATGTGCTGCAGCAGCGACATGCGAAATCTGCTCAAGCAAATACATATCTGAAGGCGTACGATCAAATTCAAAGTCACCAATTAATGTCGCATATGGTGCGCCACCGAATGAGCCGTATTCTTCTTCATAGATTTTTTTGAATAAGGTACTTTGATCGAAATCTGTTGCAGCCTGGAAATCTTTAATCAACTCTTTCTTGGTCGTATTCATCATACGAATTTTGATCAGAGGATTCGAAGGGGTTTCCTGACAGAAATAATATAAACCACGCCAAGTCGATTCAATTTTTTGGAATTGCTCATGGTGCATAATTTTGCTGAGTTGAGCAGAAATAAGCGCATCAATTTCAGCAATACGTTTATCGATAGATACGGTCATATTATCAGAAACAGTAATTGTTCCTGCCATGACTTCTTTTGCTAGCTCCCCAATCAAACTTTTAGCACGAACATGTTCTTCGTCATTGCGTGCAATACGACTTTGCTCAACAATTGAATCTAATAAATTGACTTCTTCAGTCGAAGTATTGGATGCTGCTGCAGTTTGTAAATTACTCATTTTCACCTCCAGCTTCGACACTCAATTTACGAATCTGATCAGTGTTTTTAAGCACATCATCCAATAAATCTTCTAAGCGTTCGCTGTTTGAAATCTTATTTCTTAAGTCAGACAAACGTTCACGTGCTTCAACCAATTTGCGCAATGGATCAACTTGCTTCACTACATTTTCAGGTCGAAAATCTTCCATTGAATTAAATGTTAAATCGACCCCCATACGTCCGCCTTCTTCTGTCAAAGTATTTTCAACTTGGAAAGCCGCACGAGGAGCCAATGACTCCATTACTTCATCAATATTCTCTAAGTCAACATTGATGAATTTTTTATCTTTTAATTTTGTTTTTTCTAATTCTGAAGCAGCAGAAAAGTCACCTAATACCCCAACAACAAAAGGTAATTCTTTAATTTCTTTACCATCACCCACTTCAACATCATAAGTCAGTTGAACACGTGGAGGACGAATTCGCTGCAATTTCTTTTGTACACTTTCGCGCTTTGCCATAATTCTTATCCTAACTTATATTATTTAATTTCAAAGACCACCAAATGGGCTAACACGTCCACCACCTGTGTTTCCAGAATTTGAAGCTGGAGATTTAGTTGTGGTGGTTGTTTTTGTAGTGGTGGTGTTTGACTTCGTGTTTTTAGTCTTTGCAGGTTGCTTTTGTTTAACTGTTTTTGGTACGTATTGACGAGCTGGTGGCTCTTCTTTGACATCAATTACACTTAAAGGCCTAGCATTTTTTACAACATCCGTCAGCTTAGTGACTGCAGCATAGCTTTCTTCATTTAAATAACGAACTTCTTGATTGCGAATTTGATTAACCGCTTGATTTGCAATAGCCACTGAAGCCAAGAATTTAACATCAGTCAAAGATGAATGATTAAACCCTTGTGTGTTTAATTGATTGACCAATTGTAATGCTTTTAAATTACGACCAATTTTTTGAAATTGTTGTGCCGCTTGAACCAAATATGCATTTTTATTGCTGCTATTTTTTTTATCACAAACTTGTGCAAAAATACCGAGCAAAGTTGGGTCAGTCTCACCTGCTACAATTGGATTGTCTTTAACACATGATTTTTTTAATTCACTTGCGTGCGCTGTTGCGCCGAACAATGACGTTAACAAAAATGATGTGATTAGAATGCCTTTTTTCAAAATAAACCTCGTTATTAATATCTGTATTGTAAGATGAGATCTTGTAATACATTTGTATTTACCCACCCCAATTATGCTTTCTTTACTTTTATAACTATTATATTTGGTTAAAATTTAACTAAAAATTATTGTCTACGTCAAGCCATTTTTTGTCACTTTCATGACTCAATTAACGTTTTTAGTTACAAAATAATATGGTAATTTCATATATTGATACCAAAATGCGGTTTTGTTATCAAATACTTTTATGTAGAATAAATAAACACAAATTCTAACCAAAATTTAATAAGTTTTTGTATTTTATAGATTAAATTAATGAAGATTTAAATAATTAAATGCAATTATTTTGTAATTTAACGTAAAAAATATAACTGCATACCGAGAGATTAAATGAATAATTTGAAAATTTTAATTACAAAACTTTCTTCGACGACTCGCACGGCATTAGAAAAATCTGCTAATTTTTGTATTAATCAGCAAAATTATGAAATAGAAATAGAACATCTATTCTATGAGTTATTAAATCAAAAACAAAAAAATGATCTGCAAATTTTATTAGAGAAATACAAAATTTCGAAAGATGGCCTGATCGATGATTTGAAAGAAACCATTTCACATTTGCCTAAGGGGAATTCCAGAACACCTATTTTTGCTAAATCTATTGTTCGCTTACTTGAACAAGCTTGGCTGTTGGCATCTGCTGAACAAAATCCAGTGATTCGCAGTGGTCATTTATTGGTTGCATTTTTAACAGCACCAGATCTATATCAAATTGCGATTCGTGCTTCGAGCCTCTTTGACCTGTTCCCAATTGATACCATGAAACACAAATTCCTCGAATTGTGTAGTCAAAGTAGTGAACAACAATCTGATGAAGTCGCACAGGAAAGTACAGAAACAGAAGCCGCACAACAGAACACTGATGCTGCTGCAATAAAAACACCTGCGCTTGATCAATACACGATTAATTTAACTGAAAAAGCAAAAAAAGGTGGTATAGATCCTGTCATCGGTCGTGAGTTTGAAATTCGATTGATGCTCGATATTTTAATGCGTCGTCGTCAGAACAATCCGATTTTGACAGGTGAACCTGGTGTAGGTAAAACCGCCGTGGTTGAAGGTTTGGCCCTAAAAATTGCCAATAATGAAGTGCCAGATGCCTTAAAAAATGTGCATGTTCATGTCCTTGATATGGGCTTATTACAAGCAGGTGCAAGTGTTAAAGGTGAATTTGAAAACCGTTTAAAACAAGTGATCAAAGAAGTACAAAGCTCTGCTCATCCGATTATTATCTTTATTGATGAAGCACATACGCTGATTGGTGCTGGTGGACAAGCAGGTCAAAATGATGCAGCCAACCTGTTAAAACCAGCACTGGCTCGTGGTGAATTACGTACTATTGCTGCCACCACATGGGCTGAATATAAACAATATTTTGAAAAAGATGCTGCACTCAGTCGCCGTTTCCAAGTGGTTAAAGTTGAAGAACCGACAGAAGAAGTCGCAATCGACATGCTTCGCGCTATGATTCCAGTCATGGCCAATCATTTCAATTTGAAAATTGATGATGAAGCAATTGTTACTGCAGTACATTCATCGCATCGTTACATTACAGGTCGCCAACTGCCTGATAAAGCCATTAGTGTTTTAGATACTGCAGCAGCTCGTGTTGCTTTAACGCAAAACGCTCAGCCAGTTAAATTGGATCAGTTAAAAGCTCAACAGCATAACTTAAATCTTGAATTAAGCATTTTGGAAAATGAGCAACTGCATTTCCCAATTCATGATGAACGTTTAAAGAACTTAAAAGAAACCATTCAAAATTTAGAATCAGAAATTAAAGAAACTGAAGCGCAATGGAAAAAAGAACTGGGTCTGGTTCAAAAAATTAAAGACTTAGAAACCCAAGAACAAACTGATCAAGATAAGCAACAGCAAGCATTGACGAAAATTCGTGAAGAATTAAATGCGCTACAAGGTCAAAATCCTTTGGTTTTTGAACGTGTAAATGCACATATCATCAACGAGATTATTTCTGATTGGACTGGTATTCCAGTGGGTAAAATGGTCAATGATGAAATTAAACAGATTCTCACCTTAGAAGAAAAACTTGAACAACGCGTGATGGGGCAAGACTATGCCCTACATCAATTGGTTCAAGGCATTAAAACATCTAAGGCTAAACTTGAAGATCCGAATAAACCACAAGGTGTGTTTATGTTGGTTGGTCCAAGTGGTGTCGGTAAAACTGAAACAGCATTAGCACTAGCCAATGAGCTGTATGGTGGTGAGTCTCATCTGATCACCATCAACATGTCTGAATATCAAGAGGCTCACACCGTTTCATCTTTAAAAGGTGCACCTCCAGGTTATGTGGGCTATGGTCAAGGCGGCGTGTTGACTGAGGCTGTTCGTCGTAATCCTTATAGTGTTGTCCTTTTGGATGAAATTGAAAAAGCACATTCCGATGTTCAAGAGCTATTCTATCAAGTCTTTGACAAAGGCACTTTAGAAGATGGTGAAGGTCGTGTGATCGATTTTAAAAACACCACGATCTTGCTCACTTCAAATGCTGGTTCAAGCACCATTATGCAAGCCTGCCTTCAACATCCAGTTGAAGAATGGCCAAATGCTGAAGAATTACTTGAACAACTCAAACCAAGTTTATACAAGCAATTTAAACCTGCATTTTTAGGTCGTATGCGAATTGTTCCATACTTCCCTTTACATGATGATTTGTTGGTGCGTATTATTCACCATAAGATTGGAAAAATTACAGCTCGTCTTGAAAAACAGTATCAAACAAAAGTGGAATACACAGATGATCTGGTCGAGTTATTATTAAGTCGTTGTACGGAAGTAGACAGTGGTGCTCGTAATGTTGATAACATTCTGAATTCTTCTGTATTACCAGAATTAGCAACCCATATTTTAATGGCATTAGCTGATCACAAACTTCCAAAATTGATTAAAATTGACAGTAAAGACAACGACATTATTTATCAATTAGATCCAGATCAAAAAGCAAAAGTCACAAAAAAACGCTCTAGTAAAAAAATCAAAGAGACTGAAGCGTAATGAATAGAAGAGATAGATAACGACTATGAGTATGGAACTCGAACCATTATTACAACCCATCTCTGAAGATGAAATTTGTGGAGTTGACTTGTCATTCTCTAATGAATTTCATGAGATCAAAAAAGCCCGAACGGAAGATGATCCGTTATTAGATCTTGGGGATTGGGTTGCTGAGCCAAAACAGGCAGATTGGGGCTTTGTTGCAAGTAAATCAGCAACTTTATTGAAGGATAAAACTAAAGATATTCGTCTTTTGACGTGGATTAGTGAAGCTTGGGGAAATTTGTACGGCTTTGAAGGGATTGCTCGGGGTTTAGAGCTTTCTTGTCGTATGCTGGATCAATATTGGTTAAAAATACATCCTGAAATCGAAGATGATGATTTAGATCAACGTCTTGGATTATTACAAGGTTTAGCCAATCAAGTTCCCACTTTAATCAAAAAAGTACCATTGTTAAATGTACAACCTTTTTACTCGATCTTCGATTATGAAAAGATTTTGCATCAACAAAATGTTCGTTTAAAAAATGCTGAAGATTCAACCAGTAATATTTCGACAGAAATGGAAGAATTTGATCAAGCATTATTTAATACTTCAAAGAGTTTTCAATTTCAAAACTATCAGCATTTTATTGAAATATTGGAACATTGGGATGTTTTGAAGCAGGTATTGGATCAGCTTATGGAACTTGAAGCACCGAGTTTCGCTGCCATAGATTCACAGCTAGACAGCATCAATAAAACCTTGCGCAAAATATATAAAGCGGATGCTTTTGACTCCGCTAATGCAGCATCTTCAACATCCTCTGTAAGTTCAACACCTGTAGAAAATGCGAACTCTAAAACTCAACCTGAAATTTCACAAAATTTGGCAACTACAATGAATAATCAAAGCCAACAATCATTTCAGCCACAGCCTCAGAGTCATTTGCAAAACCGTGAACAAGCCATGAAAGTACTTCAAGAAATTGCAGATTATTTTCAAGCAAATGAACCACATAGCCCTGTGAGCTATATGTTGCAAAAAACAATCAAATGGAGCCATATGCCATTACATGAATGGTTGGCTCAAGTGATTAAAAACGATAATCCTTTGGAATCTGTTCAAGAGCTCTTGGGCGTTCAAACTTCTTCTAACGAATCAAACGACTGGTAATTATTCATGTTTAAAGCGGAAAAAATACTTTGGGGTGAAGGTTTATTTTTAAGGCCGCAACACTTTCAAATACAAGATACGTATCACGAACAGCGTTTAAATCACACCATTCGTTCGACGATTCCATTTTCTTATGGTGTGGAAAGTCTTAAATTTGATGAAACTCAATTGGGTACACACGTGCTTGCCCTTGAGCACGTCAACATGATGTGGCAAGACGGGGAAATTTATGCCGCACCATCTCGCGATTTGTTACCTGAACCTGTACAACTCGATGATTTAAATCTACGTGGTGAAATGACCATTTATTTGGCACTTCCTATTTTACAGCCCAATAAGAAAAATGTGGCTTATGAGCAAGCAACCCAGCCCAGCCGTTATCATTCGTATCTAACTGAAACACATGACTTATTTACAGATGCGACGCCTGCTGAGATTACACTATTGCGTCGTCGTGCGGAAATTAAATTAATCGAATCAGAGATTGATCCAAACCATGATTTAGATGGCTTTCTTTATTTACCTATTGGAAAAATAAAACGCCATAGCTCTGGTTCATTTGAGCTCGATCATCGCTTTATTCCACCCATTTTAAATATTGAATCCTGTGATTCTTTAATGAGTAATCTAAAAAGAACACTGAATGTGATTAAGGCAAAAATCAAAACCATTCAAACCAATAACCGTGAAAATGAACAGAAATTGATTGAGTTCCGTTCAGGAGATATTGTGTCGTTTTGGTTAGTAAATGCCTTAAATACAGCACATGCAACTCTTGGGCATTTGCTACAAAATCCTCAGATTCATCCTGAGCGCCTGTATTTTGAATTATTACGTCTAACAGGTTCATTGCTTACATTTTCCACCGCCTATGAAGTGGATCAACTACCACGGTATAACCATCACAATTTGCAAGAAAGCTTTTCTCAGCTCGATATTATTTTACGAGATCTACTCGATACGATCATTTCTAGCCGTTACATTAATATTGCATTGAAAGAAATTCGTCCTTCTTACTGGGTTGGTGGTCTTGAGTCAGACAAAATTACCCGTGAATCTCGTTTATATATTGCGATTTCAAGCAGCATTATGCCAACTCATGAGTTGATTCAAATCGTTCCGCTACGTTTCAAAGTCGGTACAACTGTCGATGTTGAGCAGCGTGTGGTATCCGCTTTACCTGCTATTCCAATACATCATTTGATGCAAGTTCCAACGGCAATTCCAGTTCGTTCAGGTGTGAGTTATTTTGAAATAGAACCCCATCACGAGTTATATCAACGCATGCTAGATTCGGAAACGATTTGTATTTATGTTCCATCAGGTTTCCAAGATATTACGATTGAACTTATCGCAGTGATGAATGCATAAAGGAGAACATGATGAATTTACCAAATGGCGCTCCTTCCCTATTTGATGATGGTCAAATTGGTACAGGATCGAAAACACAAACTTCAGGCATTTCATCCCAAGCATCGACTTTGGTTGATTTACTGCATGATGGTTTTTACATCGTATTCCTGATTCGAAACCAATATGTTCCTGAAAATGTCGATCAATTTCGTGAAAAAATTTTGGATCAACTCAATCGTTTTGAACAACAAGCGAAAAAATTACAATTCTCCGCAGATGATATTCATGATGCAAAATATGCGTACTGTGCATTATTAGATGAGACCATTGTTACTCAACAAGATCCTAGCTATTTTCACTTACAAAACTCATGGTTAATTAGCCCATTACAGTTGAGCTTATTTGGTTCCCAACTTGCAGGCTATCGTTTTTTTGACACTTTAGAGCATATTCGAAGTCGTGGCAAAGAAAGACTTGCGGCATTGGAAGTCTTTCATTATTGCTTATTACTTGGTTTCCAAGGTAAATATCGACTTGAATCTGTTGAAAGTCTGAACCATTTGGTAGCTCGTGTAGGCGATGAAATTGATTTCTTAAAAGGTAAAAAGACGGCTTTTTCACCTTTTGCAGCATTACCAGATCAAATTAAAAATATTATTCATCGAGAGCTACCATTTACTTGGATTTTATTATTCTTATTGTTATTTGCTGTACTCGCATTCTCAGGACTGCGATACATGTTGAGCCAGCAGGACAAAGCTGCTTTATCCAAATATCAGAATGTGATTAGTGCTCCTGCAGAACAAGCGCATATCACCATTCACCTACCATAAAGAATAAAAACATGGCACAAGAAAAGCAAAAAGTAATTCGTGTTTTACAGCCGAATAAAAAACCTCAAAAGCCAAAATCGAAAGTGTTTATCGGTATTTCAGCACTGGTCATCGGTGTACTTGTCATATCAGGGTTACTTTTTGCATTTTTGAACAAAAATCCAGATCAAATCATTCCACAAGAAGTGAATCAAAATATAAATGCTGAAGATAAGGAACTCCTTGCCCAAAATCAGCATAAACCAGCTGCTGAAAAGTCTGAAATTTCTAAGCACATAGATTCTGAAGAACAAGAAAATAAACCTGATGAAGACATTCATCATCCGCAGCCAAAATTAAATGAAATCACCAATATTTTTAAACATAAACAACCGACTCAAGTTGCTGTTGTAGAGAAAAAGCCCGAGTCAAGCAATCCATTTGATCACATTACCAGTGAGCAAAAGCCCAATGCGACCCAAATTGTAGATCCAAATAAAAATCCACTCATTAAAGTTGCACCAGCTAAATCCACACCAGTAGCAAAAGCAAGTACCATAAATACAACTGATGCAAAATTGCAGCAGGCTGCTATATCAGCAACAAGTACTCCAGCAGCGCAAAAAAAGCTTGAAACAAAAGACTCAAAAATTGAAGAACCGGGTCCAGAAGCAAGTGTAAAAATTCAAGTCACTAAATCAGTAAAAGAGACTAGTGTAGCTAAAGAAACCACCACACCTAAAGAGCCAGAAATCGTCAAAGAAAAAACTCAAGAAAAAGAATAATTTATTGTGATCGCATTTCTAATCATAAGTTTCATCATCATGGTGCCGATTCTAGCATTGATGATGTCTTATGAACTACGTGAAAAATGTTCTAATTTTTATAAAAATTTACTGCCTAAGAGTAAAGAAAAACTCATATCTGCACGAAAGTTTGCTTATGAAGTCAATCAAGCCGCTTCAATCGATCAAACACAATCACATTGGCATTTACAACAATGGTGGATTCTATTTGCTGGCATCCTATTGTTAAGTAGTATTTTATTCTTTGCATATAGCTTACATGTTGCGCCAACAAGAGTTGAAGCAAATTATTTAAGAGCAAATGACCCTCAAATTTATAATTTGTTAAACGGAGATCTGCTCTCTCCACCACCTCCTGTTGAGGAGTCTCTAGTACAAGCCGCAATTTTAGCTGAAATAGATCAAGATCCTACTATACCAAGTCAACCAGTCAATACGGTGTTTGATGGACAAGAAGCAGATCAAAAAAGCCATGCATTTGAAACCAATTTAATTGATAGAAAATGGGACAAGATGCATCCAAGTTATAAACAACGCTTACTCATGGTATTTAAAATCATGAAAGAACGCCATGGCTATGAAATGGTCCTTCTTGAAGGTTACCGAAGCCCTGAACGCCAAACACGCTTATCAGGCAATACAGCAACAACCTTGGCAAAAGCTTTTCAAAGTTATCACCAATTTGGTTTAGCAGCTGATGTCGCTTTTAAACGAAATGGCAAAGTCGTGATTTCAGAACGTGACCCGTGGGCAATGCGTGGCTATCAACTCTATGGTGAAACGGCTGAATCTGTTGGCTTAACGTGGGGTGGACGTTGGACACGTATTCATGACTATGGTCATACGGAATTCCGTATGCCAGGATTGCGAAAAAATAGAGAATCTGCTGAAAGATTAATTGCAGAAGCACAAAACCAAGGCTTAATGGCCAATAATATTCATTAATCATATCACTACCAATTCTTACAAAAGTGTCAGGCTTGGCTTAGCCAGTTCATGCAAAATAAAGTCATATCCAATTATTTTAATATTCTATTATTTTTAGCGTATTAAGAGAAGAGACTATGCAATTAAAAAACCAAAATATAAATGATTTTACTCAGCTTTTTTTAGCAAATCCCAACCAAAATTCATATCAAGAGCTCAGCGAGTATATTCGAAACAATAGGCAACAAATACTCAAACAATTACATGAATACGGTATTTTAATTTTTCGAGGATTTAAAATTGAAAATAAAGATAATTTTCAGAAAATTGTCGAAAATGATTTAGGGTTTTCTCCATGGAATGCATTTAATCCAAATTTACCAGGCTTTATTGCAAGTTGGATCAGAAAATATAGTGAAAATCTACTGGGTGCAGGTGATTACAGACGTTACTTAGGCCGTAATACGGTCCAATTAGGTCCTGTAGAAAACTCAGTACAAGGTCCACATGTTGAAGGAGGCATTAGATCAGAACGTTCACGTTATATTGCGTTGTTCTGCCAAGAACCTTCTCATTATTTAGCTGAAACAGGATTTAATAATTTAGAAAAAGTATGGCGCAGTTTTCCTCATCATTTAAAAGATAAATATTTACATGCTTGGAATCACTTTTATTATTTATCTGGAAGAAAAGTGAATATTTTTGATAAAGTTCTATTGAAAAAAAGCCCTTTTCAAATTGATGTTCTTCCAAATAAACGTGCCAAATTAACACTTAGTCCATCACCATTGGTGGTTATTCACCCAGAAACACAACAGCAGGTGATTCAGCCCTGGGCTTTTGCACATAATACCAATCCATATGTCTATAAAGCAGCCCAAAAGAGCTTTGCTGATCGAGGAAATATTGAAATTGATTCGACTGCAGACGGTATGCAACTTAATTGGGAAATTTTTAATGCTAATGGAAAATCCATTGAATGGACAGATACTGAAAAACAAGAATTTTTTGATGCTATGTATAAAGATGCCTTGCTTCTAGAATGGGAAAAAGGTGATTTTGCATTGGTCGATAACATTAAAATCGCACATTGGCGTATGAATGGTGAGCAAGGAAACAGGAAATTGATTCAAATACAAGCCAACTCCTTTGACGCAAACAAATATGCTGTAGGCTGAAAGCTTCATTCTTTATTTGCACATATAGAATAAATTTTCAGCAATAACTTTTCCCACGCATAAAAAAATCCCCCTCTGCTATTTGCGGAGGGGGATTTCGAATAATGAGCTGGCGATGACTTACTCTCACATGGCAAACGCCACACTACCATCAGCGCGAAGAGGTTTCACTTCTGAGTTCGGGAAGGGATCAGGTGGTTCACTCTTGCTATTGTCGCCAGCACAACTGTTTATGGATACTCGCTTAGTCTTACCTTTATGCTAAGTGTTTTTCCAAATGAGTGATTAACAGAGATACTTGAGTTTGTTTAATTCGTTCAGTTTAGCGGTTTATTTAACTAAATCAAGTTTGATCAGTTTGATTTCGAATCAATCGAGCTTTATACAACAACTGTTTGGGTGTTGTATAGTCAAGCCTCACGAGTAATTAGTATTGGTCAGCTTCACATATCACTATGCTTCCACATCCAACCTATCAACGTTGTAGTCTTCAACGGCTCTTTAGAGGACATATAGTCCTTGGGAAATCTTATCTTGAGGTAGGCTTCCCGCTTAGATGCTTTCAGCGGTTATCCCTTCCGAACATAGCTACCCGGCGATGCGACTGGCGTCACAACCGGTACACCAGAGGTTCGTCCACTCTGGTCCTCTCGTACTAGGAGCAGATCCTCTCAAATTTCCAACGCCCACGGTAGATAGGGACCGAACTGTCTCACGACGTTCTAAACCCAGCTCGCGTACCTCTTTAAATGGCGAACAGCCATACCCTTGGGACCTGCTTCAGCCCCAGGATGAGATGAGCCGACATCGAGGTGCCAAACACCGCCGTCGATATGAACTCTTGGGCGGTATCAGCCTGTTATCCCCAGAGTACCTTTTATCCGTTGAGCGATGGCCCTTCCATACAGAACCACCGGATCACTAAGACCTACTTTCGTACCTGCTCGACTTGTGGGTCTCGCAGTTAAGCGCGCTTTTGCCTTTATACTCTACGCGTGATTTCCGACCACGCTGAGCGCACCTTCGTACTCCTCCGTTACTCTTTAGGAGGAGACCGCCCCAGTCAAACTACCCACCAGACATGGTCCTCGCTCCAGATTATGGAGCAGAGTTAGAACCTCAATATTACCAGGGTGGTATTTCAAGATTGGCTCCATCGCAACTAGCGTCGCGACTTCAAAGCCTCCCACCTATCCTACACAAGTAAGATCAAAGTTCAATGTCAAGCTGCAGTAAAGGTTCACGGGGTCTTTCCGTCTAGCCGCGGGTACACCGCATCTTCACGGCGAATTCGATTTCACTGAGTCTCTGCTGGAGACAGCGCCCCCATCATTATGCCATTCGTGCAGGTCGGAACTTACCCGACAAGGAATTTCGCTACCTTAGGACCGTTATAGTTACGGCCGCCGTTTACTGGGGCTTCGATCAAGAGCTTCGCTTACGCTAACCCCATCAATTAACCTTCCAGCACCGGGCAGGCATCACACCCTATACGTCCACTTTCGTGTTTGCAGAGTGCTATGTTTTTAATAAACAGTTGCAGGGGCCTGGTTTCTGTGGCTGTCAATAGCTCATCCCGCAAGGGGAATCACCGTCGACAGCGTACCTTCTCCCGAAGTTACGGTACCATTTTGCCTAGTTCCTTCAGCAGAGTTCTCTCAAGCGCTTTGGTCTACTCGACCTGACCACCTGTGTCGGTTTCGGGTACGATTCCTGTGTAACTGAAGCTTAGAGACTTTTCCTGGAAGTATGGTATCAGCCACTTCGCTAATAAATTAGCTTGCTATCAGTTCTCAGCATAGAGTACCCCGGATTTGCCTAAGATACATGCCTACAACCTTTCACCTGGACAACCATCGCCAGGCTGACTTAACCTTCTCCGTCCTCTCATCGCATTACACAGAAGTATTGGAATATTAACCAATTTCCCATCGACTACGCCTTTCGGCCTCGCCTTAGGGGTCGACTCACCCAGCCCCGATTAACGTTGGACTGGAACCCTTGGTCTTTCAGCGAACGAGTTTTTCACTCGTTTTGTCGTTACTCACGTCAGCATTCGCACTTCTGATACCTCCAGCAGACTTCTCAATCCACCTTCATCGGCTTACAGAACGCTCCCCTACCACTTGCAATAAATTGCAAATCCGCAGCTTCGGCACATAGTTTTAGCCCCGTTACATCTTCCGCGCAGGCCGACTCGACTAGTGAGCTATTACGCTTTCTTTAAAGGGTGGCTGCTTCTAAGCCAACCTCCTAGCTGTCTATGCCTTCCCACATCGTTTCCCACTTAACTATGATTTTGGGGCCTTAGCTGGCGGTCTGGATTGTTTTCCTCTTGACTACGGACGTTAGCACCCGCAGTCTGTCTCCCGGATAGTACTCATTGGTATTCGGAGTTTGCATCGGTTTGGTAAGTCGGGATGACCCCCTAGCCGAAACAGTGCTCTACCCCCAATGGTATTCGTCCGAGGCGCTACCTAAATAGCTTTCGGGGAGAACCAGCTATCACCAGGCTTGATTAGCCTTTCACCCCTATCCACAAGTCATCCCCTGGCTTTTCAACGACAGTGGGTTCGGTCCTCCAGTTAGTGTTACCCAACCTTCAACCTGCTCATGGATAGATCGCCTGGTTTCGGGTCTACACCCAGCAACTAAACGCCCTATTAAGACTCGATTTCTCTACGGCTCCCCTATGCGGTTAACCTTGCTACTGAATGTAAGTCGCTGACCCATTATACAAAAGGTACGCAGTCACCGAACAAGTCGGCTCCCACTGCTTGTATGCATGCGGTTTCAGGATCTATTTCACTCCCCTCACAGGGGTTCTTTTCGCCTTTCCCTCACGGTACTGGTTCACTATCGGTCAGTCAGGAGTATTTAGCCTTGGAGGATGGTCCCCCCATATTCAGACAAGGTTTCACGTGCCTCGCCCTACTCGACATCATCATATCAGCCCTTTCGTGTACAGGACTATCACCTACTATGGTCGCACTTCCCAGAGCGTTCCACTAAAGCTGATATGACTTAATGGGCTTTTCCCCTTTCGCTCGCCGCTACTGAGGGAATCTCAATTGATTTCTTTTCCTAAGGGTACTGAGATGTTTCACTTCCCCTCGTTCGCCTCGTATGACTATGTATTCATCATACGATACCGACCTTATGATCGGTGGGTTTCCCCATTCAGAAATCTTCGGATCACAGGATATTTGCCGCCTCCCCGAAGCTTATCGCAGGCTATTACGTCTTTCATCGCCTCTGACTGCCAAGGCATCCACCACATGCACTTAATTACTTGACTATACAACCCCAAACAGTCGTTCATCCCTACAAGCAGGATAAGCAACAGATCAACCAATTTCTTAGTCAATCATACAGTTGGCGTCTGTGCACTTAAGCACTATACAGCTTCAATTAGATTCATATACCAAAACGCTTGATTCAGTTAATTTCGCTAGTTCTCATTCAATCACTTCAACTCCATAACTTGCGTTACTTCGTTTCCGCTTTTGTATGAGTTTGAACAAATTATTTCAACTCAAATATATTCTGTTAATGATTCACCACGTCTTCGTCAGATCGTGGTCAACTGTGATAAATCACAGAAGTTAACAAGACGCGCATATTACGCTAACTTCTTATTAAATTCTATAATCTACGACTTCGTTCGATTAAAGCCTGCGCAAAGCAGTACTTATATGATCAAACACTACGCGCAGCGTAGCTGCTTGTCTTGCGTTTCGACAAAGCGTTGCTTTGTTATTTCGAAACTCTGGTGGAGACTAGGAGAGTCGAACTCCTGACCTCCTGCGTGCAAAGCAGGCGCTCTACCAACTAAGCTAAGTCCCCAGCTTATCATCTATAGATTCGATATATCTTTACGCTCTGTTCGCCTCAGTACTTTCATACTGCGTTAGTCAGAATGGTGGGTCTGACAAGACTTGAACTTGTGACCCCACGCTTATCAAGCGTGTGCTCTAACCAACTGAGCTACAGACCCTCAGATACATCTTCATGAAGAACAACTTGTTGTGGATTCTTACCAATCGTCAATCTTTCGTTAAGGAGGTGATCCAGCCGCAGGTTCCCCTACGGCTACCTTGTTACGACTTCACCCCAGTCATCGGCCACACCGTGGTAAGCGTCCTCCTTACGGTTAGACTACCTACTTCTGGTGCAACAAACTCCCATGGTGTGACGGGCGGTGTGTACAAGGCCCGGGAACGTATTCACCGCGGCATTCTGATCCGCGATTACTAGCGATTCCGACTTCATGGAGTCGAGTTGCAGACTCCAATCCGGACTACGATCGGCTTTTTGAGATTAGCATCCTATCGCTAGGTAGCAACCCTTTGTACCGACCATTGTAGCACGTGTGTAGCCCTGGTCGTAAGGGCCATGATGACTTGACGTCGTCCCCGCCTTCCTCCAGTTTGTCACTGGCAGTATCCTTAAAGTTCCCGGCTTAACCCGCTGGCAAATAAGGAAAAGGGTTGCGCTCGTTGCGGGACTTAACCCAACATCTCACGACACGAGCTGACGACAGCCATGCAGCACCTGTATGTAAGCTCCCGAAGGCACCAATCCATCTCTGGAAAGTTCTTACTATGTCAAGACCAGGTAAGGTTCTTCGCGTTGCATCGAATTAAACCACATGCTCCACCGCTTGTGCGGGCCCCCGTCAATTCATTTGAGTTTTAGTCTTGCGACCGTACTCCCCAGGCGGTCTACTTATCGCGTTAGCTGCGCCACTAAAGCCTCAAAGGCCCCAACGGCTAGTAGACATCGTTTACGGCATGGACTACCAGGGTATCTAATCCTGTTTGCTCCCCATGCTTTCGTACCTCAGTGTCAGTATTAGGCCAGATGGCTGCCTTCGCCATCGGTATTCCTCCAGATCTCTACGCATTTCACCGCTACACCTGGAATTCTACCATCCTCTCCCATACTCTAGCCAACCAGTATCGAATGCAATTCCCAAGTTAAGCTCGGGGATTTCACATTTGACTTAATTGGCCACCTACGCACGCTTTACGCCCAGTAAATCCGATTAACGCTCGCACCCTCTGTATTACCGCGGCTGCTGGCACAGAGTTAGCCGGTGCTTATTCTGCGAGTAACGTCCACTATCTCAGAGTATTAATCCAAGTAGCCTCCTCCTCGCTTAAAGTGCTTTACAACCAAAAGGCCTTCTTCACACACGCGGCATGGCTGGATCAGGGTTCCCCCCATTGTCCAATATTCCCCACTGCTGCCTCCCGTAGGAGTCTGGGCCGTGTCTCAGTCCCAGTGTGGCGGATCATCCTCTCAGACCCGCTACAGATCGTCGCCTTGGTAGGCCTTTACCCCACCAACTAGCTAATCCGACTTAGGCTCATCTATTAGCGCAAGGTCCGAAGATCCCCTGCTTTCCCCCGTAGGGCGTATGCGGTATTAGCATCCCTTTCGAGATGTTGTCCCCCACTAATAGGCAGATTCCTAAGTATTACTCACCCGTCCGCCGCTAGGTTAGGTAGCAAGCTACCTTCCCCCGCTCGACTTGCATGTGTTAAGCCTGCCGCCAGCGTTCAATCTGAGCCATGATCAAACTCTTCAGTTTAATACTTCGTAGCGCCTTAAAGGGCGCCAATCTTGGCTCATCAATTTTCTGACATTAATTTCTCAAATAAACTTCGAGTAATTTCTACCATCAATCAATGAAAATAATTTCGATCAATCAACCAGTAAAAATCCACACAAGTTGTTCTTCATAATCTCTTAATGATCTTCTTAACACTTCGTCAGTATTAAGAGCTGGACTTCGATAAACTCAAACAACTCAGCACTTCGTGCTTCGTTCGTTTCCGTCTATCTCGTCGGTATGGGGTGCATTCTAGAGGATTTCTAAATCATTGCAAGCGCTTTTAACTCACTGTTTTACTGTGTGTTCTATTTTTATGCACCAATATGATTCATATTTATTCAAAAGTGTGCATAAGCATATAATTTAAAAGCAGAAATCTTTTTTTAAAATTTCTGCATTATTTTTAAAGGATTATTTGGTCTTTGTTGGTTTAATCGTCACACTTAAAATTTTGATTGGTTTTTTGGGAACATTTTGATGCCCACCATAGCTTCCAGTGCTTACTTTCGCAATCTGATCAACGATATTCATCCCGTTTGTGACTTTACCAAACACTGCATAACCATCATTACCAGCAGATTTGTTCAAAAAGTCATTATTTGTAAGATTAATAAAGAATTGACTGCTTGCTGAATGAGGATCACTGGTTCTTGCCATTGCTAATGTCCCTCTATCGTTCTTCAGACCATTAGAGGCTTCATTACGAATAGGAGGATTAGTTTTCTTTTCTACTAAGTTTTCATCCATGCCCCCACCCTGAATCATAAATCCTGGGATTACTCGGTGAAAAATAGTGCCATTGTAAAAATTGGTTTTAACGTAGTTCTTAAAATTCTTTACTGAGACTGGTGCTTGTTCATCAAACAATTCAATGTCTATTTTCCCGTTTGATGTAAGAATTTGCATATTGGTGTTTGCCAAGATATTTGTACTCGCAATTGCTATGACTAAGCCAAAGGCTACTTTATTTAACATATAGCTGCTCTAATGATGGGTGATGTTGTTTTCATTATAGTGAGTTGAAGCTGAATTTTAATATAGCGTTTTATTAACTGTATATCTCAGTATGAATGGGTTTCTAAAGCGTGATTATGCATTTTTCACTATCATTTTTTAATGTGTACTTTCTAGCTATAGCTTTATAGGGTCTATGATATTGTTCAGCAATCAAAGTTTCTTAGCGATTTAACAATTCTAGACATACATGTTTTCTGAAAATAAAATGAAAGTTGGTTAAAAAAGTTCCACGTGAAACCAACCTTCATTTTGAGTGATCGCAATAATATAAGAAAAGATACGAATATCTTTCTATACATAGATAGCACTTAAGATGCCTTGTCCCAGAATTTTCTGAAATCTTTGCTCATCTCAATCACAATTTTTTTCGCTTTTCTAGAAACTAATGTCAGATTAATAAAACCGTGCGTTTGATCTTCATAATCACGATAAAGCATTTTATTGCCAGCCTGACGCAATTGATTGGCATAGATCTTACCTTCATCATGTAAAACATCATGCCCTGCTGTGACTACAAAAGCTGGAGCAAGCTTTTTGAAGTTTGCATATATTGGTGAAATGATTGGATCATCCAAAGCAACTTTATGTTCTGTAGCATAATACTCTGTCACATAGTCAATATCTGTTTCGGTTAACACCAAACCATTTTTATATGCAAAGAATGAAGGATGACGACTTTTAAAATCAACTGCAGGGTAAATTAAAAACTGTGCTTGAGGTGCATAACTGGTATTCGCTGTGCGTTGAGCCACTACAGCACTGATATTACCGCCTGCACTATCCCCTGCTACAGCAATTCTATTTTTTAAAATTTTAAATTGGCGACGGTTCTGATACACCCAAGCCAATGCATCTTCACACGATTGGATGACGTGTTTTGGACCATATTCTGGCGCTAAAGGATAATCAATACTGAGCACTTGAACTTTGGCATTCACTGCAAATAATCGACAAAATTCATCATGTGTATTGATACTACCCACAACAAATCCCCCACCATGATAGAACACCACCATCGGTAATTTTTTATTGGGCGCTGGATGATAATGTCGGGCAAAGACACTACCACTTTGTAAAGGCAAACGAATATCTTCTACAAAATGAATAGGAGTTGATTTATGAGTAATCGATTGGATTTGTTCTTCAAACAAACGTCGTGATAGCTCTACATTTCCACCAATAAATCCTGATTTTCCTTGCTTGAGTTGCGCAGCCATCAATGCTTTTGTAAAACTATCTAATTCAGGGTATTGATGAGGATAACCTAATAATTTAGCCAATGATTCTTGGACGATGCTTGGCATACGGTCTAATGCACGACCTGCAGTACCTTGTCCATTTTCTAATAATTGTTGAAGCTTTTTATTTAAATCAACCATGGTATGGCCTTCCATTCTTCATAATTGCTACATGATTATTCATTTAATGACTATATTCTTATAAAAGTCTATTAATCAATATACACATCCAAAACCTATAACACGCTAATCTCACTCTATTGGTCTTGTCATTGACTGTTTATCACTAAATCAGACCTTTTTTGCAATTTCCAAGGATTAAATTATAAGAGGATTAAAGATGTCTATAAAACTATTCGCTGTTTTAGCAACAACCGCTGTGGTCAGTGTTGGCTGTATCGCATTGCCAGAAGAAGGATCATATAACTCTAATGATCGCTATTACGATCGTGATCGCGACCATCGTCACGATGACCGTGATGTAAAACAAAATCGTTGGGATAAAGAAATCCAACGTCGACATGAAGAAGCACTCAGAGACCGACCTGCATATCAAAATAGTCGTGATAGAGAAATTGAGCGTAGACACAACGAAGCGCTCAATAACAGATAATAAACATCTAAACGCAATTTTTTAAATCATAAAAAAGACAGTAGCGGCATCTTGCTACTGTCTTTTTTATTTATGGACAGTGGTCAATTGCCCCACTGCTATACATCTAAATCATTTCAATTGCTTTAGTAGCTAAAAGCAGCAAGCGAAAATCGTCTTTTTTATTGCTTTATTGCGCAGGCGCTTGTGAAGATTCTGGCACATCTAATGGAGATGCTTGAACAGGCGCTTGCTGAATAGATGAATCACTTTGCGCTGCTGGGCTACTTTGAATACTTTGATCAGTCGATGCTGATGGAGCAGTCGCATCAGGAGACTGTGTTGTTTGAGCAGATTCTGGTGATTGAGTAGAGGTACATCCCACAATTGCGAAAGTAACGCCAGCAAAAACCAAAGACACTAGACCTAAATTTTTCATAAAAAATATTCCTTTGTATTTAACAACACGAAATCTAATATTTGAGTTCGTGTGCCTATCATTCCTAATTTTTTTATTTAATGCGTTGAGTCTTAGTAAGAGTTTTAAATGGATAAAGTTGCAGTTCTGAAATTTTTGTAAAATGAATCGAACGGATAGATTAAGCTTTTTAAAATTCGAGTAAATACATATTTTTTAAATACTTTATGGATATAATTTCGATATAAATTAATCTTTTTTTAAAATGATTTTTTAGATACTCAATAACATTATTAATATTTAGAACCAATACACTTACATTGTAATTAAAACATTTAGACAAAAAAAAGCTCATCCAAGAAGATAGGATGAGCTATGAAAAAGCATATTAAAAATAAATAGAAACTACAGCGTTAGTATCTGGTTAAATATAATACAGATGTTATACAAATATATAAAAGACTTTATATCTATTATTCTAGAGATTTTACATATAAATCAAATAATTATTACTATTTAAAATATATTGTGACACGAATCACACTTTATAAATAGTCTTTATCATGTCATTTTATTGATTTGACCTCATTTAAGTTAAATCTAAAAAGCCCTTAAATGAAATTCACATTAATTCTTGAATAAATTTGTTTTTGGCTTGAATTTTTTCGAATAGCCCACATGTCTTGAATATTAATGAATTATATACTCATGGCAGTTCAGAATTAACGCCTTTGGTTTTATGCCTGATGCCGATAAAGGACTGTACATGTTTAAAAACCCATTCAAACGGAGATCTTCCATGGCAAATGAGCAAAACGATCAAAATCAAGACCTTCAACAAGAAGCTGTAGAGCAGCAAGAAGAAGCTGTTCAAGCTGAAAATGAAACAGAAGTTACTGTTGAAGACTTACAAGCTCAAATTGCAACTTTGTCTGAAAGCCTTAAATACGAAAAAGCTGTTGCTGCAAATGCAAAATACGAAGCGGAAAAAACTAAAGAACGTTTAGAACGTGAAGCAGACACTGCGAAAAAATTTGCTTTAGAAAAATTTGCGAAAGAATTATTGGATTCTGTCGACAATCTTGAACGTGCATTACAAGCTGCAGGTGAAGAGAAAACCCCTCTTTCTGAAGGTGTTGAATTGACATTGAAGTCACTACTAAACACTTTAGAAAAATTTGGTGTCGTGGCTGTTGATACTGAAAACGGTTTCAATGCAGATTTACACCAAGCCGTTGGTATTTCACCAGACGTAAAAGCGGGTGAAATTGGTGTGGTTTTACAAAAAGGGTATACCTTAGCTGGTCGTTTACTTCGCCCTGCCATGGTTATGGTTGGTCAATAAGGCAATAGATTCGAGAGTTTCTGAAATTTTTTTAAATTTTTTACTTGAAAAAAAATCATTGGCTCTCATATCGGATAACAAGCACAAACAATTGCAAAAATATTTTTGAGGAAACATCCAAATGGCGAAAATCATTGGTATTGACTTAGGTACAACAAACTCATGTGTTGCTGTACTTGAAGGCGACAAAGTTAAAGTAATCGACAACGCAGAAGGCGCGCGTACAACTCCATCTATTATTGCGTATAAAGATGGTGAAATTCTTGTAGGTCAATCTGCTAAACGTCAAGCAGTGACTAACCCTAAAAATACATTATTCGCGATCAAACGTTTGATTGGTCGTAAGTACCAAGACCAAGCGGTTCAAAAAGACATCGGTCTTGTACCATACAAAATCATCAAAGCTGACAATGGCGATGCTTGGGTTGATGTAAACGATAAAAAACTTGCTCCACAACAAATCTCTGCTGAAATCTTGAAAAAGATGAAGAAAACAGCTGAAGATTACTTAGGCGAAACAGTAACTGAAGCGGTTATTACTGTTCCTGCGTACTTCAACGATGCTCAGCGTCAAGCGACTAAAGATGCAGGTAAAATTGCTGGTTTAGAAGTTAAACGTATCATCAACGAACCTACAGCAGCGGCTTTAGCGTTCGGTATGGACAAGAAAGAAGGCGACCGTAAAGTAGCTGTATACGACTTGGGTGGTGGTACTTTTGACGTATCAATCATCGAAATCGCAGATCTTGATGGCGACCAACAAATCGAAGTATTGTCTACAAACGGTGATACATTCCTTGGTGGTGAAGACTTCGATAACGCTTTAATTGAATACTTGGTGGAAGAATTCAAGAAGGAACAAAGTGTTAACTTGAAACAAGATCCACTTGCATTACAACGTTTGAAAGAAGCTGCTGAAAAAGCAAAAATTGAGCTTTCTTCTTCGAATGCAACTGAAATCAACCTTCCATACATTACAGCAGATGCGACTGGTCCTAAGCACTTAGTGATCAACGTGACTCGCTCTAAACTTGAAGGTTTGGTTGCTGATTTAGTTGCTCGTACAATTGAGCCTTGCCGTATTGCGCTTAAAGATGCTGGTCTTTCAACAAGCGACATCTCTGACGTAATTTTGGTTGGTGGTCAGTCTCGTATGCCACTTGTACAACAAAAAGTACAAGAATTCTTCGGTCGTGAGCCACGTAAAGACGTGAACCCAGACGAAGCTGTGGCAATGGGTGCTGCGATTCAAGGTGCTGTACTTTCAGGTGACAAAACTGACGTACTTCTTCTTGACGTAACGCCACTTACGCTTGGTATTGAAACAATGGGCGGTGTGTTAACAGCAATCATTGAGAAAAACACCACGATTCCTGCGAAGAAATCTCAAGTGTTCTCAACTGCTGCGGACAACCAACCTGCTGTAGACATTTCGGTTTACCAAGGTGAACGTAAAATGGCTCAACAAAACAAATTGTTGGGTAACTTCCAATTAGGCGATATCCCACCTGCTCCACGTGGTGTGCCACAAATTGAAGTATCGTTCGACATCAACGCTGATGGTATCTTGAAAGTCTCTGCGAAAGACAAGAGCACTGGTAAAGAGCAATCAATTCAAATTAAAGCAAACTCAGGTTTGAGCGATGCTGAAATTGAAGCGATGATTAAAGATGCTGAAGCGAATGCTGAAGAAGATCGTAAGTTTGAAGAATTAGCGAAAGCACGTAACGAAGCTGATGCTCTCGTTGCTTCTGCTCAAAAAGCAGTGAAAGATCTTGGCGAACAAGTGACTGCTGATGAAAAAACTGCGATTGAAACTGCAGTTTCTGAACTTGAAGCTTCTACGAAAGAAAATGACGTAGATGCGATTAAAGCGAAAACTGAAGCGCTTCAAAACATCATCATGCCAATTAGCCAACGTGCTTATGAAGCGGCTCAAGGCGCTCAAGGTGGTGCTGAAGGTTTTGATCCTAACGCATTCCAAGGCGGTGAAGGTCAATCTCAAAAAGCAGACGATGGCGTTGTAGATGCTGAGTTCACTGAAGTTAAAGATGACAAAAAATAATTTGTCGCTTTAAATAAAAAAACCGCGCGAAAGCGCGGTTTTTTAATGCGTATATAATCAGAAGACAATAAAAATAAGGATGCTCTATGTTAATTTCTGAAGTTGTAAAAATAACTGGTCTATCAATTCATACCCTGCGTTATTATGAAAAGGAAGGTTTACTTAAAAATATTTATCGTAATCAATCAGGACGACGTGAATATGATCAACGTGATTTAGACTGGTTAATTTGGATAAAACGCCTTAAATCTACTGGAATGCCTCTGAATCAAATTAAAAAATTTTCTTCCTTAAGACAACAAGGTAATCAAACATTAAATTTGCGACAGCAAATGTTAATAGAACATTCTGAAGTTTTGAAGCAAGAAATACAGCGAATGAATGATGAATTAAATATCGTAAATTACAAAATTGAATTTTATGAGAAAAAAAAGCTTGAGCTAGAGTGAACTCTACTTGATAGCATTTTATTGACTGATCTAATGAGGAATATAAAATGCTAAAATCTGGCTTTTACATCACAGCTGAATTAAAGATTACTAATTCAAATAAAATTTCCGAAACCGTACAATGTTTAAAAAAATTATGCGAACAAACTGTCTTAGAGTCAGGATGTACGCTCTTTCAGCTACATCAGTGTTTAAATGACCCCACTCGGTTATTACTTTGGGAAAGATATAATACTGAAGCAGATTACAACTATCATTTCGAACAAGGTTATACAAAAGCGTACCTAAGCCTAAATCTAACCGAAGTCATTCAATGCTTTAAATCGAATATTATTTCTAATGATTAATAAGTTGTAATTTTAGAAATTTTAATAATCATGAATCAACCGATCTTTCACTTTGCAAAAAGTTAAAGATCGAATTCACCCAAATAAACAGAATAAAGCATCGCTCTTGGGTAAAACGATCCAAAATTGCGCCATGCAAAATGGCATTACGATCATTATTCATGGGGTAAGTGCTGTCAATTTTATAAGCATCCAGTTTTACGAAATATGGATCCATATGCTTGGCAATTAAAAGTTTTTCTTTCATGCCTTTAATGACTTTATACGGCGTAATTTTTGTATGCTGAATATAAGGTCCCATGTAAATGTCTTCATTTTTTGACTTAATCAACATTTTCTTTTCAAATAAATAATCCGTCAAAATCCCTTCAAGTTGAGCATATAACAGCGTCAAACACCCTGCGTAAAATCCTAATTCATACAGTTGAAAAGCTTCTTTCAGCACCGCTTCCCTTTGACTAAAATTTTCTCCTAACTGAATGTTGCTAAACTGAGAAAAAAATAAGTCTTTAAAATAGGCGGTCTTGATAACATCAAAAATATGAACATCATCTGGATGCTGTTCATTTTCATAAATGAGCTGAATCAGACAGGCTAAAGAGATAGTTTCATGGGCATGCGAAAAATTTTCATTGTTCTTTAAATCATGGAAAAGTTTGGTCAGGTAAGGTTCAAACTTCTGTAATTTCTCAATCCGCTCAATAAAATGCGTAAATTTTTCTGGATCAATATTTTTTAAAAGATCTTGAATTTCTGTCGCAATAGGCAAAATCACTTGGCTGAGTTTATGACCAATAACATAGACACCTAATGCAATTTTTTGGATGCCTTTATAAAATTCTGATTGATTATTAGGTTCTTTTTTTTGGAAACTTTTCATCATTCTCGACCGAATGGCTGGCTATGCAGAATATATTGATTATAAGCCTCTACTCCAAATGAGATATTTGATTTTTGCAAATCTTGAGAACTATAAAAAAGCCCAATTTACATTGGGCTTTTCAAGCGTTCTTTCAACATTTAGCTTTGCAATTAATCTTCAAATGAACTTTCTAATTCCTCAAGCTCCATCATCAGTTCAAGCATTTTTTCCTCTGCTTGTTCTAACTTAACTTTAAGCTCTGTTTGTTCATTCATCAATTTCAGCAAATCATCTTTACGCGCAGCCTCATACAGCGCTGTATCTGCCAAAGCTTCTTCAATCTGCACTAAACGAGGTTGAATCTTAGCTATTTCAGCTTCTAATTTTTCAATATTCTTACGTACAGGACGGCTCAATTCACGACGGCGTGCTGCTTCTTTACGCTGCGCTTCTTTATCGCCTTTTGAAGCAACAGGCTTGTCAACCACTTGCGATTTCACAGGAGCAGCAGGCTTTTGACCATTTTTCATCATCTCGACACGGGCTTGACGTAACCAGTCTGCATAAGCAACCAAATCACCTTCAAACTCACGACTCACACCACCATGCACCAAAATAAGTTCATCGCAGACACTTGCCACCAATTGACGTTCATGTGATACAAGAACCACTGCCCCTTCATAATCTTGCAGTGCCATGGTCAATGCATGACGCATATCTAAATCTAAATGGTTAGTTGGCTCATCCAGAATCAACACATTTGGACGTTGCCATACGATTAAAGCCAAAGCCAATCGAGCACGTTCACCACCAGAGAAGCTTTCACTTGGCGTATCCATTCGTTCACCAGAGAAGCCAAAACTGCCTAAGAATGAACGTAAACTTGCTTCACTGATTTTCTTATCTGCAATACGTGCTAACTGCAACATTGGACTAGCATTACCATCCAAAGCATCCATTTGATGCTGTGCAAAGTAACCGATATTGAGCAATTCAGAATCTTTACGCTGACCTTTTAAAAGCTTTAGATCACCCACTAACGATTTAATCAGTGTCGATTTACCTGCACCATTCATCCCCAATAAACCAATACGGCTGGTCGGTGTGATTTGTAAATTCACATTGGTGACAATCAACTTATCACCATAACCAATATCAGCATGTTCAAGCTGAAGTAATGGTGAACTCATTTTGGTCGGTTCACGGAAACTAAAGGTAAACGGCGTATCGACATGTGCAGCAGACAATTCCTGCATACGTTCAAGCTGTTTAATACGGCTTTGTGCTTGTTTGGCTTTGGTTGCTTGTGCTTTAAAACGGTCAATATATTTTTGCAAATGTGCACGTGTTTCTAATTGTTTTTCATAAGCCTGTTGTTGCTGTGCTAAACGTTCACTACGAGTGCGCTCAAAAGTAGAATAGTTGCCTGTATATAAGGTTAACTCACGATTTTCGATATGAAGAATATGATCGGTAATGGCATCTAAGAAATCACGGTCATGTGAAATCAAAATGAGTGTACCTTCGTAGGCTTTTAACCAATCTTCTAACCACAAAATTGCATCTAAGTCTAAGTGGTTGGTGGGTTCGTCAAGGAGGAGTAAATCTGAACGGCTCATCAGGGTACGTGCCAAGTTCAGACGCATACGCCAACCACCTGAGAAGCTTGAAACACTCAGTTCAGATTGATGCTCAAAGAAGCCCAAGCCCGCCATGAGCTGTGATGCTTTTGAAGCGGCTGAATAGCCATTAATTTCATCAAAACGACCATACAAATGTGCCAATTCATCATTGGACAATTGATCAGGATGATCCAGTTTATGCTGAATATCCCAATACTCTTCATCACCAGATAAAACAAAATCAATGGCTTTCATATCGAGGGCTTTGATTTCCTGCGCCATATGCGCAACCGTCCAAACCGCAGGACGTGTCAGTGAACCACCATCCGATTCCATGCCACCTAACAGCGCAGAAAATAGGGTTGATTTACCCGCACCATTGACCCCTGTTAGACCAATTTTCCAGCCTGGATGCAATTGCATAGATGCTTTTTCAAATAAAATACGTCCACTGCGTCGAATCGTAAGTTGGTCTAACTGAATCATGAATAATTAACTATTGAGACTTGGATGGCGCATTTTAAAGGATAAATACGATCAGAACCAAAAATTATCAAATTTATTAAAAAATAGTCATTTTTGGAAAAATAGAAATAAAAAAAGCCACCCGATTGGGTGGCTTTTTAAATGGCATAAGCAATGATTAGTCAGTGAATGTTACTTTAGCAATGGCTTTTTTCCCTGCTTGTACAATCACTGTTTTGTTTTCATTAATGGAGAATGATGCATCGACCACTTCCCAATCGATTTTAACGGCTCCACGTGAAACAGCATCTTTTGCTTGTGCTGCATTTTTGGTTAAACCTGCTGCACGAACAATAGAAGCAATAAACATTTCACCACCAAATTCAGCACGTGAAATGGTCACTTCTGGCGTACCTTCAGGAAGTTCACCATCAGTAATAATGTTTCCTGCGCCTTTATGTGCATGCGCCGCAGCTTCCGCACCATGGAAACGCTCTACCAACTCAAGTGCGAGAATCTTTTTCACTTCTTGAGGGTTACGCCCTTCTTCGATTTCTTTCAACAATTGCTGAATTTCTTCGATAGACTTGAAGCTTAAAAGATCGAAATAGCGTTCAATTAAACTGTCTGGCATCGAAAGAACTTTTTGGTACATTGCACCTGGTGCATCAAATACCCCAATGTAGTTACCCAAAGATTTAGACATTTTATTCACGCCGTCTAAACCTTCAAGAATTGGCACCGTAATACAAACTTGTGCTTCTTGATCATAACGACCTTGAAGAGTACGCCCCATTAACAAGTTAAAGGTTTGGTCTGTACCACCCAATTCAACATCTGCTTCTAATGCAACAGAGTCATAACCTTGAACCAATGGATATAAGAACTCGTGAATCGCAATCGGTTGCTGGTTGTTATAACGCTTGGTGAAGTCATCACGTTCGAGCATACGTGCAACTGTTTGCTGTGAAGCCAGTTGAATCAAATCCGCCGCTGTTTTTTGTGCAAACCATTCAGAGTTAAACACCACTTTGGTTTTGTTCGGATCTAAAATTTTGAATACTTGTTCTTGATAGGTTTTGGCATTTTCTAAAACTTGCTCACGAGACAATGGTGGACGTGTCGCACTCTTGCCTGTTGGGTCCCCGATCATTGCCGTGTAATCACCAATCAAGAAAAACACTTCATGACCTAGATCTTGAAAGACTTTTAGTTTATTAATTAAAACTGTATGTCCCAAATGTAAATCTGGTGCAGTCGGGTCAAAACCCGCTTTAATTTTTAGAGGACGATTCTGTTTGAGTTTCTTTAAAAGATCTTCTTCAGAAATGATCTCATGTGTGCCTCGTTGGATGAGGGCAAGTTGTTCTTCAGCTGGCAGGAAATTTGACATCACAAAACCCAAATACATCAGTTATTCAATTTGTGCGATATACTAACATTTTTTCAGCAGAATGCAGGCGAACTAAATAACATGACAACAATCTATATTGGCGTAATGACTGGAACCAGCATGGACGGCGTCGATTTTGTTGCTGCTTCATTTGATCCATTACACATTCATGCCACGCTCACACTTCCTTTCGATCCTGATCTACGGGATGAATTGATGGCACTGACCTTACCTGATGACAATGAAATCGATCGCATGGGTAAAGCAGATGTAACATTGGCACAAATGATTGGTCATGGCATTAACCAGCTCATTGCTGAAAATAATCTAGATAAATCACACATTCGAGCGATTGGTTCTCATGGACAGACGATTCGTCACCGTCCAGAACATGGTTTTACCTTACAAATTGGTGATCCCAATATTATTACCGAGATCACGCAAATTCCAGTAATTTCAGATTTTCGTCGTCGGGATATGGCGGCTGGGGGTCAAGGTGCACCATTAGTCCCTGCTTTTCACCGAGCATTATTCCAACATGAATCGATTCATCGTGTGATTTTAAACTTAGGCGGTATTGCCAATGTCAGTATGCTTCCTGCTGGCAAACCTGAAGGTGTTTATGGTTTTGATACTGGACCTGCCAATATCTTAATGGATGCTTGGTGTGAACGTTATACCGGACAACCATATGATGAAAATGGCAATTGGGCCGCTTATGGCACCCCTATTCGTCCATTATTAGATCGCTTACAAGAACATGAATTTTTCTCTAAAGAACCGCCAAAAAGCACAGGTCGTGAAGACTTTAATTTAGATTGGCTTGATGAACAAATTGCCGATTGGCGCAATGACTTACAATATGATGAGCTTGAAGACACCCCAGAAAATGTTCAAGCCACATTACTCAAATTGACCACTCGTGCCATTAAAAAAGCCATTTACCGTTCAGACATGGATACAGGTGAAGTCTACGTCTGTGGAGGTGGTGCATTTAACTCGCATTTACTCGAACAATTACGTTGGCGTTTACGTAAACACAATTGGTCGGTGCAAACCACTTCGGCACTTGGTCTAGCACCTACATGGGTTGAAGCGACTGCTTTTGCGTGGTTAGCAATGCGTTTTATCAATCAACTGAGTGGAAATTTACCTGAGGTAACAGGTGCTTCGGGTGATCGCATTTTAGGAACGATTACTGCTGTTTAATATTGAAGCAAAATAAAGGATGTATCACTCAGTACAAAAAAGTGATACATCCATATATTGTATTTAAACAGGTGCATTGGTAATTTCTGACAATTTTGAATGAATATCAAAAATTCGATACCTTAAGTCATGAAATCCATTTTTCTCTAAGCGTCTAACGTGCATATCTAAATAAGCCTCAGCATCGATTTGACGTTCAAATAAATAAATTCCACCTGCTTCTTGGCGCTCTTGATTTTCTGTCCAAATTTTCCAAATCAGCCCTTTTTCATTTGAAATAGATTCTGCCAAGGATCTGAACATTTCAAACATTTCAGCTCCCCACGGTCCAACATATGGAAAATCTATTTGTAAAATACTTGCCATCTGAATTTACCTAAGCCTTGAAGTCTTGTTTAACAGTTTCATCAATTGCTTTGGTCAGTTTGTCCAAAGTTAGACTACCTGAACCAATGACTTCCACATTATTACCTTTACGAATTGCAAAACTTGGAAAACCTCTTACGCCCCAACTACGGTTAAGTTGAAATTCTTCATAAGTTGCTTTTTGCATTTCAGATGAAGAAAAATTTTTTGCAAACAAATCAAAATCTATTTCGAATTTTTCACAGATACTTCGGTAAAATTCAATTTCATTTGGATCTTCACCATCTACATAAAATTTGTATTGAATTGCTGAAAAAAATGACAATAGCTTTTCATCATTCAAATCTTTTCCTTGCCACAAATATCTTGCAATATGAACTGCTCGTGCAGGAGGTTCAGTGTCATAATTAAAATGTTCGCGTTCTAATAATTTTTCAGTGAATGGCTGTTGTGTCATATTTTCAATATTTCTCCACTCCCTGCGTAAAAAATTTTTAAAATCTTCTGTCCATGCATCACCGCCACCTGGACGTAAACCACCTGTAATGACAGAGAAACCTATACCATTTTGAATTGCATATTCGCGAGCTTGTTTAATGGTTTTTGAAGCACCCCAACACCATGAACACATTGGGTCACCAATATAAACAAGACTTATATCAGATTCTTCATTGTTTACTGATTTTTGATCATTGTCTAATTCGGGCACTGAACATGTGCCAGTTTCTAAATCACAATTCATTGTCATTGCTATGTCCTCAATTGCCTTTATTTGAATAATCATTTTTATCTGATCGATTGACATAACTTAGCTGTTCTATAATGATGTGAATAGACAATAAAAATGAAAGGTCTTGTTCGAAAAAATGAACAGCTTACCCTACTCGATTGATGACTTATATTGGTTCGTTCTCATTGCAAATGCAGGTAGCCTATCTGCTGCAAGACGTTATGATATTGCAAAATCGACTTTATCCAATCGCCTATCTCGTCTCGAATCTGCTTTAAATATCAAACTATTAAACCGTAATACTAATGCCAGCTCTTTAACTGATGCAGGCAAAATATTTCTCAAAGAAATTTCCCCACTCTTTCATCAAATCGAAACACTCACTGGTGATCTAACCAATTTAGAAATTCACCCTAAAGGTGGAATTCGAATTGCAGCGTCAGGGACTTTTGGAAAATTGGTGGTATTGCCATTAATTTCGAAATTTTTATTGCAGTACCCGCAAATTGATATTGATATTGATTTAAATGACAAAAAAATTGATTTAATTT
Organism: Acinetobacter shaoyimingii; assembly: GCF_011578045.1. Classification (NCBI taxonomy): domain Bacteria; kingdom Pseudomonadati; phylum Pseudomonadota; class Gammaproteobacteria; order Moraxellales; family Moraxellaceae; genus Acinetobacter; species Acinetobacter shaoyimingii. The sequence continues at coordinate 3,559,960 of NZ_CP049801.1, forward strand.
CTGGAGGCTATGATCTGGCAATTCGTCTAGGAGAGTTGGCTGATTCGACGCTTTATGCTCAGAAAATTGGTCAAGTTCGACGAATCCTATGTACAAGCCAGATATATGCTAACAATTATGGTGTACCCGAATTACCTGAACAGTTAGCAGATCATCATTTTATTTCACATAATCGCGAACTTTCTAAAATCACGCTTTTAAAAGAAGGCAGTATTAAGAAATTTCAAATACACACTCATTTAACTGTGACGCCTTCTGAACATGCTTTGGCAGCCGTGGAAGCCCATCTTGGTATCGCTGCTGTGGCTGAAGTTCAAGTGAATCATCTTCTAAAGAATGCTAAACTTATTCATGTATTACCCGATTGGTCATTGGTTCCTGAAGACATTTATTTGGTGACTCCTACCCGTAAATATCGAACCTTAGCTTTACGGCTTTGTTTAGATTTTCTAAAACAAGAAATCCCTATACAACTGGAAAAATTATTTTCTCAATAATATTGTCAGACAAAATTCGTCCCTTTTTAACGTCTTAATGACCCGATCAGCACTTACTAAAATTGGTCTTTTTTCCCATTATGTTTACATAACAATAGGGAAAATATATTGATGGATATTCGAAATGAAAGATTGAACGAATTTGAACATGAGAATTTAATATTCGATGTTATCGACACGGGTCCTTTGGATGCTCCATTTATCGTACTCTTGCATGGCTTCCCCGAAACGGCAAAAAGCTGGCAAGCAACATCCCAATTTTTAAATGAAAAAGGTTACCGTACTTTTGCCATTAACCAACGTGGCTATAGTTTGACAGCGCAACCCAGAGGACGACATGCCTACCGTAGTAAGGCATTAGTTGAAGATATTCACCAATTTCTTAATATCTTAAATGAACCTGTGTATCTGGTTGGTCATGATTGGGGCGCAGTTGTTGCATGGGATGTTGCCCTTGAATATCCAGAGAAAATCAAACATTTAACTGCAGTATCAGTACCGCATAAAGCCGCTTTTTTAAAATCTATGTTGTACAGTAACCAACTGCTCAAATCTTATTATATGGGTCTATTTCAACTACCAAAGGTACCTGAATTCATCTTTGAAAAACTCCCGAAATTAGGCCAAGCCTTACTTAAATCTACAGGTATGACCGAGCAACAACTTCAAGATTTTCAAACAGACATGGTCGATGGAAAAAGAATGAGTTCTGCCCTGAATTGGTATCGGGGTTTACCTTTTAGTTCAAATAAAAACTTAAACAAGAAAGTCACTGTCCCAACTTTATTTATTTGGGGCAAACATGATTCGGCAGTAGCTGCAAAAAGTATCCAGTTCAACAAAGATTATATCGACGCACCTTATACAGAAATCATCTTGGATGCGACACACTGGATTCCAGCACAAAATGCACAACAACTCTCAGAATTAATTTTGCAAGACATTGAAAAATATTAGGATCTGTTAATTTTTTGAAGCAAAAAACCCTCAAATATTGAGGGTTTTTATCTCTCGATGATTTAGAAGATTAGATCGAGAAAGAAGATCCACAACCACATGTTGTAGTCGCATTCGGATTTTGCACGATAAAACGTGATCCTTCTAAACCTTCTACATAATCAACCACTGAGCCTACTAAATATTGGTAACTTAATGAGTCTACCAACATTTTCACATCACCATTGACGAATTCAGCATCGTCTTCATTTTGACTTTCAGCAAAATTGAATCCGTAAGAAAAACCTGAGCAGCCACCACCTGTTACGTATACACGTAACATCAGATCCTGATTTCCTTCGCTATCACGAAGTTGACGAACTTTATTCGCAGCATTGTCAGTCAGCTCTAGTGCTTGGGCAGTCATGATGGATTCCTCAAAAATAGATTGGCTTCAAAAGTAAAAAGACCATAGATTAAGTATAACATACTCAATATATGGTCAGAACTCGAACTTTAAAGTTTATTCAGAGTAATTTCATCGGAATTCTTTTAAACATCACTTTTTAGATTATTTATAGTTCTCGTCTTGTAAGCTACATTCAAAATTACTTGGGGCATTTTTACAACGGAATTGCCACAATAATTTCATCATTTGCTTATTATAGATTCCCTGCTTCGTCAAGGTAATACGTGATTCACGCATCAGTTTTTGATAACCAGGTTTATCCCCCTCTGGTACTTTCATCCAATATTTAGCTGGGATATCTGCCTTCATTTTACCCAAAATAGAATTGGCGCGGGGTAGTTGTGTTTTAATCCAGTCACGTGACTTTTGACCATAGCCTTCAGGAAACTTATCTGGACGAATAATAATATTCCCAGTCACTTGTAAAATTGGATAATTTACAATTGCACCCGTTGTTCCTAACCCTTTATGTAATTCCAACGGTTTAAAGACCGCTGTTGGTGCACCAATAATGTCGACCTGACCATTATTGAACTTGCTTCCAAAGTTGGTTACATCCGCACTGACAGCTTGTGCACCCAATTGTTGAACCATGATTTTTTGCGCTTGATCGTAATCTAAAACAGCAATTTTTTTACCTGCAGCTTTGGCAACGGTATTGATACTACGATCACGTACCATTAAGTAAGCATCTCCCACAGGAACAACACCTACAACTTCATAATTGCCATTTTTCATGTATTTCGCAAAGGTAGGATTTGCCAAGCCTTGCATGACCTTAACCGCTAAATTTAAGTCAGTGATTGCACCAATGGCATCGAGTGAACCCGTAAAATTATTAAATTGGCGACCACGCATACCTGTGATACTCACTGCATCACATTTACCCGCTTTGAAGTCTTCAGCAATTACACCCTCATTTTGACCCACTTTGAGTTCAATATCTGCACCCCACTGTTTGGCCGCGAGTTGATAGTCTTTCATAAGTGCATATACATCACCGTTTTTACCGACTAAATCAAATACACACATCACTTGTTTAGCTTGGGTAAATGTCGTTGCTGCCATTAAAGCTGACGCAACTATTATTGTTTTGCTCCAATTCATTCTCTTTTCCTTGATATGAAATTATATGTGTCTAATTATTGTTGTATTGCAACAATTAGCTCCATGTTTATACTTGGCTTAATGCCTTATATATTCCTTTATATAGGATTGATGGCAGATGCTTTTATACATAATCTTTGAACGCCCTGATGATGATCATCAAGATTGAATGACGTTGTAAATCATGAAGCTAAGCCATAAACCCCCCCCTATTCTTTATTTTTAATTAAGAATAAAGTGTTCTAGTTATTGTTCAATGGCTGAAATGACAAAGCTTAGATAAAAAAAATCCTAGAATCGATCTAGGATTTTTTCTTTATAGATCAAGATTATTCACCGCCGAGTGAACACTCGAAGTTAGCCTTATCTACTGAACAACGTGCTTTTTTCAGTACTGACATCATTGCTGGATCATAAATACCTTGTTTAGTCAGTTCTAAACGACCATCACGTAATAGTTTTTGGTATTTAAGTTTGTCTTCAGGTGTTAAATTCATTTTGTATTTCGCAGGAATACCAGATTCCAAACGATTGATCATATTAAAACTTTTCGGTAAGTTTTTGACAAACCAGTCACGAGATTTTTGACCAAATTCTTGTGGGAATTTTTCAGGACGTAGCACTAGATCTGCCGTGATTTGAAGTACTGGGAAGTTAAACATTGCCCCGTTGTTTCCTAAACCTTTATATATCTCTAATGGTTTATACGCATAAGCTGGCGCACCAACCATATCGACTTGACCATTATTAAACTTTGCAACAAAGTTTGAAATATCCGAAGGAACGGCTTGAGCACCGACACGTTGCACCATAATTTTTTGTGCATTGTCATGGCTCAACACTGCAAATTTCTTACCTGCAGCTTTTTCAATAGAATCAATTTTTTTATCACGTACGAAAATAAATGCTGAACCTAATGGTGCAATACCACCAATTTCATATTTTTTACCACCGAGATTGGTGATCATTTTTCCTGCATTACGTTTATCTAAAGCAAAAGTAATGGCTTTTTGTGCAATTGAATTGCTTGGAACACCACCAAGTGAATCAATTGAACCGACAAATTTGTTGTATTGACGCGCACGCATTGCTGTCATAAATACAGCATCACATTTTCCAGCTTTAAAATCATTATCTGCAACCGCTTCATCTTGACGCGGCACTAAATTAACTTCAGCACCCCAGCCTTTTGCAGCCAAAGCCCATTCCTGAGCCATTTGGAAAGACTCACCAGATTTACCGAGTAAATCAAATACACATACATTCACTTTTTCTGCTTGAGCAGATGCCGCGATCATCATTGATGCAGCACCAAGTGTGAGTATTATTTTTTTCATTTCAAGATCCTTTCGACATCTAATTATTGTAGAAAAATTTTAAACTTCTCTTTTTAAATATTAATTGGCATGTTTGTAAATAAATAGAGTAATTACTCTATTGTTTTGTTTCAAAAAAAGTGATTTACTTTTAATATTTTATTATATTTAAAGAATATCTTTTTTTTTCAAAAAATTGAAAGCGGTTTTTTAACTTTTCTTACCTATTTTAATCTTGCATCTTGAATGGCTTAGCACTTCTTTTACTCATCCATCATTGAACACTCAAAATTACTTTGCTCAACAATACAGCGTGATTTTTTTAACACTCGCATCATATGTTGATCATACACCCCTTTCTTGGTGAGCTCGATTCGTACTTCTCTTAACAGCTTTTGGTAACGTACAGCATCATCGTGTGCAATTTTCATTTTATATTTTGCAGGAATCTCATTTTCCATCCGTCGAATCATAGCAATATTTTTTGGCAGTTGTTTGATAAACCAAGCGCGTGAAGAGACTGAAAAACTCTTGGGGAATTTATCCTGACGAATAATTAAATCTGCAGTAATGTTGACCACTGGAAAAGTAAACATTGCACCATTTTGACCAAGGCCTTTTTGAATTTCTAAAGGTTTATAGGCATAAGCAGGTGATGCAATAATATCAACTTCTTTTTTATTGAATCTTTTGACGAAGTTACTGATGTCAGATGGCACACTGATCGCACCGAATTTTTCAATCGCAATTTTTTGTGCTTCATCATAATGTAAATAGGCAAACTTTTTACCAATCATATGTTCGATTGTATTTTGAGTTCGATCGTGTACAAAAATATAAGCAATCCCAATCGGGCTAATCCCTGCAACTTCGTATTTTTGACCGCGTCGCTCTGTAACCAGTCGCTTCGCATTGCGTTCATCGAGTACATATTTGATGGCTTTTCTGGAAATATCATTTGAGGTGACACCACCCAAGGCATCAATTGAACCCGCAAATTTATTGTATTCACGTGAACGCATGGTGGTCATAACCACACCATCGCACTTTCCATCCTTAAAGGCTTGCGCTGCCTGATCCTCTTTTTGAAAGGCAATCAGCTTGACATCTGCGCCCCATTTTTTTGCTTCTAATGCCCATTCTTCAATCAGTTTATACGATTCACCAGCACGACCTAACAGATCAAATACACAGACATTTTGATTTGCATAAGCAGCATTCGAGCAGAATAAAGCACCGACCAGTCCTAGCCATTTTCTTATTGTTATCATTATTTAATATTCCTAATTTTACTTGTAATACAAAATACATGATGATCATAAACTTAATTGGCATTTTTGATGAGTGCAATTGGTCTGGTATTTGTTGTTATTTTTTTAAAAAAGTTTGAATGGGTTTTCATTATTTAAGCATTCAAAAAATTTGTTATTTAAATAATGAATTAACCAGTAACTTAAACATTTAAAGCTAAAATTTTCCAAGATGCTTCAAAAGTCCATAATTCTTCTAAAATTAATCTTCCATTTGCGGACTTCATAGAGATTTTGCAACGGGTATTTTGCTCATTATATTCAAACTCTTCTATGTCGATATCATACTTTTTGGGTTTCCATACTCCATTTTGAATGGCATGCCGAATACGCTCATAACGATCTAATTGAGTTTCTATAATCCCAGAATCTCTAAACAATACCTTTAAATGTGGATGTTCATATTTTTTTAAAATGTCGATTTTCCCTAAATAATAAGCATTCATCCAAGTATCGTGTGATTGTTCTAATGAATAAGTCATTTACATTGCTCTCATCCTTTATTGATAAAAGAATTGTGCAATATGAATATTTCATTTGTATAAAATGTGGCAAAACATCAAACCATAGACATAAAAAAGCACCTAAGCCACCAAGTAATTTTCATTACTAAAGGCTTAGAAGCTCTTTCAATATAAAGAATTAATGCATTAATTGAAAATATTAAGCATCAATATCCGCATTTAACGCATTTTCTTCAATGAATGCACGACGTGGTTCAACGTCATCACCCATTAAACAAGAGAACATACGATCTGCTTCAATCGCATCATCAATGGTCACTTGTAGCATGTTACGGTTTTCAGGATCCATAGTGGTTTCCCAAAGTTGATCCGCATTCATCTCACCCAAACCTTTATAGCGTTGGATCATCATGCCACGACGCGAGTCAGCTAAAATGTGTTGCCAAACTTCATGGAACGTTGCCACTTGAATTTTGCGATCACCTTTTTGTAAGAAAGCACCCGCTTCAAGCAAGGTAAACCAGCTCTTCGAGTTCTGTAACAAGCGTTTGTATTCACCTGAAGCAAGTAAGCCTTGATCCAATAGATACTGATGCGGCAAGTTATGCACGTAAACAGTCACACGTGGGAAGTAATGCGTTTCTTTCACGCCATCTGCATTTTCTTTTTCAAATGCTTCAAGTGTAATTTCTGGACGCAAACTTGGTTGTTGCTTTTCAATCGCTGCACGAAGTTGTTCAGCCCAATCTGCAACATAAGATTGTTCTTGATTTTGATCAAGTTTAAACGCTTCAAGACTCAATAAACCATCAAGTAAAGTTGCTGGATAACGAACGGTTAAACGATGCAAACTCTTTTGAGACGTTTGGTAATCTGCAATCACACGTGCTAATGCTTCACCACGAATGGCTGGCGCTTCACCACTGATATGCAATTCAAGCTCATCAATTGCATTTGAAATAAGGTAAGTTTCCAATGCATCATTGTCTTTGATGTATTGTTCTTGCTTGCCTTTTTTCAATTTATACAATGGTGGCTGTGCAATATAAATATATCCACGTTCCACAAGCTCAGGCATTTGACGGAAGAAGAAAGTCAACAGTAGCGTACGAATGTGCGAACCATCGACGTCGGCATCGGTCATGATGATGATTTTGTGATAACGCAATTTGTCAGGATTGTATTCTTCTCGACCAATACCACAACCAAGTGCTGTAATGAGCGTACCCACTTCTTGAGATGAAATCATCTTATCAAAGCGCGCACGTTCAACGTTTAGGATTTTACCTTTTAGCGGTAAAATCGCTTGCATCTTACGGTTACGACCTTGTTTCGCAGAACCACCCGCAGAGTCACCCTCGACTAAGTAAAGTTCAGACAATGCTGGATCTTTCTCTTGGCAATCTGCCAATTTACCTGGAAGACCGGCAATATCAAGGGCACTTTTACGACGGGTCATTTCACGAGCTTTACGAGCAGCATCACGTGCGCGTGCAGCATCAATAATTTTACCTGCAATCGATTTTGCTGCTTGAGGATTTTCCAACAAATATTCAGAGAATGATTTGTTCATCGCCTGCTCTACTGCAGGTTTAACTTCACTCGATACCAATTTTTCTTTGGTTTGCGAAGAAAATTTTGGATCAGGCACTTTCACTGAAACAATGGCGGTTAAACCTTCACGCGCATCATCGCCTGTAACAGCAACTTTTTCTTTTTTCAGTATGTTTTCACTGTCTAAATACTGGTTTAGACCACGTGTTAAGGCTGCACGGAAACCAGCTAAATGCGTACCACCATCTTTTTGTGGAATGTTGTTGGTAAAGCAACGAACATTTTCTTGATAGGTATCATTCCACTGCAATGCCACTTCGACAGTAATACCCGTTTCAGGTACTTCACTGGTGAAATGGAAGATATCGTTTAGATGTGTTTTACCTTGGTTAATGTATTTTACAAACTCAGATAAACCACCTTCATAATCAAATACATGTTCAGATGCAATACGTTCATCACGTAGAACAATACGAACACCAGCATTTAAGAATGAAAGCTCACGTAAACGACGTGCCAAAATATCAACGTTAAAAATCGTTTGACTAAAGGTTTCAGAACTTGGCCAGAAACGTACAATTGTACCTGTCGTGTTTGTATCACCAACCACTTTAAGTGGATATACAGGATCACCGTGTTTATATTCTTGTTGATGAATATGACCGGCACGATGAATCGTCAATTCTAATTTGCTTGATAAAGCGTTTACAACAGATACACCAACACCGTGCAAACCACCTGAGACTTTATAACTGTTGTCATCGAATTTACCGCCTGCATGCAGAATGGTTAAAATCACTTCTGCTGCTGACACACCTTCTTCAGGGTGAATATCGGTAGGAATACCACGGCCATTATCAGACACACTGACAGATTCATCTTCATGAATGGTCACTAAAATTTCATCACAGTGTCCAGCAAGTGCTTCATCGATTGCGTTATCGACAACCTCAAACACCATATGATGCAGGCCTGAACCATCATCAGTATCACCAATGTACATACCTGGACGCTTACGAACTGCATCTAATCCACGCAATACTTTAATGCTAGAGGAGTCATAAGTATTTTCATTGGTTAGTTCTGTTTGAGAAGCAGTTTGATCTTCTGAACTCATGGTTTCTCCCTAGTCAAAAAGGTCTATCCAAAGATGGGTAACAATCTAAAATCATTGCGCAACGACTTGAACTTGCCCGTTTTCAACATTGAATAATTGGTAGGATATAGACAAATCATGTAAATGTTTTTTCACTGATTCATGGTCTAGTGTGGTAATAAAAACTTGACTACCAAGTTGGCTCAATCGCTCAATTAAACGTCGTTGTGCAGTTAAATCTAATTCTGCTGTCACATCATCTAATAATACCACAGTTTCCTTATTACAAGCATGTAGCATTGCAATCTGCGATAGTTTTAACGCCATGATCAACAACTTTTTTTGCCCACGTGATAACACGACATCAGCATCTCCAGTTGGCGTTTTTAAACGGAGGTCAGCTCGATGTGGACCATATTCGGTATAGCGTCGATCTACGTCTTTTTGATGAAACTGAATGAGGTCGCTGGCTAAACCTTGATCAACATGATAACCCGCTTGATATTCCATTTCTATGTGCAAGTCGGGTAGCAGTTGCTGCAAATCATGTTGCAAATATTGTTTCCATTGCTCAACGATTTCAACCCGCTGTGAATGTAAAATTTCACCATAATCGCTGAGCATCTTATTCCAAGGTTCTAAATCTTGAAGTGTTAAATTTCGCCGAGACTTGAGTAAACTATTTCTTTGTTTCAATGCGCGTGAATAATATTGCCATGCATGATAAAACTCTGGTTCCACGTGAAACATGAGCCAATCTAACAATTGACGGCGAGGTTTAGCCCCATGATCAATAATATCTGTACTGAGTGGATCAATCAGTTGTAAAGGGAGTATTTTCGCCAATTGCCCTTGTGTTGCAACTGTATCCCCATTCACCTTAATCATTTGCTCACCCGAAATGAGCTTTTGCATGCCAATTTTTTCTGTTGCAGATTGAGCAAAGACTAGGGCGTCATCACAATCATGTTGAATGTAATGTTTTGGAATATGCGTTCGAAACGAGCGACCTGAAGCAAGCAAATGAATTGACTCCAAAATCGATGTTTTGCCAGATCCATTTTGCCCATAAAAAACATTAAACGGTTGCAACTCTGCGAGTGCAACCGTTTTTAAATTTCGAACTCGCTGTATATTTAAGCGTGTTATATGCATAGCGAATCTAATTGACGATGCTGTTTAGACACGCATTGGCATCACAACATAGGTTTGATCTTGATGCGCTGGATCTTGAACCAAAACAGATTGATTGGCTTCAGTCATGGTCATGAGTACGTCATCACCATCCAATACACCTAAAACATCAATAATATATTGCGCATTAAATGACATTTCTAATGATGTGTTTGCATACTGAATCGCTAAATCTTCAACAGCTTCATCTTGTTCAGGGTTATTGGCACGAAGTTGCAAAGTATCTGTACTGAAATTTAAGAATACACCACGTAATTTTTCATTACTTAAAATGGCCACACGTTGCAAAGATTGTTTAAATACATCGTGAGGAATCGTTACGATTTTATCGCCACCACGTGGAATCACACGACGATAATCAGGGAATTTACCATCAATGAGTTTCGTCGTGAAACGAACGGTAATATCACCCTGCTCTTTATCACGTGTTGGTGCTTGAATCGTTACATTTAACAATTCGCGACCAATAAGCAACGTTAATTGATTGTCTTCAATACTGAGTAAACGTTGTAATTCACCCACCGCTTTACGAGGAACAATCGCTTGAACCAATTGTGCAGCATTTGATGAAGCATTGGTTTCACACAACGCTAAACGGTGTCCATCAGTAGTCACTGCACGAAGATGATTTTGATCAATCTCAAGCAAAGTTCCAGTTAAATAAAAACGTACATCTTGAACTGCCATAGCAAAAGATGTTTTTTCAAATAAACGTTTTAATTCACGTTCAGTGACTTGAACTTGTGTCCCTTGACTGTTTTCAGTGGCAAGTAATGGATAGTCTTCAGCGGGTAATGTTCCTAGAACAAATCGGCTATTGCCTGATTTTAAAATACAACGTTGATCTTCTGTAATGTGAAGATCAATCAATGCTGCTGTCGGTAAAGATTTACAAATATCAACCAATTTACGTGCTGGAACTGTCGTTTCACCCGCTTGAATACATGCACCCTCTGCCAGAACAGTACTTGCAACCAATTCAACTTCTAAATCTGAACCAATAATTGTTAATGCTTGCTCTGTTACTTGAACTTTGACGTTTGAAAGAATGTTCAATGTGTGACGACGCTCTACAGCACCCACAACATGAGATAATACATTGAGTAAGCTTTCTTTCGCGATTTTCAAACGCACGATGGA